>JBOHRQ010000041.1:0-20593 GCA_050732875.1 Gemmatimonadota bacterium | reverse complement strand
GCCTCCCACCTGGTGGTCAACACCGCCATGACGGCCGGATTGCTGCCGATCACCGGCCTTCCTCTGCCCTTCCTCTCCAAGGGGGGATCGTTCCTGATCGTCTGCTTCGCGGCCGTCGGGCTGTGGCGAAAAGCATGGCACGAGAGATTCATAACACAGAGGTTCTGAGGCAGGAAAACGTCGAAAGACCGGCATTCGAACACGAGGAGGAGCAGGTGGCTCGAAGCTTGAACAAGGTAATGCTGATCGGGAACCTGGGAGCCGACCCCGAGCTGCGGCATACCGCCAGCGGCGTTCCGGTGGCCACGTTCTCGCTGGCCACGAACTGGACGCGTTCCGGGGAAGAGGGACAGACCCAGGAAACGGAGTGGCACAACATCGTCACCTGGCGCAGGCTGGCGGAGATCTGCCAGCAGTACCTGCGCAAGGGAAGCAAGGTGTACATCGAAGGGCGGATTCAGACCCGCTCCTGGGACGACCAGAAGACGGGGCAGAAGCGATACATGACGGAGGTCGTGGCGAACCAGATGATCATGCTGGACGCGGCCGGGTCCGGAGCCGGCCGCGGTGAATCCGGGGCTCGCGTGCCGTCGAATGACCGACAGGACGGGGGCGACCGCGACGTGGAATGGCCGGAGTCGGACGATATCGACGACGATCTGCCGTTCTAGTGTCAACGGTAAGGACTGGCGTTTTCAGCGACCAGTGGCACGGAACTTGTTGCGGTTTCATGGGATATAACTACCCTTATGAACATGCCGTCCCGTCCGTCCGTGCCATCTCTCGCGATCTGCGCGATGACGCTCCTGGTTTACGGCGGCTGGGACGACGGTCTGGCCCAGCAGGCGTCGTCGGACGCGCCGTCCCTGCGCGTCGGCCCCACGCGGGAGTCACAGGCGGTGACCGCCCGGTCGCACCTCCTGGGCTTCGACTTCGGCGCCCCCCCCGTGCACCTCCGCTACAGCGCCTACGAACAGGATTTCGCGCGCGCGTTCGGTTTTCCGCTCGCCGGTGTTGCGTACGCCGACAGCGAGAACTTCTGGAGCGGCCTCGAACAGTGGCTGAACACGCGCTATGGGGACACCACGGTCTTCGGCTGGGTCGAGCGAGGTCTCCTGCTCTACTCCCGCATCCAGGCCTCCACCCAGTTCGAGAGGCGGGGCTTCGACATGGATCTGGACATGGATGACGTCGCGGAAGGCAAGTTCGGTGTGCGCGTGAGTCGCTCGCTCGACCAGCAGTGATCGCGGGTCGTCGGGGAATCGCCCTTCGCGGGCGATTTTTTTTGTCCGTCCCCCTTCTGTTCCTGAGCGCCTGCGGTGGCGAACGAACGCCACCGGGGCGACTGCCCGAGACGAGAATCGGCTCGCTGCTTCCGTCGGCGGAGCCGGTCATCCGGGTCGGGATCACCGTCGGGGACTCGGCGGTCTCCGTGGCCGGGAGCGGCCGCTGGCAGATCGCGGAGAAGGACCGCACCCGACCCATCGCGGTGGTCGACGCGGGTCCCGCCTGGGTCGTGGTCAAGCTTCCCTTCGAGTCGCTGCTGCGCGTGCGACGTCCCGACGGATACCTCTCCCAGCCGCACGTGGGGCCGTTGCGGGTGGAACCCCTGGGGCCGGGCCCGCTGGTCCTGGACGGCGTCACCTACGCCGGCGCGATCGAGTTCCAGCTTCGTCCGGACGGCACGGTGACCGCCATCAACATCCTCCCGATCGAACGCTATCTTGAGGGTGTCGTCGCGAAGGAGCTGGGTCGCCCCGGAAGAGGCGCCTGGGAAGCCCAGCAAGCTCAGGCCATAGCGGCGCGCACCTATGCCCTCAAACGTCTGGGAAGCCGTTCGGAGCTGGGCTTCGATGTCTACGGGTCGGTGCTCGACCAGGCCTACGTGGGACTGCCTCAGCAGGCCGACTCGCTCGCCGTGCGGGCGGTGCGATCCACGCGGGGCCTGGCCATACTCTATCGGGGCTACCTGGTCGACGCGTATTACCATTCGACGTGCGGCGGCTCGACGGCGCGCGTGGAGCTCGTGTTCGACGATCCGCCGGCGCCGTATCTCGTTCCGGTGAGCGATCGTCGACCGGACGCCGGCTACTGGTGCCAGGGATCCCGCTACTTCCGGTGGACGGCCACCTACGCCGCCGATGAGCTGCAGGAGACCATCGACCGGAACCTTCCGGCGCTCCTGCCGGTGCCACCCCAGGGGGTCGGACGGGTGTCGGACGTGCAGGTGGTGCGGTTCACCCCGGAGGGACGGGCCCTGGCCGTCCAGGTGATCACTTCGACCGGACGCTATCTGGTGAGCGAGAACGAGATCCGGAGCCTGTTCGCGGATGCCGACGGCCGGCTCTTGCGCAGCACGCAGTTCCTGCTGCGACCGGTCTACCAGGGCGCGACCATCGAAGAGCTGACCGTGGTGGGGGGCGGATGGGGGCACGGGGTCGGGATGTGTCAGGTCGGGGCCATGGCACGGGCCGCCGCCGGCCAGGACTACCGTCAGATCCTGGGAACCTACTATCCGGGCACCGAGGTGGTGTCTCTCTATCCGTGAGCGGGCGGGCCACGTCGCGGGCAGGCGCGGCGGCGATCGCGGGGTTGGCCCTGGTGGCTGCCTGCGTGACCGTCGCCCCCCCTCACCGGGCCCCGGAGTCGGGTCCACCGATGAGCCCGATCCAGGACCGCTATGCCGGGGCGCGTATCGACCTGCTGGCGGCCATCAACCGGGACCGCCACGCGGCAGGCGTGGCCGCCGTGCGTCTGGATTCCCTGGCGAGCGTCGCCGCCCAGGGGCACGCCTCGGCGATGGCCGCGGGCGGCTTCTTCAGCCACTACGGCCAGCTCGGCGAAGCTCCCTACGAGCGGCTCGCCCGAGCCGGCCTGACGGGCCACGTCCAGGAGAACGTCTCGCGCTGGCAGGTGCGCGGCCTGGTTCCGATCGGGACGGCCGACCCGTGGCCCGCCTTCGACGTGAACGAAGCCCATGGCAGCCTCATGGCGTCGCCTGGCCATCGTGAGACGATCCTCGACCCGCACCGGACCCACGTCGGCCTCGGGATTGCGTCGGACCCCGCAGGGGGAGCGGTCTACGTCGTCGAAGACTTCCTGTCGCGCTACGTGGAGATCGATCCGCCGAGGCTGGCGTGGCCGGGGTCGAAGACCCCGCTGGCTGGCCGGGTTCTCGATCCGTCCCTGCGGCCCCTCCTGCTGCTCCTCCGGCGGGAGCCCGATGACACCTCCCGGAGGGGAGAGACCCCGCCGCCGGGACCGTACTCCGACGGCCACGGCGAGGGGGCCATCGTGCCGCCGTGGGCGATCGGCTGGCGTCCGGCGGGGCGTTCCTTCGAGCTCGACCTGGGCCCCCTCCTGCGCGAGCCCGGGCGCTGGTACGGGATCGTCTACGTCGCCCCGCGGAAGGTGGTGGAAGGGGCGCTCGCGGCGGGGGCCGTGAACACCAGCCAGGGCTGGCCGGGCGCGGCGTTCGTGGTGGACGTCTACTAGCGATCGGCAGCGACCCCGATGCGCCGGCTTGATGACCGGCCGGACCGGCGTAACTTCAAGGCGTTCAGGGTTTCTGGTACTTCAACGCCAGGTGGCGGAGGACATGCTCGAGCGACGCCGGACACGACAGGTCATGGTCGGCAAGGTGCCGGTGGGCGGCGACGCCCCGGTGACGGTCCAGTCGATGACGACCACCAAGACGACCGACGTCTGGGGCACACTGAACCAGATCCGGAACCTCGAGGTGGCCGGCTGCGACATCGTGCGTGTGACGGTCCCGGACGAAGCGAGCGCCGAGGCTCTCCCCGAGATCAAGGCCGGCATTTCGATTCCGCTCGTGGCCGACATCCACTTCAACTACCGGGTCGCGCTGCTGGCCCTCGATGCCGGGGTCGACAAGCTGCGAATCAACCCCGGCAACATCGGGGGCGAGAAGCGCGTCCAGGCGGTCGTGGAGAAGGCCACGGAGAAGGGAACGCCGATTCGGATCGGCGTGAACTCGGGGTCTCTCGAGCAGGACATTCTCGAGCGCGACGGCGGCCCGACGGCGCAGGGGATGGTCGAGTCGGCGCTGCGGCACTGCGAGATCCTGGAGCGGATGGACTTCCGGGACATCGTCGTCTCGCTGAAATCTTCCCACGTACCGCGGATGATCGAAGCCTATCGCCGGTTCGCCGACGAGCGCGACTATCCGCTGCATCTCGGCGTCACCGAGGCGGGACCGGTCGAGGCGGGGACGATCAAGTCCTGCGCCGGCATCGGCTCGCTTCTCACCGATGGGATCGGTGACACGATCCGCATCTCGCTGGCCGACGATCCCGTGATCGAGACCCGGGTGGCCAGGAAGCTGCTTCAGGTTCTCGATCTCCGACCGAGCGGAATCAACGTCATCGCGTGCCCGTCCTGCGGACGTGCGGACGTCGACGTCCACAAGCTGGCGGCCGAGGTCGAGCGGCGCACCGCTCACCTCGACAAGAACATCACGATCGCGGTGATGGGCTGTGCGGTGAACGGTCCCGGCGAGAGCCGCGAGGCCGACATCGGGATCGCCGGCGGGGTGAAGAAGGGGCTCCTCTATCTCAAGGGTCAGAAGGAGCATACCATCCCCGAAGAGGAGCTGGTAGACGCGCTGATCGAGAAGATCGAGTCGGAGCTCTAGAGCGTGGCTCCGAAATCCTCTGGCCTTCGAGCGTCGCTGCACCCCCGCTCGGCACTCTGACGCCGCCGATGGTCGATTCGACCGTTCGTCCGGCGCCCGCGCCCTCACGCTCCACGACCGCCGGGAGGCGCGAGCCGGTCCGGGTGGGTCTCCTGGGTGGAGGCGCGGTCGCCCAGGTCGCCCATCTGCCCGCCTATCGGCGTCTGAGAACGGCCCGCCTGGTCGCGATCTGCGAGCACGAAGCGCCCAAGCGTCGGGCTCTCCGCGAGCGGGCGGGAGTGGACCACGCCGTGGCGACGATCGAGGAGCTCCTGGCGATCGACGAGGTCGAGGCGGTCGATGTCTGTCTGCCGAGCGATCTCCATCGCGATACGGTCGTACGCTGTCTGGAGGCGGGGAAGCACGTCCTGTGCGAGAAGCCGCTCGGCCTCACCGCGGAGGAGGTCGGCGATGTGATCGCCGCCCGCGAGCGGAGCGGGAAGGTCGTGCTGGTGGGCATGAACAACCGCTACCGGGACGACTCGATCCTGCTCAAGGAGGCGGTCGAGCAAGGCTCGCTCGGTGACGTCTACTACGCCCGGGCGCGCTGGCACAAGCGGCGCGAGGCCGCGCGTCCGGAGACGTGGTACTACCAGGTCGGCCGGGCCGGCGGCGGCGTCGTCATGGACCTCGGCGCCCCGATGCTGGACCTGGCCCTCTGGCTATGCGACTATCCGGCGCCCGAGCGCGTCAGCGCGTCGTTCTACCATCATCTGGGCGTGGACGTGGAGGACACCGCGGTCGTGTCGGTGCGCTGCGCGGGCGGGCTGGCAATCTCGGTCGAGACCTCCTGGAACCAGATCTGGGACCGCAAGCAGGCGGTCCTGGGCGAGCGCGACCACTTCTTCACGCTGGTGGGGACGGAAGGATCGGGGCTCCTCGATCCCATCCGGGTGTACCAGCGCATGCACGGCAACCTGGTGAACGTGACGCCGACCTCGCCGCGCCGGGGAGGGAATCTGTACATGGAGTCGTACGAGCGTGAGATCGCCTTCTTCGCGGAAGTCGTGATGGGCCGCGAGGAAGCCCCGCCTCTGTCCGAGCAGCTGGCCCTGGCGCGCCTGCTCGATGCGACCCGGCGCTCGGCGGAGATGGGGCGCGAGGTCGAGGTCGCCCCGACCGGCGGCGGACCGCCGCCATGAGCCGGCTTCGTCCGCCGGTCGCCTCCCACTGGTGGTGGCCTCCGGCGGGCGGGTTCCTGCTGGCCCTCGCCTACCCGCCCCTCGATCTGCTGCCCCTGGCGCTGATCGCCCCCTGGCCACTGCTGGCCTTCCTGGAAACCGAGGAGGGGATGCGGCCGGGGCGGGCGTTTCTGGGCGGCTACCTGTTCGGACTCGCCCACTTCGGCGCGGTCATGTACTGGATCGCGGGCTTGAGCGGCTTCAGCGCCATGGCGGTACCGGCCTATCTCGCCTCGATCCTGATCCTGGCGGCGAACGCCGGGCTTACCGGTCTGATGGTCGCGCTGGGTCGGCGTCGCGGGATCTCGGTGGCGCTCTCCTTCCCGCTGGCGTGGGCGGCCGTGGAATGGCTGCGCTCGTTCGGCGATCTGGGGTTCACCTGGGCCCTGGTCGGGGATGTCCTGGCGAGGTACCCGCTGCTGATCCAGCCCGCCGAGCTCGGCGGCGTCTATCTGCTGTCGCTCTGGCTGATGGCGCTCTCGGCGGGGATGTACCGGCTGCTCCGGCCGACCCCGCGGAGCCGGCCAGCGGTCGTCGCCGGCATGGTCGTCCTCCTGGCCGCCGTGGTCCCCGTCTACGGCGCCGTCCGCCTGGACCAGCTGGAGCGCGCCGCGGAGGAGTGGCCACGGCTCCGGGCGGCCGCGATCCAGCCCAACGTGCCCCAGGACGTCAAGTGGAACGAGGCGTTCGTGGACGAGACCTTCCGCCGGCTGGTCGCGCTGACCCGCCTGGCCGAGCGCGAGGACCCGGCCCTTGTGGTGTGGCCGGAGAGCGCGGTGCCCGTCTACCTGCGCTACGACGCCCGGGCGATGGCCCTGGTGCCGGCCCTCGCTGCCGAGATCGGCGAGCCGATCTTCACCGGCACCAATGACGCCGACACGCTGGACGGAAGGAGCGGACGGACCGCCGGCGATTATCGGGTCTACAACGCCGCCTACCTCGTGCGCGCGGACGGGCTGGCCGAAGGCCGCTATGCCAAGCGCCGCCTGGTCCCGGTGGCCGAGCGCGTCCCGTTCGTCCCCGACCTGGCGACGGGCTTCTTCGAGCAGCTCTCGACCTGGACGGGGCAGTTCGCCCCCGGACGCACCTGGCCGGTCTGGTCGGTCCAGGGGTTCGGGTTCAGCGCGACGATCTGCTACGAGTCGGTCTTTCCGAACGTCAGCCGCAGGCTCGTGAAGGAGGGCGCCGACTTCCTCGTGAACATCACCAACGACGCCTGGTTCGGACCCACGGCCGCGCCCTACCAGCACGCCAGCCACCTCACGCTGCGCTCGGTGGAGCACCGGATCTCCTATCTGCGTGCGGCCAACACGGGGATCTCGGGGTGGGTGGATCCGCTCGGGCGGTACCGCGCGCGCACGCGCCTCTACGAGCCCGCGATCGTCGTGGCGGACCTGCCGATGCCCGGGATCACGACCCTCTACACGCGCTGGGGCAACTGGGCGCCGATGGCGGCGCTCGCGTTGTGGGCCGGACTGCTCCTGCTCGGCGGGCGTGCGCGTCGGTCTGCCGACGCGTCGCCCGGAGAGCGGGCCACGGTTGTCCGCGAGGCGATCCACACGTAATTTCAAGAGCTAGTTTCCGAGGCAACCGATACAGGGGGAATCCCGTGAAGAAAGACATCCACCCCGACTACACCGATGCGCGCATCGTCTGTGCGTGCGGCAACATCATCGAGACCCGGTCGACGGTGCCCGAGATCCACGTCGAGATCTGCTCGAGCTGCCATCCCTTCTTCACCGGCAAGCAGAAGCTGATCGACACCGCCGGACGCGTGGAGAAGTTCCGCGCCAAGTACGGTCTCGATCAGGGAGGACAGGACGCCGGCGCGACGGCGGAAGACGAGGGCGTCGAGGCCGCGGCCGAAGCCTAGCATCCCCATCCGGACACGGTGCGAGAGCAGGGCCAACGTCCCTGCTCTTCGTGTTTCCGGAGCTACGACCAGACAATGAACCTGACCGAACGCATCGAAGAGATCCGGGCGCGCCACGGCGAGCTGGAGACCGAGCTCGCCGACCCCGCCGTTTCCCGCGACCCCGACCGCCTGCGGGAGCTGGCGAAGGAGCACGCGCGGCTGGGGCCGATCGTGGCCGCGGCCGCGAGCCGTGAGGAAGCAGGCCGGCGGCTGGCAGAGGACCGTGAGATCCTGGAGGAGAGCGACGATCCCGATCTCCGTGAGCTCGCGCGAGCCGAGATCTCCGAGCTCGAAGGCGAGCTCGATCGACGGGAGGAGGAGCTGAAGCGGCTCCTGGTCCCGCGCGATCCCCTGGACGACAAGGACGCCGTGCTCGAGGTGCGCGCCGGCACTGGTGGGGAGGAGGCGGCCCTGTTCGCGGGCGAGATCCTCCGGATGTACACGCGTTACGCGGAGCGCCGCGGATGGTCCGTGGAGCTGATCGACGCCTCCGCGTCGGAGACGGGCGGCATCCGCGAGGCGATCGCGATCGTCCACGGCGCGGGCGCCTTCGGCGTGTTGCGCCACGAGAGCGGCGTCCACCGGGTCCAGCGCGTGCCCGAGACCGAGTCCCAGGGCCGGATACACACCTCGGCCGCGACGGTGGCGGTGCTGCCCGAGGCGGAGGACGTGGACGTGAAGATCGACGAGGGCGACCTGAAGATCGATGTCTTCCGGAGCTCGGGTCCCGGTGGGCAGAGCGTCAACACCACCGACAGCGCGGTGCGGGTGACGCACCTGCCGACCGGGCTGGTCGTGGTCTGCCAGGACGAGAAGAGCCAGCACAAGAACAAGGCCAAGGCCCTCAAGGTGCTGCGCAGCCGGCTCCTCGACATGCGGCTCGCCGAGCAGCAGGCCGAGCGCGCCGCCGACCGGAAGGCCCAGGTCGGCACGGGGGATCGGAGCGCCAAGATCCGCACCTACAACTTCCCGCAGAGCCGCGTGACCGACCATCGCATCAACCTGACCCTCTATCGACTCGACGAGATCCTGGGTGGCGATCTCGAGGAGCTGGTCGACGCCCTGTCGCTGGCCGACCAGGCGGAGCGCATCGCCGGTTGAGAGCGGCACTCGATCGCCCGACGGTGGCCGAGCTCCTGGCAGAGGCCGAGCACCGGCTGGAAGCCCGCGAGGTCGAGTTTCCCGACGCCAGCGCGCTGTGGCTGCTGGCGCACGCGATGGGGATCGAAGACCCCGATGAGCTGGAGGAGGAGCGGACCGACGAGCGCGTCACACCGGAGGCCGAGAGGCGCTTTCATGAGCTCGTCATCCGGCGCGAGGCCCACGAGCCGTACCAATACATCGTCGGCGTGGCGGACTTCCGCGAAGTCCTGATGGCGGTCTCGCACGACGTCTTCCTTCCGCGTCTCCAGTCGGAGCGGATGTGCGACGAGATCGAGGCCTGGGCGGGGAAGCGGCGCCCCGCGGATGGCTGGCGTATCGCCGATCTGGGCACGGGCTGCGGCGCCATCGCGGTCTCGCTCGCGCTCGGACCGCTCCGCCCGCACCGCGTGTGGGCGGTGGACATCGCCCCCGCGGCGCTCGAGCTCGCCGGCCGCAACGCGCGCACCCACGGAGTGGCCGATCGGGTGCACGCCGTCGCGGGAGACTGGCTCGAGATGATCCGGCCCGAACCCTGTCTCGACATCGTGGTGGCCGTCCCCCCGTACCTCGATCCCGAGGACAAGCGCTGGCTTTCCGAGGAGACCCTGCGATGGGAGCCGCTGGAGACGTTCTTCGGGTCGCCCTCGGGCACCGAGCTCCTGCTCCGTATCCTGGACGAGTCGGCTCCCCGCCTCCGCCCGGGAGGGCTGGTCGCGCTACAGCTAGATGCCGACCAGGTGCCGGCGGTGGAGGCGTACGTCAACGGCGACCCGGATCACCCGCTGACGATCGAATGGATCCTCCAGGACGAGGACGGGGACGAGGACGCCGTCCTGGCGGTCAAGCATTAGCCGGTCCGGCACCGCCCGCCGCTGGACCGTCCTGACACTCCTCCGGACGACCGCCCGGTTCCTGGAGGAGCGGGGCGCTTCCGAGCCACGCCTGTCGGCGGAGCATCTCCTCGGCCACGTCCTGGGGATGGGCAGGCTCCAGCTCTACCTCGACTTCGACCGCCCGCTGGCACCCGACGAACTGGAGACCTACCGGAGGCTGGTGAAGCGCCGGCTGACGGGAGAGCCGGTGGCCTACATCGTCGGCCGGGTGGGATTCCGCGATCTCGAGCTCGACGTGGATCGCCGCGTGCTCGTCCCGCGCCCCGAGACCGAGTTGCTCGTGGGTCACGTGCTCGAGTGGGCGCGGGCTGAGGCGGCGCGCGGGGCCAGGCCCGAGACCGGCTGGCGCATGGTCGATGTCGGGACGGGCTCAGGGGCCATCGCCTGCGCGCTCGCGGTGGAGCTCGAGGGTGTGGAGATGGTGCTGGGCATCGATGCGAGCCCCGCAGCCGTCGCTCTGGCCCGCTCCAATGCACGGAGCACGCGGGCGGAGCGAACGCTGTGGCTGGCGGCCGACCTGTTCGAATCGCTGCGTCATGGGGCGCAGATGGATGCGATCGTCGCCAACCCGCCGTACCTTGCCGACGATGAGCGGGACTCGCTCGCCCCCGAGGTGGGGCGGTGGGAGCCGCCGGAGGCGCTCTTCGCGGGCCCGACGGGGGAGGAGGCGATCCGCCGGCTGGTCGAGACGGCTCCCGGCCGCCTCCGTCCGGGCGGCCTGCTGGCGTTCGAGGTCGGCCTGGGACAGGCCGCCCGCGCCCGCGATCTGGTGCAGGCGGCACCGGGGCTGGCGTATCTGTCGACGTACAGGGACCATGCGGGCATCGAGCGCGGGATCCTCGCCGTAGGCGGTCGTTGAGAATGGAACGCTTCATCGTCGAAGGCGGGCGGCCGGTCGGCGGCGAGACGACGCCGGCCGGCAACAAGAACGAGGCACTCCCGTGCCTGGCGGCCACCCTTCTCGCCGACGCGCCGGTCACCCTCGAGAACGTGCCCGACATCAGCGACATCCGGACGATGTTCGAGTTGCTGGAGGGACTTGGGTGTGGCGTGGAGCGTCCGGATCCTCACACAAGCGTCGTGCGGCCCGGCGTCGAGGGAGAGACGGCCTTCGACCGGGCGCGTCGGATCCGGGGCTCCTTCTTGCTGGCGGGTCCACTCCTGTCGCGGCGGGGGGAGGCGCACCTGCCCACGCCCGGCGGAGATCGGATCGGCCGGCGGCGCATCGATACGCATTTGCTGGCTTTCCGCGCGCTGGGGGCGCAGATCGAGGTTCGGGAGCGGGAATACGTCGTGCGCGCCCCCGACGGTCTCACGGGCGCGGATGTCTTTCTCGACGAGACCAGCGTGATGGCGACCGAGAACACGCTCCTGGCGGGCGTCCTCGCGCGTGGGACCACGCGGATCGCCAACGCCGCTTCCGAGCCGCACGTCCAGGGTCTATGCCGCATGCTGAACGCGATGGGGGCACGGATCCGCGGGATCGGCTCCAACCGGCTCGAGATCGACGGCGTCGAGGGCCTCGAAGGGGCGACCCATCGCCTGGGACCGGATCACATCGAGGTCGGCTCCGTCATCGGCCTGGCGGCGGCGACAGGGGGCGAGCTGGTGATCCGGGGCGCGGGCGTCGATAGCCTGTCGATGATCCGGCTGGGGTTCGGGCGGCTGGGGGTCGAGCTCGCGATCGAGGGCGACGACGTCCGGGTGCCGCCGGGGATCGATCTCGGCGTCGTCGATGACGCCGGCGGCGCGGTGCCCAAGATCGATGACGCGCCCTGGCCCGGGTTCCCGGCCGACCTCATCTCGATCATGGTGGTCGTCGCGACCCAGTCCCGGGGGACGATTCTGATCCATGAGAAGATGTTCGAGAGCCGGCTCTTCTTCGTCGACCAGCTTCAGCGGATGGGTGCGCGCATTATCCTGTGCGACCCGCACCGTGCCGTCGTGAGCGGACCCACCCCGCTCGTCGGCGGGCTGATCTCGAGCCCGGACATCCGCGCGGGCATGGCACTGCTGATCGCGGCGCTGGCGGCGCGCGGCGAGTCGGTGATCCAGAACGTGGGCCAGATCGACCGGGGGTACGAGCGGATCGAGGAGCGGCTCCGGTCGCTGGGCGCGTCGATCCGGAGGGAATCCGATTGAGGACGCGCGGCGGAGGCACGCTCTATCTCGTAGGCACCCCGATCGGCCATCGGGAGGACATGGCGGAGCGGGCGCGCTCGGTGCTCGCGAAGGTCCCGCTGGTCGCTTGCGAGGACACGCGCACCTGCCGGAAGCTCTTCGCGTGGCTGGAGCTCCCGGTGCCCGAGCTCCTCGTCTACGAAGATCATTCGGCCGAGCGCGCCATGCCGCGCCTGCTGGAACGCCTGGAGGGGGGCGCGGACGTGGCGCTCGTCTCCGAGGCCGGGATGCCGGCGATCCAGGATCCGGGGTTCCGTGTGGTGAGCGAAGCGCGAAGGCGCGGCTTCGCGGTCGTGCCGGTGCCGGGTCCTTCAGCGTTTCTGCTCGCACTGGCCGCGAGCGGGCTGCCGACCGACCGCTTCACGTTTCTGGGATTCGCCCCCAGACGGGGTCGCGAGGCCTGGTGGGGCGAGGCCCTCGGCCGGAGCGAGACGATCGTGGTCTACGAGTCCCCGCGCCGGGTGGCCGCCACCCTGGCGGCGATCGTCGCCGTCGATCCCGAGCGCCCGGTGGTCCTGGCCCGCGAGCTGACGAAGGTCCACGAGGAGTTCGTGGACGGCACGGCCGAGGAGGTCCAGGCGGAGATCACGTCCCGGGAGGAGCCCCTGCGCGGGGAATGCGTGGTCGTCGTGCGGGGGGCCGAGGCGCCTCGCGTGACAGCCATCCCGTGGCCCGAAGCTCTCGATCGGCTGCGGTCGCTCGAAGTCGGCCGATCGCTCTCCCGGCGGGATCTGGTGGAGGTCCTTTCGGCGGTATATCCGGGCGAGCGGAACGCCATCTACGCGGCCGTGCACGCGGCGCAGGAGTCCCCGTCGTGAGCCTTGAGGTCCCCAGGCAGACGGCGATGACCTGCCTCGTCCTGGCGCTTCTCGCGACGCCGCCCCCGGTGCGGGGGCAGGGACTCGCGGGGCGACTCGACACCCCGCCCGAGACAGCGCTCACGGTGGCCCGGCTCCAATACGGTCCGGGCGACTGGTACGCCAACCCGACCTCGCTTCCCAACCTGCTCGGGTTCGTGCGCGAGGAGCTCGGCTTCTCGGTCGCCGAGCGGGAGGCCGTCGTGGAGGCCACCGACCCGGAGCTCGACCGCTACCCGCTCCTCTATCTGACCGGCCACGGCGAGATCCGGCTGTCCGTCGAAGAGGTCGCGGCGCTGCGTCGCTATCTGACCTCGGGAGGCATGCTCCACGCCGACGACAACTTCGGGATCGACGAATCGCTCCGGCGCGAGATCTCCCGGATCTTCCCCGACGAACCCCTGGTCGAGCTGCCGGTCGATCACCCGATCTACGGGATCGCGTTCGCGTTTCCCGACGGGCTTCCCAAGATCCACGAGCACGCCGGCGGACCCCCGCATGGGTACGGGGTATTCCACAACGGGAGATTGGTGGTGTACTACACCTTCAACACCGACCTGGGCGATGGCTGGGAGGATCCGGACGTCCACGGAGACCCGGCCGTGGTGCGCAGGCAGGCGCTGGAGATGGGGGCGAATATCATCGCCTACGCTCTCACCCACTGATGCGCAGGCTGCTGAGAATGGGCGACCTGAGCGACCTTCTCCCCCGGGGCGCGGGTCGTGCATCCGATTGGACCGCGTTTAGAGGCGATTAATGTGCTTTGACATATACCACCATCTAACCGTAGCTTGGACTTTGGGATAGGCCGACCAATGGAGCGCCGAAACCGGATCCGGACCAAGCTCATCGTCACCTTCATCGCGCTGGTGACGGGGCTGATCGTCCTCAGCGCCATGATCTGGTACCGGGTGGCCACCGGGCACGTCCGGCGGGAGATGGAGAACCGTCTCCAGGCCGTGGCCCAGGCGGGCGGCATCGTCCTCAACGACCCCGGGCTGATCCAGGCAGTGGTGGCCGACCTCGGGCCCAACACCCGCGCCATTGCCCAGGAGGAGCTGCAGCGGATCCGCGACCGGTTCGGAATCGACGCGGCCTACATCTTCGACCGCGACCTGCGCATCCGGGCCACGACCGATACGACCCGCATGGACGTCGGGTCGGTATTTCCGGCCCTCGAGAACTACGGCCCCGAGATCGAGCGCGCCCTGGGCGGCGAGGCGGTCATCACCGTCCCGTTCCGGGATCCCGAGGGGAACGTCTACCAGACCGCGATGGCACCGCTGATCGGGTTCGTGGATCCGCAGGGGACCCGCCGCGAGGTCGTGGCCGTGCTGGGGGTGGACCTGCCGGTCGAGTTCCTCGACGTCTTCCAGGATTTCCGGCGCATGACCATCCTGCTCACGGCGGTCGCCATCGCCCTCACGATCCTGGTGGGCTTTCTCTTCGCCCGTTCGCTCTCGCGGCCCATCGGCCAGCTGGTCCGGTCAGCGGAGCGGATGGAGCGCGGCGAGATGAGCGAGCCGGTGACGATCGAGTCCCGCGACGAGATCGGATACCTGGGCGACGCCATGGAGAACATGCGTCGCGGCATCGTCCGCCGTGACCGGCATCTGAGAACGATGCTGGCCGGCGTGGCGCACGAGATCCGCAACCCGCTTGGCGGCATAGAGATCTTCGCCGGGCTCCTGCGGGACGACCTCCCGGACCAGGACGCGCGGCGCGGGCATCTCGACAAGATCATCCGCGAGGTCCAGAACCTGAAGACGATCGTCAACGAGTTCCTCGTTTACGCCCGCCCGCGGCGTCCCGTCCTCGAGCCCTTCGCCCTGCGCGAGGCCCTCGACGACATCGGCTTCCTCCTTGCCGGCGACGGGCAGGCCAGGGAGGTCCGGATCGAAATCGAGCTGGCCGACTCCGACTTGCGCGTCTACGCCGATGTCGACCAGATCAAGCGAGCGCTCGTGAACCTCGTCAAGAACGCGATCCAGGCCTCGCCGGAGGGCGGTCGGGTGGAGATCAAGGCTCACGAGGCAAGCGAGCGGATCCGGATCGTGGTCCGGGACTATGGGCCTGGCATCCCGTCCGACCGCATCAACCAGATCTTCGATCCGTTCTTTACCACGAAGGGCACGGGGGCCGGGCTGGGGCTGTCGATCGTCCGCTCCATCATCGAGGAGAACGAAGGCGAGATCTGGGTCGAGAGCGTGCCGGGCGAAAAGACGACGTTCTTTGTCGTGCTGCCCGCGGCCAGCGCCGCCGCCTCCCGGTTCCGCGCGGCGGAGCCATCGGCGGCGGTGAGCGGATGAGGGGGAGGTGGAAGTGGCCCGCATCCTGATCGTCGAGGACAACCCGACCATGCGCGAAGGGCTCGAGCAGATGCTCACCCGCGGCGGCCACGTCGTCGCCGTCGCGCCCGGGGGGGACCACGCGCTGGCGCTTTGCCGCGAGCAGACGTTCGACCTGGTGATCACCGACTACAAGATGGACGGCATGACCGGTCTCGAGCTGCTGGACGCCATCCACGACGGCCCGCTCCCCGGGCATCCCGACGTGATGCTGATCACCGCCTTCGGGACCATCGACATCGCGGTCGAGGCGATGAAGCGCGGCGCCGCCGACTTCATCACCAAACCGTTCGACACGGACGAGTTGCGCGTCAAGGTGGGCCGGGTGCTCGAAACCCGAGACCTGCGGCTGGAGCGGGACCAGCTGCGCGCGGAGACCGAGTACCTGCGGGCGGAGGTGGAGCACCACTTCGGCGACATCGTAGGGGCCTCCAGGGCCATGCGCGACATCTTCGAGCAGGTGCGGAAGGTCGCCGAAACCCCGTCGTCGGTCTACATCTACGGCGAGAGCGGGACCGGCAAGGAGCTGATCGCCCGCGCGATTCATCGGGAGAGTCCGCGTCGGGCAGGACCGTTCATCAAGGTGAACTGCTCGGCGTTGGCCGAGAGCCTCCTCGAGTCGGAGCTCTTCGGACACGAGAAGGGAGCGTTCACGGGCGCGATCAAGGAGCGCAAGGGCCGGTTCGAGCTGGCGCACAGGGGGACGCTCTTCCTCGACGAGATCGCCGACATCCCCCCTTCGGTACAGGTCAAGCTGCTGCGCGTGCTGCAGGAAAAGGAGATCGAGCGCGTCGGCGGCGAGGAGACGATTCAGGTCGACGTCCGGATCATCAGCGCGACGAACCAGAACCTCCGCCCGCTCGTCGAGGGCGGAGCTTTCCGCGAGGATCTGTTCTACCGCCTCCACATCATACCCATCGAGGTTCCTCCGCTCCGCGCGCGGAAGGAGGACATCCTGCCGCTGGTGCAGCACTTCATCGAGTCGATTTCGAGCGAGATGGGAAAGCCGATCGATGGGATCAGCGAGCGCGGGCTCGAACTGCTGCACAACTACGACTGGCCGGGAAACATCCGCGAGCTCGAGAACATGCTGGAGCGGGCCATCGTCCTGTGCGATGGCCGGGTCCTGGGGCCCGAGGCGTTCCCGCTGGACGACCGGCTCGCCCCGCGCTCCTCTGAAGCCTCCTTCGGGGCTCCTCCGGTGGGGACCGTTCCGCTGGACGCGGCGCTCGAGCGGCTCGAGCGCTCGATGCTCGAGCGGGCGCTGGAGCAGGCGGGCGGCGTCAAGACGAAAACGGCCGAGCTGCTCGGGATCAAGACGAGCGCGCTGTATTACAAGCTGGAGAAATATGGCATCACGGCAAACGACTAGGGGCCGCTGAACATGGCCAGTCTATCCGCCTTTCATCGCTGGCCGGCGCAGGGGGCTTGTGTCCTGCTCCTGGCGCTGGGGCTGGTCGGCGGGCGGGTGGAGATCGGCGTCGCGCAAGGGCCCGGGATCCCTGAGCTGCGCCGCTTGATCGACGAGCGCGAGACCGACATCACGCGACTGGAAGCCCAGCTTCGATCCTACGAGGAGCGTGCCAGCTCATTGAGCCAGGCCAAGCGGGACGCCCGTCCGGGTAGCGCGCGGTTCGAGGCGCTCTCCAACCAGATTCTGGACGCCTCGCGCGAGATCACCGGGCTGGCGCGAAGGCTGCGTGTGCTTTACGAGCAGGTGCATGACCTTCAGACAGATCTCTACCTCGCCTACAACCGAGAAATCGCCGAGGCCGGCCAGCGGATCGAGGAGCTGACCAGTCGTCCACGGACCGACGAGACGGCCGCGGAGATCAGCCGGCTCGTGGATCGGCTCCAGGAGTACATCCCGGCCCGCGATGAGATCGCCTTGGCGCTGGAGTCCGGGGAAGAGAATCTGCTGCTCCTGGACATTACCTTCGATCCGCGCGACGACCCGTCCGAGCTCAGGGTCAAGCTGGCGATCGCGAGGGACCTGATCGAGCGCATCGACCAGCGCATTTCCGCGATCGAGAACAAGATCGTTCGCGCCGAGCAGCGCAAGCGCACCATGGAGGAGTTCCGCCGGCTGAAGGGCGACCTCGACCTGTGGGACGACCGCGGAGGAAGCGGCCGGCAGCTCGACGCGATCCTCGAGGACCGGAGCGCCGGAGCCAGTGAGCTGGGAGCGGCGCTCGAGGATCCCGACGCCAGCATCCGTCAGCTCCAGCGCACGCGTATCGAGCTCAACGAGCGGCGCACCGGCTATCAGAACCTGGAGCGGCTGTTCGCACAGCGATTGGAGGAGTTTTATCCTTAGTCCGCAGGAGGAAGCCGTCATGAAACGTTGTTCGTCGACACGGAGCCGGCCGCCCCGGGCCGGGTTCGGGGTTGCCTCGGCCATGCTGATGCTGGGGCTTGCCGTATCCCCGGTGAGCGCGGGGGCGCAGAGCGCCTGGGACTACGAGCAGGACCTCCGGTTCACGTACGAGTTCGACGACAACGTCAACGAGCAGCTCGACGATCCCGTTCGGTCGCAAGTGGCGCGGGTCGCCTATCGGGGCGATCTGCGCTGGGGCGCGAGCGGGCAGCAGCGGCTCACGCTGTCGTACCAGGGCGGCTTCAAGCGTCACTTCGGATTCGTCGACCGGGAGGACTTCCAGCTGGGGAACCAGTTCGTGAACGAGGGGAGCGTGGGGTATCTGCGGCGGGTCAGCGAGAGGGTCGCCTTCGGCGGCCAGCTCGGGGTCAAGAACCGCAAGTGGACCGACGAGTTCTTCCTCTTCAACGAGGACGGCTTCACGCGCTTGATGGGCAGCGCGAACACGGTCGTGGACCTGCAACCGCTGGCTGAGGATCGCGCTGCGCGGCTCGAGATGGGGGCGCGGGCCAGCACGGTCGACTTCGAGAACCTGGATGCGGTCTTCGGCAGCGACGGCGTGGGCGGCTTCGTGTCGCTGGCCAAGGAGTTCGGGCCCGACCTGCAGGCGACATGGACGTACTCGCTCGACCGGTACCGCTATCCGGGGCGGGCCGTGATCGAGCCCACGGACGCCATCCCGAGCAACGTGTTCCTGAGCCCCACCCGGGAGCGGCAGGCGGATCAACTGCACCAGCTCGGGCTGGAGCTGACGTGGCTGGGCGACATATCCATCCAGGCGGATTACCGCTTCCGCTACAACGACTCGAACTCGTTCGGATTCTCGTACCTGAGTCATTCCATGGGCCTGCAGGTGCTGCGGCGGCTGCCGTGGGAGATGCTGCTGCAGTTCTACGGACGAGTCGATCTCAAGACGTTCAGCGAGCCCGTGCCCAACCTGGAGGGGGCGGGCTCCATCAACATCGGCGACGCGGCCGCGGACAACGTGTTCCTGATACGTCTGGTCAAGGACGTGACGCCCGACTACTCGATCGAGGCGCGCTACGGGCGGTACCGCAACGAATCGATCACCCTCAACGACTTCTACACGAAGAACGTGTATTCGATCGGCGTGAACTACCGACCCTGACCCGGCCGTTGAAAGGGGTCAGCCAGGAGCCTGCAACCGTCCCGGATTGAGCGCCGCACCCGTAGTGCGCGTTTCTCTCCTGGAGACGCGCGCCGATCCACGGTCCGGCCGCGAGCGCATTCCATCATGGAGAACGAGCTGCTGAACCTCGCCGCGGGGGCGCGCAGGCGCCGACGCCGGACGCTGTCCTGGACGGCGGTGGCCCTGGTTCCGGCTGCCGTAATCCTGATGATCGCCTGGGAGGGTCTCGTGGGGCCCGTATCGGCCTGGCGGCCGGTGGGCTACGCGACCGGCGCGATCGTCCTGCTGGCCGGAGCCATCGCGATCGCCCGCCCCTGGATCGACAGGCCCTCGGCTCGCGAGATCGCCCGGCGCATCGACCGCCTGTTCCCCCAGACCCGCGGGGGGGCTGCCGGGCTGGAAGCGCCAGTGGCGGGGTCGCTCGCCGGCCAGCGCCGGGTGGCGGCCCGCCGCTGGTTGAAGAGGCGGGGCGAGTCACGCCTCGACGAGGCGCTGGGCGAGGAGGAGCGCCGGACGGCGAGCCAGAGACGTCGGATCGCTTTCGCGCTGGCCGGCCTGGTGGCGCTGGCGGCCCTCACGACACCCGACGCTGCGCGGAGGGTGAAGGCCTCCCTCGGCGCGCCGTCCTCCATCTGGCGGGCCCCCGCGGTCGCCTGGCGGATCGCTCCCGGCGACGTCGAGGTGGAACCCGGGGCCAGGCTAAACGGGGAGGCGCGTTTCGCCGGGCCCGCCCTGGAGGCCGCTCTCGTCCTCGAGCGCCGGTCTCCCGGTGGCTTCTGGTCGGCCGAGACGCTGGCCTCGGCCCCTTCGGGTTCCTGGCGCTGGGACGCCATCGTCGCCGACACCGAGTACCGCGTTCGATACGGCCCGTTCACGAGCGCCGTCCACCGCGTTTCGGTGCGCGCTCCGCTCGCGATCGTGCGCCTCGAGGGGCGGACGCCGGATGGCCCGTGGTTCCCGCTCGTCGGGCGGACCGTCCCGGGAGGCACGCGTCTCGAGCTCCAGGGGGAGTCGAGCCGGCCGCTGACCGACGCGGTCCTCGTGGTCGGAGATGAGCGCCGGGTGAAGCTCGAGATCGGCGGGGCATCCTTCTCGGGCGCTGTCGTCCCGCCTCCCGGTTCGGCTCGGGTCGTGGTGCGGGGCGCCGACGGCACCACGGTTTCCAGCGAGCCCTTCCGGATCGCCGCCGAAGGGTCCACGTGGGTGGACGTCCTCCTCCCCGCGGAGGACCCGACCGTGCTGACGGCCGTCCGCGCATGGGTCGAGGCGAGGGCCGGGTCGGCCGCGGGCCTGGGCCGGATGACGTGGGAGACGAACGACGGCCGCTCGGGATCGCTCGGGGATCCGGCCGGCGCCCGCGACACGACGCTCTCCGGGGCCGTGCCGCTGGCCCAGGATGCCGCGCCCGGGGAAACGCTCAGGTACCGTGCGATCGTTCTCGACCTGGCCGGGGGGCGCGCTTCGAGCTCGTGGCGGACGGCGATCGTCGCCGATCGCTCCCGGCTCGCCGAACAGGCGCGGGCGGACCGGCAGGCCGCCGCGGACCGCATGGGCGACATCATCGACGAAGCCGAGGAGCGGGAGCGGCGGGAAGCGGACAGCGCGGACGGCTCCGGTGAGCGGGCAGGGGAAACCCCGGCCGAGCAGGCCGGGGAGCAGCCGGGTGAGCAGCCCGACGAGCGCGTCGACGAGCGGCTTCGTCAGGCCGCCGACAGCCTGGCGTCGGCACTCGAGAGGACGCTCGCCGACCCCGGCCTGCCGCCCGGGCTGGCCGAGCGCATGGAGGGCTACCGGCGGCTGCTTCGGGGAGCCTCGCGGGCGCAGCTCGCGCCGCCGCCCGGCGTCGCTCCCGATC
>JBOHRQ010000040.1:0-20801 GCA_050732875.1 Gemmatimonadota bacterium | reverse complement strand
GCACCCACACGTACGTGTGGCCGGTTCCCGAGCGCGCAGGTCCGGGCCCCGGCGATCCGACCTCGGTGGCGTGGCTTTATCATTCCCACGCTTCCTCGCCGCGCGACACCAACGCCGGCCTGATCGGGGCGATCCTGGTGACGGCGCGGGATCGCGCACGGCCGGACGCGACCCCTGTCGACGTGGATCGCGAGTTCGTCACCCTGTTCAAGATCTACGACGAGAACCAGAGCCCGTATCTGGAAGCCAATATCCGGGCCCATGCCGGCGCCCCGGAGGGGATCGATCTCGATGACGGGGGATTCGTCGAAAGCAACCTCCTCCACGCCATCAACGGCACTGTCTACGGGAACCTCCCCGTGATGACGATGCGGGTGGGCGAGCGCGTCCGCTGGTACGTGCTCGGCCTCGGCAACGAGACCGACCTGCACACGGTCCACTGGCACGGCAATACCGGGCTCGAGGCGGGGCAGCGCCTGGACACGCTGGGTCTCCTGCCCGGCGAGTCGCTGGAGATCGACATGCGGCCGGACAATCCGGGGACGTGGCTGTTCCATTGTCACGTCGACGATCATATGAGGGGGGGCATGCAGGCTTTCTATGAGGTGCTTCCGACGCGCTGATCATCGACCGGCGCCACCCGCGGGCCGAGCGCGTATCTTCGACCGCCAGCATGTCCAAACGAGTGATCGTCACAACGATCGTGCGCTACGCCGATCCCGAGCGAAACAGTAGATTCGTATACGAGCTCGACCTGGCGACGGGAGCGACTCTGCGACGATCCGTCCTTCCCGACAGCCTTCATCGGGCGCGGGATCCCAATCCCAGGGGTGGACTCCGAGGGGCGCGCGGCATCGCCGTCCATGGAGACCTTCTCGTGCTGGCCAACGCCGATCGGCTACTGCTCTTCGATCTCGAGTGGAACCCTCGCGGCGAGCTGACGCATCGCTGGTTCGGGGGGATTCACGGACTGCACGCCGATTCCGAGGGTGTGTGGGTGTGCTGCACGAACGCCGACCTGCTGGCCAAGATGAGTTGGGAAGGCGACATCGTCATGGTGTGGGAGTGGCGACGCGACTCCTTGCTCCGAGAGACATTCGGCCTGAAGCGGCTGCCACCAGTCAACCGGGAGCTGGATTATCGCGATCCAGAAACAATGCGAGCAGGGGTGCCCAACGTCGTCCACCTGAACGGCGTCGCCCCGGCTCCGGACGGTGGGATTCTCGTCTCCCTTGGGCGCATCCTCTCGCCGGCCGGTTACCGTCGGGCGTGGGTCGCGGGCCAGGTGGGCGCCATGGTCCGGTGGCTCGGCCTCCCACCGCTCCGGTCCGGACGTGGGCGCCGGGTGAAAGGACCGGTCGGGTCACTCTCTGGTTCCTCCTCGGCCATCGTCAGCCTGAGCTCAGGGGGGCAAACCGAAGTCCTGACGCAAGAGAAGGGCATTGCGGTCCCGAATCACAACGTGTGGTTGGAGGGGCGGACTTTGCTCTACAACGACAGCAATAAGGGCCATTTGGTCGTCGAGGACCTGGATGGCGATCGAGAGAAGCGCAGGATCCCCGTTCCCGGGGCCTCACCGTTCGTTCGCGGCCTGGCCCGACTGAGCGCGACGAGTTTCCTCGTGGGGGGACATGGACCGGCGGCCATTCATCGAATCGATCTCAAGCGTGGCGCCGTGACCCAGTCCGTGCCGATTGGCGACGACCCGGCCGAGGCGGTCTTCGGGATCCGGCTTCATTCCGCTGAGCGTTGATCTCGTCGCCCAGAGCTCCGCCCCCGGGCGACCCCTGTTTTCAGGGCGGGTCGCGGTTTGACGGAGAGCAGTTGTCGCTTCTTTAGCACCTGCTAGAAGGAGAGGATCCCATGCCCGGATACACGATCGTGAACCTGAAGGAAGTCGAGGATCAGGCGCCGAAGTTCGGGCACGCCCCGAACATCGAGGCCCGCTTCGCCAACGAGCCGCTTGAGATGCAGAAGTCAGGCGTCAGCTACCAGCGGCTCGCCCCCGGCTTCCGCGCTCCCTTCGGGCACAAGCACAAGGTGCAGGAGGAGCTCTACGTGATCGTCGGTGGCAGCGGGCGGGTGAAGATCGACGACGAGGTGAGGGAGCTGAAGGCCTGGGATGCCGTGCGGGTGGCGCCCGAGAAGATGCGCTGCTTCGAGGCCGGTCCCGAGGGGATCGAGATCCTCGCCTTCGGCGCCCCTCACACCGGTCCCGGGGACGGCGAGATGGTGGAGAACTGGTGGACGGACTGAGAGGGTATCCTGTCAGGCGTCGAACCTGCTGGTCGGCCGGCTCGACTCGCCGTATATACCGCACATATACTTCCGGGTGACCGAGTTCCCGTATGAATTGGCCAACTGCACCGGCTTCCAGTGGGATGCCGGAAATGCAGACAAGAATTGGGAGCAACACGGCGTAACTCAGGGTGAGACGGAGGAAGTGTTCTTCAACCGTCCGGTGCAGGTGGCGTCGGCGAAGAGGACTCGCCAGGAAAATCGGTACGCTGCGCTCGGCCAGACGACCGGCGGACGGCTGTTGACAGTGGTTTTCACCATTCGCGGAACACTTATTTGGCCCATATCGGTCCGGGACATGAGTCGCCGCGAAAGGAGGATATATGAGCGCCAGAAAGAAAGCTGAGCAGCCCCCTCGGTTCAGAAGCGAGGACCAGGAACGTGCGTTCTGGGCCGAGCATGACGTAGTGGACTATTTCGATTGGGATCGAGCAGTGCCTGGTTCATTCCCAGCCCTCAAACCGTCCACGACCACCATCTCGGTTCGATTGCCTGAAGCGATGCTCGCGGAGCTGAAGGCGCTCGCTAACGAGCGGGACGTTCCGTATCAATCGCTGCTCAAAGTCTTTCTGGCCGAAAGGATTGCGCGGGAGCGCGAAGCGCGACGGAAGGCCAGGGCTTGACCCGTCCGGCGTGACCGCTGGGCGTCGGCGGTGGTGGCGGAACGTGGGTCCGGGGTGGCTCGTCACCGCCGCCTTCATCGGCCCCGGCACCGTGACCTCGGCGACCATCGCCGGTGCGCGGTTCGGCACCGCCCTCCTCTGGGCGCTCCTTTTCTCGACGGTCGCCACCATCGTCCTCCAGGAGATGTCGGCGCGGCTCGGCCTGGTTACGGGGGCCGGGCTCGGCGAAGCGATCCGCCGTCGCTACGCGGGCGCCGCCCGGATCGCGGCGATCGCGCTCGTGATCGGTGCGATCGCGATCGGCAACGCCGCCTACGAGACCGGCAACCTGCTGGGCGCGGCCCTCGGGCTCGAGGAACTGGGTCCTGGATCCCTCCGCGCGTGGGCGCTCGGGACCGCGGCGGCGGCCGCCGCGCTCCTGTGGACCGGGAGCTACAGGGCGGTCGAGCGCACCATGATCGCGCTCGTGGTCGTCATGGGGATTGCGTTCGCGGCCACCGCGATCGCCCTGCTACCCGAGACGGAGAGCCTGGCCCGCGGGCTCTTCGTGCCGACGCTCCCCTCCGGCTCGGCGCTCACCGCGATCGCGCTCGTCGGCACGACCGTCGTCCCGTACAACCTGTTCCTGCACGCCGCCACCGTTCGGGAGAAGTGGGCGGGGGTCGCAGACCTGCCCGCCGCTCGGCGCGATCTCACGCTCTCGATCGCGTTCGGGGGCGCCCTCAGCATGGCGATCGTGGTCACCGCGGCGGTCACGCTGCCAGGGGCTGATGACGTGGCGAGCGCCGCCGACATGGCGCGCCTGCTGGAGCCAACGCTCGGGAGATGGGCGACCGCGCTCTTCGCGATCGGCCTCGCGGCCGCCGGCGTGACGTCGGCCATCACGGCGCCTCTCGCCGCCGCCTACGCGACGGCGGGCGCGCTCGGCTGGCCGCGCGACCTGAGGACTCCCCGAGTGCGCACCGTGTGGGTGCTCGTCCTGCTGGCTGGCGCCGTGTTCGCCGTCACCGGCGTCCGCCCGGTCCCCGCCATCCTCTTCGCCCAGGCCGCTAACGGCATCCTCCTCCCGGCGGTCGCGATCTTTCTGCTCCTCGTCGTCAACGACCGCCGGTCGATGGGGTGCCACGCCAACGGCTCCGTGGCGAACCTGCTGGGAGGGCTGGTCGTGGCGGTGACGCTCCTCCTGGGGGCGCGCGCCGTCCTGGACGCCTTCGGCCTTCTGTGAAGTGCGATCGCTGGAATGAGGTCAGGCTTTACGGGTACAATGGAAGAGAAGGGCATCGCACCGTCCCTCGAACCCGGAGGTCGTCATGTCGCCCGTCGAGAGTCTTCAGAGCCTTACCCACGATCGCCTGCGCGTCGACTGCCGCCGCATGGCAATTTGAGCACTCGATGAACGTTACAATGGACAAGTTCGGCAGGATCCTCATTCCCAAGGCCATCCGTCAGCGGCTGGGCTTGAAGGCCGGCACCGAGCTGTGGCTAGACACCAAGGATCACGAGGTCGTTCTGCGACCCGTCTCCAACGAGTCTGTCCTGGCCGAGAAGGACGGCCTGCTCGTCTGCACGGCCGACCTCGACACGGGCTCCGAGGACTTTGACCTCATCGAGCATATCAGGGCGGTCCGTGGCGCCAGGACGCGTGCGCTGACCTCCTGAAGGTTCTCTTCGAAACTTCGCTCCTGGTTGCTGCACTCGTGGAAAGTCTTCCACAGCATGGTCGTGCGGCGGAGCAGTTGCGTCGGTCTCACGAGGGAGAGTTCGACTTCTGCGTGGCGGCAACCGCGTTGGCCGAGTTGTTCGCCGTGCTGACGACTTTGCCCTTGAGTCCCCGACTCATGGCCGGGGAAGCCCGGTCCCTCATCCGGCGCAACGTCGTTCCGAAAGCGGAGATCGTGGACTTGACCGGAGCCGATTACGAGGCCGTGATCGAACGGATGCTCGAGCTCGGCTTGCTGGGAGGCGTCATATACGATGCACTCCACGTCATGGCGGCCGAGAAAGCCGGGGCGGACCGACTCGTCACTATCAACCGGCGCGACTTCGAAAGGATCCCGTCGCAGGCTCTGGAGTTCGTCTTCCTGTGAAGCCGCGGCAGGCGAATGCGGGCGAGATAGACGGCCTGCAATCGCGACGAGCCGGTCTGGATGGCCCAACCGCTGTGCCCCGCCGATGGGTCCGGCTCCGCTGCCTACTCGGGCCAGTTTTTTTCAGGCAGGGTGATGCGGAGCGGAACGCTCAGCAGCCGTAGGCGGCGCCGCTGAAGACCTCCTCGAGGGCGCCGTTCCGCAGCGCGTAGATCTGGAAGCCGTAGTACTCCCACGCCTCGACCTGGTAGAAGGGCTCGGCCAGACCGTCCCCGTCGAGGTCCATCACCTCGGCGAGGTGGTAGCCGAAGTCCCAGTGCCGGATGTCCCGTGCGTGTCGGAGAGCGAGCAGCTTCTCCGGTCGTTGTCCGGGACCGCGGTCGGAGACCCACACGATCGCGGTGGCGACGAACTGATTCGGGCCCAGTCCGCCGTCGGTGGGCGGCCCGTCCTCGGTTACGATCGCCTCCAGGACGCCGGCCGCCTCGAACCGGCCGTCGCGGTCGAGGTCGACGACCCGGAAGCCCTCCTCCCAGCTCCAGCGCGGCTCCTCCCAGCGGGCGTCGGACCGCCAGGGGCCCTCCCCGTACTCGCTCAGGGCCTCGACGCCGTCGGTCCAGATCGCGGCGCGCAGCCTCGAGACTGCTTCCGGATCGGCGGCCGAGTCCGCGAGAAAGCCCTCCTGCCCCACCGGGCTGGCGAGCGCCAGGTAGTAGTTGAGCGTGTACTCGTAGCGGACCCCCTGTCCCGACACCGAGAGGGAGCGAACGCGGGGATCGAAACGCCCGAAGCGGACATAACGTTCGGGGATCTCCATCTGCCCCATACCCACCATGACGGCGCTGCAGCTGTAGATCGCCGCGCGCACCTCGTTCACCGTGAAGCGCCCGATCGGGGAGCCCCGGTCATAGATGGTGAATTCGCCGTGAGTGTCGAGCGGTGTCGCGGGTGGGGGCCCCGGAGACGGCGATTCGCCTGCCAGCGGATTGGGCCCGTGGGTCAGGACCTCCTCATACAGACCGTCATGGATCCGGGCCACCGGGAAGATCTCCCCGCGCAGGCGGTGCGGCAGGTCCTCACGCCGAAGGTGGAGGACGGCCACGAGCTGCTCTCGGGCCGTGTCGGCCGACGCCGTTGCTCGGGCCAGCGGGCTGGGAGATCCCTCGGCTCCGGGGACGCCGCCCGCCAGCAATAGCAGGAACCGCGGGATGGCGTAGAGCCAGAGGGGGAGGAAGACGGAGGGTAGCATCATGGGTAGACCCTCCAAACCGCAGCAGCAATCATGCCGTCATTGACAAAGCTGGCGGGAAATGGTCAATCGGAATTCGGCGTCGGGCAGCGGGGTTGTTCGGCGGATGGCGCGATGGCACTTTGCGATCTGTCGGCCGGCCCCTCTTGGCGTGATCCGGTACGCTCGCTAGGCTCGGGCGCGAACCCGAGACGAGGAGGAAGAGGATGATCCGATCCCTGCGTCTGGTCGCCCTGGCCGTCGCGCTCGCTCTCGCTGGCACCGGCTGCTGGATGGAGGTCCCGAACCTCGATTCCACGGGCGGCGGATATGCTCCAGGCATGGCTGCGACGTCGGGGACGGAGCCGGGTCACGAGGCGTCGAGCCCGGTTGGGGGCCCATCGGAGACTTCCGTCGAGACCTCGGAAGCGGAAACGCCGGCGGCGGACCGCGATTCGACCTGACCGGAGGTTTCAGGCGGGGACGATGGGGATGGCTCCAGGAACAGCGCACGGGGCCCCTGCCCGCCGTGTCACTTCCGTCGTCATCAACTTCAACGGGGGCGAGCGTCTTCTGCGCTGCGTGGAGGCCATCCACCTGCAGAAGGTTGCGCTGGCCGAAGTCCTGGTCGTCGACAGCGGGTCGACGGATGGCAGCCCCGAGCGGGTCCGCGCCGACTTTCCCGGGACGCGGATCATCGATCTCGGCGCCAATCGGGGCCCTGGCGCCGCGCGGAACGTCGGACTTCGAGCCGCCGCCACGAACCTGGTGCTGCTGGTCGACCACGATCTCCAGCTGGCCCCCGGTTGCGTCGGCCGGCTCCTCACGGCCTACGACCGCCTGCGACCGATCATGCTCTGTCCCCGCATCCACCTCCACCCCGAACGAGGAATCGTCCAGGCCGACGGCGCGGCGCCCCATTTCCTGGGCACCATGTTACTGCGCCACGGGTTCTCCGCGGCCGACGACCTGCCGACCGAAACGGCGCTGGTAGGCGCCTGCCCGAGCGGCTGTCTGCTGGTCGAGAGCTCGGGCGTGCTGGCGACGGGGGGCTTCGACGAGCTCTATTTCTTCTATTTCGAGGACCTCGAGCTCAGCCTTCGGCTTCGTGCGCTCGGGCATAAACTGGTCTGCGAGCCGACGGCGGTCGCCTTCCACGACCCGGGCATGACCGGGCTGGCGTTTCGGGGAGACGGTCCCTATCCGTCTCGGCGGGCCTATCTCACCTGTCGGAACCGCCTGCTTACGATGCTGATCCACTATCGGGCGCGGACGTGGGTCGTGTTGCTCCCGGCTCTGATCCTGTACGAGCTCGCCTCGCTGTCCCTCGCCGTCGCGCGCGGCTGGACGCTGGCCTGGGCGCGCGCCTGGCTCTGGCAGCCGGCCCACCTGCTTCCGATCGTAAGGCGCCGCCGGCGGATACAGAAGGCGCGGGTGCTTCACGACCGGGAGCTTCTCGTCGGCGGTCAGATCCCGCTGGCGCCGGGGCTCGTCCGGTCACGTCCCGCGGCCGCCCTGGTCGACCTCCTTTCGGCCCTTCTCGATGCCTACTGGCGGATGGCCAGGCGATGGATCGGATGATCCCGGCGCCGGAAGAAGCCCCCGCCGTCTCGGTCGTCGTTCCGTGCCGCGGGCAGGCACGGGAGCTGAGAGCGTGCCTGGAGGGGCTGAGCACGCAGGCCACGCCGGCGCCCTTCGAGATCGTTCTCGTGGACAGCGCCGCCGACCAGACGGTGGCCGAGACGGCCGCCAGCCTCCCGGGCGTGCGTCTGGTCCGGAGCCCCTCGGGTTTGCTCCCCGGATCCGCCCGAAACCTGGGAGTCCGGCACGCCCGGGGCCGCTGGATCGCCTTCATCGACGCCGACTGCATTCCCGAGGGCGGCTGGCTCGCCGCCGCGGTGGCCGCGCTCGAGGCCGGGGCCCGGATGGTCACCGGGCCGGTGCTCGACACTCTGCCTCTGCACCCCATCGCGAGCACCGACAACGCCCTGCAGTTCGCGGACTTCCTGCCGCGCCGGCGAAACGGACCGGTGACTCACTGCCCCGGTTGCAACCTGGCCGTCGTCCGCGCCGTGCTCGACGAGCTGGGCGGCTTCCCGGAAGCCCTGCCGATCGGCGAGGACACGGCGCTGAGCTCCGCCGCCGCCGCGCGCTGGCCGGATGAAGTCGTCTTCGTCCGGGACATGCGGGTCCGTCACCGTGGCCGTGTCCAGCTTGGCGCGTTCCGGGAGCATCAGGAGCGTTTCGGGCTGTACCGGGCCCGCCTCGCCTCGCACCTTCGGCCGCACGACCTGCGGCTGGGCCGATCGGCGCCGGGGGCGGCGCTGATCAGTGGCCGGCGGCTCGCCTACATCGCTCTGCGCACCCTGCGCTGGCGTCCCGCGACGGGGCCGCGGATGATCGTCTTCCTGCCGGTCTTTCTCGTCGGCCTCGCCGCCTGGGCCAGAGGGTTTCGCGCGGGCTGCCGCGAGATGGCAGGGGGGACCGCATGACATGGCCTCTCGGTCTCGGCCTGGTCGGCTGCGGCCGCGTCGCCGAGCGCTTCTACGGGCCGGCGTTCGGTCGCTTGAGCGAGGTGACGCTCACCGCCGTGACCGATCCTCGACCCGACCGCGCCGCCCTGCTGGCGGCCGGGATACCCGGCTGCGCCGCGGTTGGCTCGCTGGACGCGCTGCTGGATCGGGACGATGTGGCCGGCGTGATCCTCGCCACGCCGCCGGCGACGCATCTGGAGCTCGCCGCGCGGATCCTGGATGCCGGGAAGCCGGTCCTGGTGGAGAAGCCGCTCACCTCCTCCACCGGTGCCGAAGCGGTCGATGCTCTGCCAGCCTCCGCGCACCGCTCGCTGATGATGGGCTTCAACCGGCGGTTCTGGGAGCCGGCCCGACGTCTCCGGTCGATGCTCTCCGAGGACGGCCCGGTGGAGGGGTCAGCCGCGCGGCTGATCCTGACGACCGACGTGGCGGGCTGGGACGCGCTCGTCGTCGCCGACGATCCTCTGGACGACCTCGCGTCCCATCAGCTCGATCTCCTGCGCTACCTGTTCGATGGAGCCATCGTGGCCGTCAGCGCCCGCTGGACGGACCGCGCGAGCCTGGAGATGCGGGTCCGGCTGGCGACGGGGGTCAGCGCCGATACGGTGGCCGCTCACGGGCGCGTTTCCCAGGAGTCCGTGACCGTCGATCGTGGGGGAAAGCGCTACCGCGCCCGGATGGGATCGGAACGGTTGGATCCGGCGGACGGCTGGGTCCGCTGGTTGCTGGACGGCTCCGATGGCGTCCGACGGCGCCTGGGCAGGGGAAGCAGCTCTCTCAGGCGCTCCTTCGACCAGGAGCTGATCGCCTTCGCGGGCCATGTCCGGGACCAGACGCCGCCCCGGCCGGGACTGGCCGACGGGATCGCCGTGTGGCGCGCAGCGGTTGCGGCGCGGCAGTCGGCCGCCCAGGGGGGAGCGGAGGTACAGGTGTAGATGAGGGGCAGCGCCCGACCGCCGGTTCTGCTGATTGCCCTCGACGCCGCCGAGCCGCGCCTGATCGAGCGCTGGACCGACGACGGCACGCTGCCGAACCTCCGTCGGCTTCGCGCTTCCGGCGCCTATGGGCGGCTGGCCTCCAGCGCGGATTGGCTGGCGGGCTCCCCGTGGCCCACCTTCTATACCGGAACCACGCCCGGCGAGCACGGCCTTTATCACAGCCTCCAATGGCGCGCCGACCGGATGGCGCCGATCCGGCCGAGTCCCGACTGGCTGCCGCTGCGGCCGTTCTGGCGGGACCTCGGGGGACGGGGCTGCCGCGTGGTGGCGGTCGACCTGCCCATGACCTACCCGCCGGAGCCCTTCGACGGCGTGGAGATCTCCGGCTGGGCCACCCACGACCTGCTGGCGCCGCCGGCTTCCCATCCGGCCACCTTGATGGACTGGGTGCGCCGGGAGATCGGTCCCTCGCCGATCACCGAGGAGGTCTACGGCCCCCAGCGGCCGGCTTCCCTGCTGGCCCTCAAGAACGAGCTGGTCGGCGCGACCCGCCAGGTGGCCGTGCTCGGGGAGACGCTCCTGAGGCGGGAGAGGTGGGACCTGTTCGCGATCGGCTTCGGGGCCACGCATCGCGGCGGTCACAAGCTGTGGGACGCTTCCGGCGCCCTGGGCAGGGTCGACCCGGACGAGGCGGCGGCGCTGGCCACCGCCCTCCGCGAAGTTTACGCCGCCTGCGATGCCGCGGTCGGGCGGCTGGTCGAGGCCGCCGGCGATCGGGCCGTCGTCCTCGTCAGCTCGCTGCACGGCATGGGCCCCAACACGAGCCGGGTCGAGGTCCTGCCCGCCATGCTGGCGCGCATCCTCTCCGGTCGCGCACCGTCCGACGACGCGCCGGCGCGGGTGGGCGGGCTCAAGCGGTTGCGCGGCATGGTCCCGATCGAGTGGCGGAACGCGGTCAAGAGCCGGCTGCCGGTGGCGCTGCAGGACCGGCTGACGGCGTTCTGGCGCCTGGGCGGCACGGAATGGGCCCGGACGCCGGCGTTCAGCGCGATCGCCGACCTGCAGGGGTACGTCCGCATCAACCTGTGGGGCCGCGAGGCCGGGGGGATCGTGGCTCCAGCCGATGCCGAACGGCTCTGCGGGGCCATTCAGGAGGGGCTCGAGACTTTCGTCGACGAGGACACGGGAGAGCCGATCGTGGAGGAGATCGCGCGCGCCGACCTCCTCTTTCCGGACGCCGGCCGGCGCGACGCCCTGCCCGACCTGATGGTCCGCTGGAGCGGGAGCCCGGCCGCCCGGCACCGGGCGATCACCTCGCCGCGCTACGGCACGATCCCCTGGCCCACGCCGGGGATCAGCCCCGACGGCCGCAGTGGCAACCATCGCGCCGAGGGCTTCCTCCTGGCGGCCGGGCCGGACATCGGCTCCGGCTCGGCCATCGAAGGTGGCCACATCCTGGATCTGGCCCCGACGATCTGCGCGCTCCTCGGGGTGCCCGTGCCCGCGCACATGACCGGCCGGAGGCTGAAGGGCGTGGAGCCGGGCGGCGCTCGCTCCGGTTCCTGACGCCGGCGTTTCCCTCAGCCCGCCGGCAAACCCAGCAGCGCCGCCAGGACGCCGACCGCGATCAGCGCCTGGCCGAAGCCGGCCGCGAGCCCGGTCAGGATCCGCCGCCCGTTCGCGCTCCGGTAGCGGGTCCCCGCCTGGAGCCCGCCGTCCAGCGCGCCCGGCAGGAGGAGCGCGGCCCCGAGCAGTATCGGGCCGGTCCCGGGAAGCCCCTTCAGGGCGAAGAAGGGGAGCGCCGCCAGGTTCCCCGCCACGATCCCGACGCACCGCGCGCAGACCGGCATCCGCCATCCGCCGATCTTCAGACAGCGATCGGGATTGCCGTGGCAGCCGAGCGCCAGGGCGAGCGGGGTCCGGAGCCCGGGCCCCAGGCGCACGATCGGCGGGCGCCCCTGCCGGTTCCGACTGACCGCCGTCTCGCCCATCGTCACAGGCCCATCGTTCCGGTCGAGTCCAGCACTCCCATCATGACCACCAGCACCATGTAGAGACCGACCAGCAGGATCCACAGAACGAAGGGGATCCAGGTGAACTTGCAGAGATCGTCTGCCGTCTTGGGCTTGTCGTCGCGGATCAGGAACCAGACGATGAGGGCGATGATCGCCGCCAGCGGGCTGAAGCAAAGGTTGGCGATGAAGACGAGGGCCTTTACGACGCCCGGCAGGCCCGGATCGGCCGCGCGAACCGGGGGGACGGCTCCTCCCGGAGACGAGGGGGGCACCTCGAGCGTCGTTCCGCACTGGCACGCGAACGTGTGTCCGGGCGAATAGGCGCTCACGTCGTACACCGTTCCGCACTGCGGGCAGCGGAGCTCCATGGCGGCTTGTCCTTTCGTCGAGGGAGGGGAGGGTGGACGGCGAACGGTTAGCGCCCATGGTTCCTCGGGTCAACGATGCACGGCTTCGGTCAGGATCGTCGTGGCCCGGGCGAGCCCGGCGGTGATCCTGCGCAGGGCATCGCGAAGCGCCGCGGGGTCGCGCTCGGCCACGGCCAGGGCGGCGGCGGGCAACGGCACCGAGTCGTAGCCCGACTCCGTTCCGGGCGCGTAGATCGTGTGCCGGTACCAGGGCCGGTCCGGAAGATTGCCGGGGTCGAGCAGGGCGCGCTCGGTGGCGGCCAGCGCCCGGTCCAGCGCGGTCAGGCGAGTGCGGAGCGGCTCTCCGGCGAGTGCTTCCGCCTGGGCGGCTTCGACGGTCATGGCGGCGTCACGGAACCCGGCCAGCGCGGCGCGCAGCGAGTCGATCCCGGCCCGCTCGCTGCCCGCCGCCGGAGCGATCCAGGGATCCGCCACGAGCATCCTGCGCTCGAGATCGTACACGTGACCTTCGATCCGGTCGGCGTAGCGCGTGTATCGGAAGGGCAGCGCGTCGGCCTCGGCCAGGCGCAGGGCCGCCAGGCCCATCGCGCTCGCGAAGGCCGGGGTGTGCCGGAAGCCGGGGTCTCCCCAGTCGCGCAGATAGGCGAAGTCCTCGAGGGCCGAGTGGTAGGAGGCCCAGGAGCCGCGGCCGTTCATCGTCCACTGTAGGGACGGCACCCCCGCCCAGTGCCAGAAGGCGGTCCAGTCGGAGCCGGCGCCCAGCGGGCCGAGACCCGGCCGGAAGGGTGGGCACGTGACGGGGGGCGGCGCGTCCGGCCTCAGCAGGAACGAGAAGGTGCATTCTTCACCCCACGCCTCGCGCTGACGCTCGATCCACAGCTCGGCAAGAGGACGACCCGTTACGGGGTCCTGAACCGCGTCGGCCGCCGCCATGACGTGATCCGTGAGCGAAGGCGATCCCGAGACGTCCAGTATCCCGGCCGTGAAGACGTCCACGTTGAAGTAGGCGACCGCACGCTCGCGAAGCTCGTCGGCGTGGGCCTCGACCCACTCGGTTGAGCCGGCCACGTTGAACTCCTCGGCGCCCCAGAAGGCGAGCACGATCTCGCGCCTGGGGGTCCAGCCCCCCTCGCGCAGCGCGGCGAAGGCATGCGCGATCTCGAGCATCGCGGTCGTCCCGCTGTGGGGATCGACGCCGCCGAAGAGCCAGGCGTCGTAGTGGTTGCCGAGGAGGATCATGGCACCCGGCCCCGACCCGCCCGCGGCGGGGATCCTGGCGATCACGTTCGACACCGGCCTGAGCTCGCTGTCGACCTCGACCTGGAGGCGCACCGCAGCGGGCCCCGGCCCCACGCGGTACGCCACCGGAAGCCCCCCCTCGAATCCCTCCGGGGGGGTCGAACCGCCCAGCGCCTCCAGGATCTCCCGCGCGGCCCCGTACGAGATCGGGACCACGGGGATCGACGGAAGGACCGGCGACTCCTCGGGCTCGAGCCGCTCGACACCGGGAAGAGCGGGTCGGCCCGGCGTGAGCGGGTCGCCGGTGAAGCGCCACAGATAGCTCACCGTGCCGAGCTGGATGGCGTCGCTCGGCATCATGGGCCCGTGCGGCACGGTGTCGCCCGCCGCGTAGCCGTTCTGGGCCGGATCGCTGTACAAGAGGACCGCGGCCGCTCCGCGCCTCTCGGCCTCGCGCACTTTGACGCCGCGGAAGGCGCGGCCGTAGCGGGCCAGGACGATTCGCCCCTCGACGTCGATCCCCGCCCGCGCCAGCGTCTCGTAGTCCGCGGGGAGGCCGTAGCTCGCGTAGACGACAGGGGCCTCTACGGCACCGGGCGCGCCGTAGGCGTTCCATCCCAGGAGGAGGAACGAGTCGGCCGGGGCGACGGGCTGCCGGGACGGCTGGCGGGTAGGGAGCGGACGCACGACCTCGTCGCCGGCCGGACCGCCGCGTTCCACCAGCGCCAGCGAGACCCGGCGCGGGTGGGGGATCCAAACGCCGTAACGCTCGACCTCGACTAGGAAACCGAGCGCCCGCAGGGTGTCAGCGAGCGCAGCGGCGAGGGCTTCGGCGCCCGGCGTGCCCGCGAGATGCGGCTCCGCCGCGAGCCAGGCCGCCGTTCGCGCCGCCGAGGCAGCGGTGGGCACGGCGAGGAACCGCGCCTCCAGTGCGCGCTGCCGGGCGAGCGAGGTCACGGCGAAGCCGGGGATGGAGTCGGGGGGAGCGGTCGGCGCCGGCAACGCGGACGCCGTCGGCACCGCGGTCGCCGTCAGCACCGCAAACGCGAACATCGCGGCGAAAAGGGGCGCCGCGCGGGGTTGCCGCGGGCTCAGCGCCGGGCGGCCGCGCCGCGACGCTCGGCCAGGACGTCCCAGAGCGCCGGGTCCTCGGGGCCCAGCACCCAGGCCGAGAAGCCGCGCAGGCCCAGCTCGTCCACCAGGCCGAGCTTGGCGCGGAAGGACCGCGCGTCCTCGAAGAAGATCCACTCGAACGTCCCGCCCACTGGATAGAAGGCGTAGGCCACCTGGTGCTCGTCGCTCCAGACGGGTGTGGCGCCGTGGCGCTCGGCGAGCCCCAGCCCCCACGCGTAGCTCACGCCCTCGCTGTAGGAGCGGGCCAGCTCGGGCTCGATCTTCTCCTCGTACGACGTGTACCAGTGCTGCGACCCGGTCGGGATCCCGAGCGAGAGCTTCGCGGGCGGCACGAACTGGAGGAAGTACTCCGCCACCTCCCGCACCCAGGGCAGTCCCGCCTGCGGCCCGGGCGGGGTCCGCCGCGTGTGCTGGGAATAGGTCATGACCGAGATGAAGTCGCCCGCCTCAGCCAGCCCGGCCAGGTCGTAGCCGCCCCGCCAGTCGGCGAGCATCCAGCCGTGGTAGCGGGTCGGTCCGGCGTACTCCTCCAGCCGGTGGACGACCGCCACCGAGATCTCGCATCCCGCCCCGTGCAGGGCCTGGGCCGCCTCGCGGTAGAAGCCGGTGTAGGCGTCCCGGTCCTCGTGCGCCAGGTTCTCGAAGTCGAACTGGATCCCGCGGTAGCCATGGCGGCTGCACTCGCCGACCAGCGACTCGATCGTCCTTCGCCGGGCGGCGTCGTCCCCGAGCAGCGCGTGGAGGTCCTCCTGGTCGAAGCCCGGGTTCACGATCAGCGGCACGACGCCGACCCCTTGCTCCGCGGCCAGATCGAGGAGCCGCGGATCCACCGCTCCCCAGACGACCCCGCTCGCGTCCACCGAGTAGGCGGACGGGGCCACGATGGAGATCTCATCGATGTGCTCGACCAGGCTCTCCCAGGAGGACTCGCGATCGACATAGTAGAACAGGCGCTCGATCCGTTCCTGGGCGGTCGCCGTGACCGCGGAGAGCGGCAGGGCGACCAGGAAGGTGGCCACCAGCGCGGCGGAAGGGAATCGGCGCGGACGCCACGCGGCGCCCGCGCGTCCCCGATCGAGCCCGGCTGTCAGCAGACGTCCGCCGGGTTGTTCAGGCACTCGTTCTGCGGATAGGGAAGGAAGTCGAGGATCGGCTCGGTCGCGATCACGTCGTCCAGCCTGCGCATGTCCTCCCACCGCGTCCCCTGCATGAAGAGCTCGTACCTCCGCTCATAGGCGATCTGCGCCAGCACGGCCTCCAGGCTCGAGAGCTGGTCGGCGGGCAGGGCCGGCAGGTTGGCCGCGGGATCGGTGGCCGAAGCCGTGGCGTCCGTCCGCACCTCGTTGATCAGGAGCCGCGCGCCATCGAGATCCCCGCTGCGGGCCTGTGCCTCCGCCTTGATGAGCTTGATCTCATCCTGGATGTAGACCGGGTAGGGCTCGGTCGGCGTGCTGTACTTGAGCATGGTCTGAAGGGTCGAGTCCGGATCGCCGGCGAAGGGCTCCGAGGCGAGGTCCACCCAGTATGCGGTCCGGCCGTCTCCCGCCTCGGCCTGCTCGACGAAGCTCAGGAGCGGCTGGACGTACCCCAGGAGGAAGGCGAGCGCGAAGACGGGGTTGTCCGTCGTCGAGGTGTACGTCAGGACCGAGCTCGCGGCAGGGTCGACCCGGTCGGCCGCCTGGATCGCCTGCTGGTACTGCCCGGAGATCAGGTAGTACCGGGCGAGCATGGCATCGATCGTCGCCTGCAGATCGAAGCCGGCTCCGAGGACCCGGTTGCGGAAACCGGCCAGGTCAGCCTCCGAAACCCCGGCCAGGTCCGACCGTGCGGATTCGAGGAGGGCGATGACCTCGGTAAGCACCGCTTGTCGCGACTGAGGAATCGGTCCTTCGACCGAGACGTCGATCGGCACCTCCTGATAGACCTGGATGATCGTGCCCAGCGACATGGCCCGGTACAGCCTGGCGAGCGCCACAACGCCGGCCTGGAAGCCGGGTCCCAGACCCACGTTCGGCGCGTTTTCGATCAGCAGGTCAGCCGAGCGGATCACTCGATAGGCATTGACGAAGGGAGCTTCGGAGTTGTCGAAGCTCGGATCGATCCCCACGCCGGTCAGGAGCACCTTGTACGAGACCAGGGCGCGCGACTCCGTCCCCCATTCGTCGGTGACCAGCGAGGGCGGAACGATGAAATCCTCCACCGCGTCGGCGTACTGGCCCTGCATCCCGACCGCGAGGGCAATGACGCCCTCGACGGTGTCCAGCGACTCCTCCTGGACCGGCGCGTTCGGGTTCAGCTGATCGAGATCGCAGCCCGCCCCGATGAACAACCCCGCCGCAAGAAGGACGGCGCTGACGATGCGTGTCACCTGCGTTGTCATGGTCATCGTCCTCCTCTCAGAATTCGAAGGTCAGGCTGGCCGAGACGGTCCGGGGAATCGGGGCGTTGGCGAAATCGACCCCCCGTGCGACGGTGTTGAACCCGAACAGGTTGATCTCGGGATCGAGACCGCTGTAATCGGTCCAGGTGTACAGGTTGCGCCCCGCCACTCGGACCGTGAGGCCCCGCGCGCCAAAGTTCGCGACCCAGGGCTGGGTGAAGCGGTAGCTGGCCGATACCTCGCGGAGCTTCACGAACCAGCCGGGCTCGATGAACTCCTCGTAGGTCAGCAGACGCGCGGCGTTCCGGGCATAGAAGCCCTGCGGCTTTTCGCCGGAGATCTCCTCGGCGATCTTGGGATCCGCCCCGAAGAACTCGCTGATCCGGCGGCTGAAGTTGGCGACCTCGTTGCCGAAGCGGCCGTCGAAGAGGAGGTAGAAGTTCAGGTTGGGCCCCCACGAGAAGGTGTTCGCCAGGGAAGCCACGAGGTCCGGGTTGGGGTCGCCCAGGAACTTCCGCGAGGCGACACCGTCCTCATTGAAGGCGCGGTCAGGGATGCCGTCCTCGCCCAGGATGATGTTCCCGTTCTCGTCGCGGGCGTAGTGCCAGCCGTAGAACACCCCCACCGGCTGGTCTTCGATCACCCATGTCAGATACCCGAACAGAAGTGAGTCCTGCGCGGTGACCAGCTTTTGGACCTCGTTCTCGTTGCCTGCGAGCGCCAGCCGGCTCCGCCAGGTCAAGCCCTCGCGGGTCAGGTTGACGGTCTCGAGCGAGAGCTCCCAGCCCTGGTTCACCAGCTCGCCGATGTTCTGGAGCTGGAAGGCGACCCCTCGGCTAGGGGTCTGAGGGACGGTGAGGATCAGATCCTCGGTGCGGTCGTGGTAGTAGGTGAAGTCGACGCTCACGCGGTCGTCGAGGAGCCCCGCGGTGAAGCCGCCCTCGATCTCGCGCTCACGTTCGGGCTCGAGCCCCTCGTTGCCGAGCTGGATGCTCGGGACCCGCCCGGGACGGCCGGCGAAATTGAGCGACTCGAAGTTGTTGAACAGCTCGTACGCGCCAGGCGGCTGACCACCCGACTCTCCGTACGCCGCCCGGAGCTTGAACGTGCTGAGCAGGTTGGACACGCCGCTTCCCTGCCACCACGGCTCGCGGTCCAGGAGCCATGCCACGCCGAACTTGGGATAGAGCTGCCAGCGCTCCTCCGAGCCGAAGGCGCTGGCCCCCTCGTAGTTGAAAGCGCCGGTCAGCGTGAGCCGGTCGCCGAACGTCGCCTGCTCCTGGAAGAAGACCTCCGCGCGGTCGACGACCGAGATGCTCTGCGAAGCGAACTGCGTCGCCCCCGAGACCGTCTCCGTCTCGGGCGGCAGATCCTCGGCGGCCGCGCGGATCACCTCGCCGCGGTCCCGCGTATACCGGAAGCCCGCCAGGGAGGAGAACTCGATGCCGGGGATGGAGTAGTTGTGGTCCGCCGTGGTTTCGCTGGTGATCTGCTGGGAAAAGCGGACCGGTGTCTGGATCGATCCCGGGAAGTTGGCGCTGGTCGCGAACGGCGGCTGTAGGAACGTGTTCTTCAGGCGGTAGTCGTCCAACCCGAACAAATACCGCACCGAGAGGTTGTCGAGCAAGTTGTAGCGGCCCTCGAAGCTGCCGATGAAGCGGTTCACCTCTTCGCTCGCGACCCAGTTCTCGATCACGTCGAAGGGGTTGGCGCCCAGGATCGGATTGTAGGGAAAGCGCCCGAGCTCGGGATCGAAGAAGGGATCGAAGGAGGGCGGCGTGAAGATGATGCCGGTCAGGACGCCCTGTGTCTGCTCCCCCTCGGGGATGAGGTCCACGTCCTTGTCGATATAGGCGGCCCGTGCGACCACCTGCAGCCGGTCGTTCACCTGCTGGGTCAGGTTCACCCGCACGTCAGTCCGTTCCTCCTCGGTCGACTCCAGGATTCCGTTCTCGTTGTGCCAGCCGGCCGAGACATAGTACGAAGTGCTCTCGTTCCCGCCGGCGACCGACAGCGAGTTCGTCGTCCCGTAGCCCGTCCGGAAGACCTCGTCCTGGATGTCGAAGCGTTGGACCGCGTCTCCAACGTTTTCAGCAAGCCCGGCTTGGACGTCGGCGATCGACGCCCGTGGCGTCAGGAGGAGATCGTAGGTATCCGGATTCTCGTTCGCCGAGACTTCCGTCCGCAGGGTGATTCGCGGGGCGCCCTGGCGACCGCTCTTGGTGAAGATCTGGATCACGCCATTGTTCGCCCGTGAACCGTAGAGCGCCGCGGCGGCCGATCCCTTGAGGACCTCGATCCGGTCGATGTCGGACGGCGCGAGGTCACCCAGGCGGTTGGTCAGCCCCTGTCCGCCGCGGGTCGCGTTGCCGCTCAGACTGATCAGGGCCTCGTTGTCGTTGTCGATCAGGACGCCGTCGACGACAACGAGAGGTTCGCCGCCGCCCAGGATCGAGCTCGCGCCCCGGAGACGGATCGACACGCCGCCTCCGGGCTGCCCGCTGGTCTCGACGATCACGGCGCCCGTGACCTTCCCCTGGAGCGCCTGATCCACCGAGGTCGCTCCGGCGGCCTGGTTCACGAGATTCCCTTCGACCAGCGCCACGCTGTTGGCGATCTTCGCGCGCTCGGTCTCCTGCCCCGCGATCGTGACCGCGATCTGATCCATCTCGATGGCGGTCTCCCCGAGCGCCACGGACTCGACCGAGACGCTGCGGTCGGTTCCCAGCGTCACGCTGCGGGTCGTCGTGTTTCGCCCGACGAACGAGTAGACCAGCGTGTAATCGCCGGAAGCGATGGAAGCGCGGATCACGAAGCTCCCCTGAGCATCGGTCACCGCGCCGAAGCCGGTCCCTCGGATCTGCACCGTGACGTTGGAGAGCGGGCGGCCGGACGATGGGTCGACGACCGTACCCTGGATGACATAGGGCTCTCCCTCCTGGCCGAGCGCCGGATCGCCGGTCGCGATCGCGAGCAACCCGAGGAGGAGGACCAACCGCGCTGGCTTCATGAGACCTCGTGGGGGTTGGGAGTGGAGAGGAAGGCGAACCCGAGCATCAAGGACCATAGTACGATGCGATTCCAAGCGACTGCAAGCGTACGAGCTACTGCAAAAGGGGTCGAGCCCGGAACGCTGCCGGCCAAGGGCCATCGTTGCGGCGCTCCGGGAGCCGACGGTCACTCCGGATAGAGCAGCACCCGGGAGCGCATCTCCATGAACGACTCGCGCTCCGCCGCCCAGCCGGACACGATCTCCTCCAGCGGCCGCCTCGCGTCGATGGCGCTCCGCAGCCGATCGGTGCCGGCCAGGCGATCGAAGTGCTCCGTCTTCCACTCCCACCGCTCGCCGGCGAGATCGCGGGCCTCGAGAAGCGCGGCGACACCGGCCAGGGTCGGGTCGTAGCGCTCGCGATCGGTGACCACGAAACGGACCCCGTGGACTGTCGCGCCACCGAACCTCTCGTCGGACGGGCTCACCGGGGTGAACGCGACCGGCTCGAACCGCACCCCGACCAGCGCGTATTCGTTAAGCCGCGCGGCCAGCGCCTCGCCGTCCAGCCACGGGGCGCCGATCTGCTGGAAGGCGCGATCCGTCCCCCGGCCGATGGAGAGGTTCGTGCCCTCGAAGAGGCAGGAGCCGGGATAGTGGGTCGCGCTCTCCAGGTCCGGCATGTTTGGGGAAGGCGGAACCCAAGGAAGCCTGGTCTGGTCGAACCACATCGATCGCCGCCAGCCCGCCGCCGGCACGACGTGAAGCTCGACCTCGACACCGAATTCGCGGACGAAGAGCCGCGCCAGCTCGCCCACCGTCATCCCGTGCCGCATGGGGACGGGGTACATGCCGACGAAGGTGGCGAACACCGGATCGAGCACGTTTCCCTGGACAAGCGATCCGCCGATCGGGTTCGGGCGGTCGAGGACCACGAACGGAATCCCGGCCTCGCCCGCCGCCTCCAT
>JBOHRQ010000039.1:0-20804 GCA_050732875.1 Gemmatimonadota bacterium | reverse complement strand
GCAGAATGTGCTCCCGGGTCTGAGGCATCGGACCGTCCGCCGCCGAGACCACCAGAATCGCACCGTCCATCTGCGCCGCGCCCGTGATCATGTTCTTCACGTAGTCGGCGTGGCCCGGACAGTCCACGTGCGCATAATGACGCTTGTCCGTCTCGTACTCCACGTGCGCCGTCGCAATCGTGATCCCGCGCGCCTTCTCCTCCGGTGCCTTGTCGATCGCGTCGAACGGCACAAACTCCGCCAGACCCTTCTTCGACTGAACCTCCGTGATCGCCGCCGTCAACGTCGTCTTGCCGTGATCCACGTGACCGATCGTCCCCACGTTCACGTGCGGCTTCGTACGCTCGAACTTCGCCTTGCTCATCGGTCCTCTTCTCTAACGGTCCGTGATGCTTTACGCTCCCTGCATGCGGCTGATGATCTCTTCCGCCTTCGACTTCGGTACCTCGTCGTAATGGCTGAACTGCATCGTGTAGACCGCGCGCCCCTGGGACAGCGAGCGGAGCTGAGTCGCGTACCCGAACATCTCGGCGAGCGGGACGCTCGCTCCGACGACCTGGGCGGTCCGGCGCTGATGGATTCCGCCGATCTTCCCGCGGCGCGACGAGAGGTCACCCATCACGTCGCCCAGATATTCCTCGGGCGTGACGACCTCGACATCCATGATCGGCTCGAGCAGGACCGGCCGGGCCTGTCGGGCGCCGTCCTTCAGGGCCATCGAGCCGGCGATCTTGAACGCGATCTCGCTGGAGTCGACGTCGTGATACGAGCCGTCGATGAGCTCGACCCGGATGTCGACCATCGGATAGCCGGCCAGGACCCCGTTCTCCATCGCCTCGCGGATGCCGTTCTCCACCGCCGGGATGAACTCTCGCGGGATCGCGCCGCCGACGATCTGGTTGTCGAACGTGAAGCCCGCACCCTGACCGTTGGGGCCGATCCGGCACTTGACGTGCCCGTACTGTCCGCGGCCGCCCGACTGGCGGATGAACTTTCCCTCGACCTCGACGGTCGCGCGGATCGTCTCGCGGTAGGCGACCTGGGGCTTGCCGATGTTGGCCTCGACCCGGAACTCCCTGAGCAGCCGGTCGACGATGATCTCCAGGTGCAGCTCGCCCATCCCCGAGATGATCGTCTGCCCGGTGTCCTCGTCGGTGTGGACGCGGAAGGTGGGGTCCTCCTCGGCCAGCTTCTGCAGCGCCACCGAGAGCTTGTCCTGGTCGGCCTTGGTCTTCGGCTCGATCGCCACGTCGATCACCGGCTCCGGGAACGTCATCGCCTCGAGGATCACGGGGCGGTCCTCGTCGCACAGGGTCTCGCCCGTGCGCGTGTCCTTGAGACCCACCAGCGCCGCGATGTCGCCCGTGTAGAGATCCTCCCGCTCCTCGCGCTTGTTGGCGTGCATCTGGAGGATGCGCCCGACCCGTTCCTTCTTGTCCTTGTTGGCGTTCCAGACGTACGATCCGCTCTTGAGCACGCCCGAGTAGACGCGGACGAAGGTCAGCTTCCCGACGTGCGGATCGGTCATGATCTTGAAGGCCAGCGCCGCGAACGGACCATCGTCCTTCGCCTCGCGCTGGACGTGGTCGTCCTTGTACGGGTGGTGGCCCGTGACCGGCGGAACGTCGAGCGGAGACGGCAGGTAGTCCACGACCGCGTCGAGCAGCGGCTGAACGCCCTTGTTCTTGAAGGCCGTGCCGCACAGGACCGGCGTGATGCCCACCTTGACCGTGGCCGCCCGGACGGCGTGCCGGATCTCGTCGTCCGTCAGCTCGGTTCCCTCCAGGTACTTCTCGATCAGCTCGTCGTCGTACTCGACCGCGGCCTCGATCAGCTCTCCCCGGAGCTCCTCGACCTGCTCCTTGTACGCCTCGGGCAGCGGGTTGCGCATGAACGTGGCCCCCAGCGAGTCGTCGTCCCAGATCAGGGCCTCGCGGCCGATGACGTCGATGATCCCGGTGAACATGTCGCCCTCACCCATCGGCATCTGGACGGGATGGGCCTTGGCGCCCAGTCGCTCGCGCATCATCTCGACCGCGCCCATGAAATCGGCGCCCACCCGGTCCATCTTGTTGACGAAGGCGATCCGGGGAACCCCGTACTTGTCGGCCTGCCGCCAGACCGTCTCCGACTGCGGCTCGACCCCGCCCACCGCGCAGAACAGCGCGATCGCGCCGTCCAGGACGCGCAGGCTCCGCTCCACCTCGACCGTGAAGTCCACGTGACCGGGCGTGTCGATGATGTTGATGCGATGGTCCCGCCAGTAGCAGGTCGTCGCGGCGGAGGTGATGGTGATCCCGCGCTCCTGCTCCTGCTCCATCCAGTCCATCGTCGCCGTACCCTCGTGCACCTCGCCCAGCTTGTGGCTGCGCCCTGTGTAGTAGAGGATGCGCTCGGTGGTCGTGGTCTTCCCGGCATCGATGTGGGCCATGATGCCGATGTTGCGCAGTCTCTCGAGTGGTGTTCGCCTGGCCATTGTGTCGGATGCCTATCGTTCCTTCGTTGATGCTTCGCGCGCGAATGGCGCGCCGGACACAGACGATCGTGAGCCGGGGTCCGGCCCGCGACCGACCAATCGCTTATGCTGGAGACCCGCCGCCGGCGCCGCCTTCAGGCGCGCCCCGACGCGGGGCTGAAGAGACGAACCATGCGCGCCAGCGGGCCGCCCGCTACCGGGGGCCGTGAGCGCCTTCCTAGACTACCAGCGGTAGTGCGCGAAGGCCTTGTTGGCCTCCGCCATCCGGTGGACATCCTCCTTGCGGCGGATCGTCGCACCGTCGTTCTTCGAGGCCGCGACCAGCTCGCCGGCCAGCCGCTCGCTCATCGTCTTCTCGGCGCGCTCGCGGGCGAAGCCGATCAGCCAGCGCATCGCCAGCGCCATCTGCCGCTCCGGTCGGACCTCGGTCGGGACCTGATAGGTGGCGCCGCCGACGCGCCGCGACTTCACCTCCAGGCTGGGCCGGGCGTTGGAGAGGGCTTGCCGGAAGACCTGCATCCCGGGCTGCCCCGTCTTCGCCTCGATGTTCTCCAGGGCGCCGTAGAAGATCCGCTCGGCCACGCTCTTCTTGCCATCCACCATCAGGCAGTTCACGAACTTGGCCGCCTGGCGGTCGCTGTACTTCGGATCGCCGGCGATCTCGCGCTTCTCGGCCTGCGTGCGTCGGCTCATTCCCGATCCTCTAGCGCGGCCGCTTGGCCCCGTACTTCGAGCGGCTCTGCTTGCGGTCCTGGACCCCGGAGGCATCCAGCGTCCCGCGGACGATGTGATACCGGACGCCCGGCAGGTCCTTGACGCGGCCGCCCCGGATCAGGACGATCGAGTGCTCCTGCAGGTTGTGCCCCTCGCCGGGGATGTAGGCCGTCACCTCGTAGCCGTTGGTGAGCCGGACGCGGGCCACCTTGCGGAGGGCCGAGTTCGGCTTCTTGGGCGTGGTCGTGTAGACACGCGTGCAGACCCCCCGCCGCTGCGGGCAATCCGTCAGCGCCGGGGCGCTCGTCTTGTGCTTGATCTGCTTCCGGCCCTTCCGGACCAGCTGGTTGATCGTCGGCACGCTCCGACCTCGCTCCGCCCTCGCTCCGCCCTCTCGAGCGGCTCAAATCGGCGAAAAAATGCGCGTCCATGTCCCCCGGACGCGCGCCATGTCCAAAGGCTAGTTCTTACGAAAGTTTCGAGACCTAACAAAATAGCGCCACGACGGGGGGCGTCAAGGGGGGCGGTCCGGACGTTTGCTGTCTTGGCACGCAGGGTGCTTGGCGAGCATCCGCGGGGAAGGTGTCGGCGGAACGACACGCCGGTCCGTTCGAACGACGCGGGTTTGGACAGACCCTTGACACGGCCACCTATGCTATATATGGTTACCATATGAACACGAAAACGACGATCTACCTGGATGCTGCCGATTATCGCAGGCTGAAGGCCCTTGCCCGTGCGGAGGGGCGTACGGCGGCCGAGCTCGTGCGACAGGCGGTGGCGGAGTATACCCTCCGTCGGGCGGGACGGCCGAGACCGAGCAGCCTTGCCGCCGGCCGCAGCGGCCGCGGGGACCTCTCCGAGCGAGCCGAGGATCTGCTGGCGGATATCGGGCGGGACGGTTGATCGTCGCCGACACCGGCGCGATCGTGGCTCTGATCGACGCGGATGACCGCCACCACGGACCGCTGCTCCAGCTTTTCGATCAAGACCCGGACGCCTGGATTCTGCCCTGGGCGATCCTTCCCGAGGTGGACTACCTCCTCCTAACCCATGTCGCTCCCTACGTGGAACTCGCCTTCGTGCATGATCTGGCGGATGGACGATACGCCGTGGAGTGGGGCGACGAGTCGGACCTGTCCCGGGCCCGCGAGCTGTGCGATCAATTCTCCGATCTTCACCTCGGATTGACGGATGCCATTGTCCTCGCCGTGGCCGAGCGTCTTGCCGCGGGCGCCATTGCGACCCTCGATCTGCGCCATTTTGGCGCGGTGAAGCTCCGCGGAGAACCGAAGTTGCTTCCACGGGATCTGTGAGGGACTCCAGCGGGGCAGGTCAGGAGGTATCTCGAGTGCGAGGCGGCCTGGTGGGAAGGGCCGGCATGGCTGGTGCTCGGGTGGGTCCGTAAACTGCAGATCGGTAAGCTAGAATCGGGATCCAGTCGAAAGAAGGAGAGGTCATGACCCGGGATCCGATCGGCCTCGAGCACCTTCTCACGCTGGAGGAATTCGAGCGGCTGCCCGAGGAGAGCGACCAGCGAGTCGAGTTGTCGCGGGGACGTGTCGTCCGGGAGCCGCTGCCTGCCGCGGAGCACGGCTGGCTCGCGCGAAAGCTCCTTCGGGAGATCGATTCCCACGCCTCCAGGAATGGTCTCGGGGTCGCGATCAACGACACCGGATTCCTGCTCTCCGTCGATCCGCCGACGGTTCGCAGGCCGGATGTCGCCTTCATCGCCCGGGACAACCTGCCGGCGACGGACCTCCCAGCCGGGCTCTGGCCCATGGCGCCCGATCTCGCGGTGGAGATCGTCTCCCCGACCAACCGGAAAGCGGAGATCGAGGAAAAGGTCAGCGAGTACCTGGAGGCCGGAACGCGGCTCGTCTGGCTGGTCGAGCCCCGGACACGCACCCTAACCGTCTACCGCTCCGCGGAAGACGTCCACCATCTCCAGGAAGGAGACACTTTGGACGGGGAGGACGTCCTCAGGGGTTTCCGATTCCCGATCTCGGAACTGTTCCAACCCTACCGACCGCCCGGTCCCTGATTCCGGAGCGGCATGGCTCGTGCTGGAGAGATAGCGATATCTTCGAAATGGGCTGCGCTGGATCCCGAATGGCGGACAGATGACGACACCGAGCACGGACATGATCGAGCGAACTTACAGTCTGGCAGAGTATGAGCGGCTCCCGGAGGCGGACGGTTACAGGGACGAGCTCGTCGAGGGTCGGTTGGTTCGCGAGCCACCCCCCAATGCCGAGCACTCCTGGCTCATGAGCGAGCTGACGGGACGGATCCGGGAGCACGTCCGAAAAAGGGGTCTGGGCATCACTCTGGCCGATGGGGGCTTCGTGCTGGCCGACGATCCGCCTACGGTCCGCGGACCCGATGTGGCCTACATCGCCCGGGAGAACCTGCCGCCCGGAGGCTTCCCCCGCGTCTTCTGGACCATCCCGCCCGACCTCGCCGTCGAGGTCGTCTCGCCTTCGAACACCCGGGCTGAGATCCGGGAGAAGGTGCTGGAGTACCTGGCGGCGGGAACGCGGCTGGTCTGGGTCGTCGATCCGCGCAGCCGGTCGGTGACGACCTACCATTCACGCACGGAGGTCCAGAGGCTGAGCGCGCCGGACACCCTGGACGGGCTCGATGTTCTGCCGGGGTTCCGTCTCCCCATCGCCGAGCTCTTCGAGCCGCCCGACATCATGCCGCGCGGCTGATCCCTCCGATCCCTCGCGGACGCCAACTGACGCTAGTTGTAGAATGTACCTATGAAGCGCGTTACCGCATCCCAGGCACGCAAGAATTGGTTCCGATTGCTCGACGAGGTGGTCGCAGGTGAGGTGATCGTGATCGAACGAAACGGGAGCCGAGTCGTCCTTCGTCTCGCTGAGGACGAAGCGCCAGCGGGCTCGTTTCGGCCCGATTACGGCGACATCATTTTCGCGTCCGACGCCGACAAGGCGGATCGGTGGGGCTGGGAGTGGGATGAGACGGGTCTTCGTCCCCGCCGGGATCCCCTTGAGTGAGGGCATGGACGCACGATGCCTTCGACCGCCTGCGCACCGCTCACAGCTCCGCAGGCGTGTTCCGCTTCGCACCGTTGACCAGACCGTGCTCGAGCACCTCGCCCTCGTCGCCGGCGAGCCACGGCTGAGCTGACTCCCTATCTCACCAGCGTGACACCGACCCGACGATCGCGGCCAGCGCGGCGGCCCTATCGTCGGGGTCTTCGAGATCTCGCGCCCAACCAATGAGCTCTTCGACGGCTCCCAGCCTAAAGAACAGCCCGAACTGCCCTTTCCATCCTCTCATCTGTTCCGGATCCCAATCCTTGAGGGCCTCGAGAGCGAGCCGTAGCGCCTCGACTGTCCGGTCCTCCCGCTTCAGCCTTTCGGCCCAATCCAGCTTCATCCGCATGCTCTCCGTGCCGGCAGGGACGAGGGCCAGGATCTGCCGGGCGTGGTCCTCGTCGCCGCGGGACTTGAAATCCAGGTAGGTATCTCTCAGGTAGATCCCGGTCGACTCTGCGCTTCCCCGCTCCAACAAGGCGGCAAAGGCCAAATCAAAGTCCGTGTCGTACGTCGCGATTGCGATCATGGCGAGCCCGTCGGACCTCGACGCCTGGGATTCGATGCGCTCGATCGCCTTCCAGGCGCGCTCAGGATCGACCGGAGCCCACAGACCGGCCAACCGGGAGTTGAGGCTGTCCGTGACCGGACCACGGGTATCGATCGCCACCTGGTCCAGGATCGGGAGCAGCGAGTCCGTTTCGGATCGGTAAGCCTCGGCGCACGCCTCGTGCAGAAGGCAGGGGCCATAGCGGAACGCGCTCCACAACCCCCGGGCCACCGCCAGCGCGTACCTCTCGGGAGACACGAGCCCGCGGAGCGTATCACCGATCGCCCTGGCCTCCATGAAACGGCCTTCAGCGAGAGATGCGGTCACGAGGTCCGCGATCGAGCCGGGTGAAGGCCTGTCCTTGGGCGGAAACACCAGCTGCCCGCATGACTCGAGATCGACTCTCTCACAAAGCCTCCGGAGGGATCCCAGGAGCCGACCTCGATCCTTCGCCTCCGGAAGACCGTTGATCCCGGCGTAGGCTTCGAGCACCAGCGAGTCCGGTGGCCACGGTCCACCCTCGTATTCCAGCCCCAACAGGTCCACCCGCGTCTCGATCCGATCGGCACCGCTCAACCGGCGATCGGCCAGGGTCCATGCCAACTGAGGATCATGCTGGCCGACGAAGTCGACGAGATCGTACCACATGAACTCGATGTCGGTCGTGTCTGCCAGCGTCTCGATGAAACGTTCGACCGCCTCCGCCCTCGACCTCCAGTCCGGCGAGTCGTACGAAGCCTGCAGCACCTGGCTGACGCCGAGATCGGCATGACCCAGCGAGTCGGAAAGCAGGAGCGCGCGAACCCATTCGTCGTCCTCCGACAGCGATCGAAAAACCATCCCGAGGTGCCGCTGACGCTCCAGGCGATCGTCTCCGATGCTGATCAGAGCGATCGCCTCCCCGATCCGATCGGCGTCCACCAGGGAAGCGATCACCTCCTCGGTTGATCGAAGCCACGGAGGTGGCTCCACCCCCCAGGCTCTGAAAAGGCCACTCATGTGTCGCTTGAAGGCCTTGTCATCGCGGAGATCCTCTGAGACCTCCAGCGATGCGAGCGACTCTCGCAATAGCTGCACGGCCTGGAGGGAATCCAGAGGAGAGCTCGATCGAACCGGATTGGACTTCGCCATGACCGGAGTCTCGATACGGGGAACGTGGTACTCCACGATGAAGTGTCTCCTGTACGATCCGCATTCGCTCCTTGAGAGCTGCCCACACCGAACTATCGCGTAGTGCTCTTCGACGGAGCCGTCGGGAAGCGTCAGCCGGGCGAGATAGAGGCCGGGGCGTAGGCCTCGGATCCTGAATCCCCCGCCCGAGTCGCTCGTCACGACCCCCCAACTCCCCATCTCGATCCTCGCACCAGAAACGCCATGCCAGTCGTGATCGATGACCCGCCCCCGCAGATCGATTCTGTCCCCCTGGTCATGAACCTTTGTATCCTGAGCCCCTATGAGTCCAAGATCGATCTCGCGCTGACCTGGGTGGGGCGCGACCCAGGCGGGTTTACCCAGGACCTCCAGCGCTGCCTCGCCAAGATCCGCCCTCATCGCCTGATAACAGTCAAGCTGATGAAGCCCGTACGGGTCCCGCGCCGCGATCACCACGTAGCGCTCTCCCACCGTGAAGCGGGCACCACAATTGCCGGTCAACAGCGAGCGCACCCCGACGGTATCCTGAGCGGGACCCTTCCAGCCCTTCTCGATCAGGAACGTCGTTTGAAGGAGCGTTCCTCTTCGGCTGCTGGAGTTCTGTGTCTGGTAGAGGGCGTACCCGAGGAAAACTCCGTCCGCCGACCGGATCCTCTCCTCGAGCGGCGGACCGACGCACACGCAGCCCGCTTCCGCTCGCAAGCCCGAGACGGGAAAGATCCCGCAAAGAACGCCGGCAACCAAGGTGACGCGGAAGACCATCTCGAAATTAAGATAGGCGACCGTAAGGATCGATCAACCAACCGGTGATATCAATCTTCTGTAATGAGGGCTAGGATCGCAGTCAGCGACTTGTGCACCGTCTCGGGGGGGTGAGCGGCACTTGGATCGGGAGCGGTTCGAAGAAGGCGGAGACGGAGCGCCGGCCGGGGAGCGGAGCGGTACCGCCCCACGGCCGGTTCCAGTTCGAGAAGCCTCTACGCCCCGGCCGGCTCCTCCTCGGCCGCCCCCAGCTCCTCGAGCTCTTCCTCGCCCAGGAGCGCAGCCTCGGCCGCCGCGCGGGCCGCCGCCGCCGCCCGCGCCGCCGCGGCTTCCGCCTCGGCCTCGGCGGCGAGCTCCTCCAGCTTCGGCAGCGGGAACTCGACCGCCTTGTAGCGCATGGTCCCTGTGCCGGCCGGGATCAGGTGGCCGATGATGATGTTCTCCTTCAGGCCCGCCAGCTCGTCCCGCTTGCCGGAGAGGGCGGCCTCGGTCAGGACCCGCGTCGTCTCCTGGAACGAGGCCGCCGACACGAACGACTCGGTCGTCAGCGCGGCCTTCGTGATCCCCAGGAGCAGCGGCTCCGAGGTGGCCGGCTCGCTGCCCACCTTGAGGGTGTCCTCGTTGGCCCGGCGGAACGTCACCTTGTCGACGTGCTCGCCCTCCAGGAGATCCGTGTCGCCGGGGTTGGCGATCCGCACCTTCTGCAGCATCTGGCGCACGATCACCCCGATGTGCTTGTCGTGGATCTTGACGCCCTGCAGGCGATACACCTCCTGGATCTCGTTCAGCAGGTACTCCTGCACCTCGCGCGGGCCCTTGATCCTGAGGATGTCGTGCGGGTTGACGGGGCCCTCGGAGAGCCGGTCGCCGGCGCGCACCACGTCGCCCTCGTGGACCCGGAGATGCTTGCCGTGCGGGATCAGGTACGTCCGTTGCTCGCCCTGCTCGGGCGTCACCAGGATCTCGCGGTTGCCACGCACGATGCGGCCGAATTCGACCCGGCCGTCGATCTCGGTGATGACGGCGGGGTCCTTGGGCTTCCGAGCCTCGAAGAGCTCGGCCACCCGCGGCAGGCCGCCGGTGATGTCGCGGGTCTTGTAGACCTCGCGGCTGATCTTGACCAGCGTCTGCCCCGCGCTCACCTCTTCGTCGTCCCGCACCAGCAGATGGGCGCCGGTCGGGATGATGAAGTCGCGGATCTTGGTCCCCTTCTTGTCGACGATCGAGATCCGCGGATGGAGCGCCTTCTCGCGGTCCTCGATGATGACCCGTTGGCGGAGACCAGTCGACTCGTCGAGCTCCTCGCGCACCGTGATCTCCTCGACGATGTCGTGGAAGTCCGACTTGCCCGGCTTGTCGGTCAGGATCGGGGTCGAGTACGGGTCCCACTCGAAGAGGAGGTCCCGCTCCTCGATCTGTCGGCCGTCGTCGACGCGGATGTAAGCGCCGTAGGGGACCGTCAGGCGGCTCCGGACGCGGCCCTCGGTATCCTTGACGAGCAGCTGGCCCTCGCGGCCGGTCACGATGTGCTCGCCCTGGGGCGTCTCGACCGTGTCGATCCGGTCGTACTCCACCTCGCCGGCAAATGAGGCCGTCTTCCGCGACTGGGCGGCGATGCGGCTCGCGGTTCCGCCGATGTGGAACGTCCGCAGGGTGAGCTGCGTGCCGGGCTCGCCGATCGACTGGGCGGCGATGATGCCGACCGCTTCGCCGATGTCGACGGGCTTGAGGGTGGCGAGGTTCCTGCCATAGCATTTCCGGCACAGGCCGCGCCGGGCCTCGCAGGTGAGGACCGACCGGATCCGCACCTTCTCGATGCCGGCGTCCTCGATCGCCTGGGCGGCGTCCTCGCTGATTTCGTCACCCGCCTCGATCAGGACCTCGTCCTGGATCGGGTCGATGACGTCGTCGAGGGCCACCGACCCCACGATGCGATCCCTGAGCGGCTCGATGACCTCCTCGCCCTCCTTCAGCGCCATGACCTCGAGGCCGAGGATCGTCCCGCAGTCCTCCTCGGTGATCGTGACGTCCTGCGCCACGTCCACCAGGCGGCGGGTCAGGTAGCCGGCGTCGGCGGTCTTGAGCGCGGTGTCGGCGAGGCCCTTCCGGGCGCCGTGGGTGGAGATGAAGTACTCCAGCACCGACAGCCCCTCGCGGAAGTTCGACTTGATCGGGCTCTCGATGATCTCGCCGATCTGGCCGGTGATCTTCTTCTGCGGCTTCGCCATCAGGCCGCGCATGCCGGCCAGCTGGCGGATCTGGTCGCGCGAGCCGCGCGATCCCGAATCGGCCATCATGAAGATCGGGTTGAACCCGCCCTGGTCTCCCTGCAGGGCCTCGAACATGGCCTGCGAGACGTCGGTGTTGGCGTGGGTCCAGACGTCGATGACCTTGTTGTACCGCTCGCCGTCCGTGATCACGCCCTTCTTGTACTGGGTCGTGATCTTCTCGACGGCCTCGTCGGCCGTGGCCAGGATCTCCCGCTTCTCCTCCGGGATCACCATGTCCTTGATCCCCACCGAGGAGCCGGAGTGGGTCGCGTAGCCGAAACCGAGGTCCTTCAGGCTGTCGAGGAACTCGACGCAGCGCCTCAGACCGGCCCGGTTGTAGACCATCGACACGAGCTGGTTCAGCTCGCTCTTGTCCATCGTCTTGTTCTGGAAGGGGATGTCGACCTCGGCGCCGTCCTCACGCGGCTCGCGCGGCACGATCGCGTTGAAGAGCACGCGACCTACCGTGGTATCGATCATCCGGCCGTCCTTGCGGATCCGGATCTTGTCGTGAAGGCCGATGTTCCCCCCGGCGTGCGCCATCTCCACCTCGTCGTCGTCGGCGAAGACACGCACGTTGGGGATCGTCTCCTCACCGACCTCGCGGGTCGGCTCCCACTCCCGGGGCTCGCGGGTCAGGTAGTAGCAGCCGAGGACGATGTCCTGCGACGGGCTGGCAATCGGCTTGCCGTCGGCCGGCTTCAGGATGTTGTTGGCCGAAAGCATCAGCACCCGCCCCTCGAGCTGGGCCTCGTACGACAGCGGCACGTGGACCGCCATCTGGTCCCCGTCGAAGTCGGCGTTGAACGCCTGGCACACCAGGGGGTGGATCTTGATCGCCTTGCCCTCGATGAGGATCGGCTCGAACGCCTGGATCCCCAGCCGGTGGAGCGTCGGCGCGCGGTTGAGCATCACCGGATGGTCGCGGATGACCTCCTCCAGGATGTCCCACACGACCGGCTCCTCGGCCTCGACCATCTTCTTGGCGCTCTTCACCGTCTGGACGTGGCCCCGCTCCTCGAGCTTGCGGATGATGAACGGCTTGAAGAGCTCGAGCGCCATCGTCTTCGGCAAGCCGCACTGATGCAGCTTGAGCTCGGGCCCGACCACGATGACCGAACGGCCCGAGTAGTCGACACGCTTGCCGAGCAGGTTCTGGCGGAACCGGCCCTGCTTGCCCTTGAGCATGTCGGAGAGCGACTTGAGCGGACGCTTCCCGCGGCCGCGCACCGCGCGCGAGCGGCGACCGTTGTCGAAGAGCGCGTCCACCGCCTCCTGCAGCATGCGCTTCTCGTTGCGGAGGATGACCTCCGGAGCGCGCATCTCGATCAGCTTCTTGAGCCGGTTGTTGCGGTTGATGACCCGACGATACAGGTCGTTCAGGTCCGAGGTGGCGAAGCGCCCGCCCTCCAGCGGCACCAGCGGCCGCAGGTCCGGGGGCAGGACCGGAATCACGGTCATGATCATCCACTCGGGCCGGTTGCTCGACTGCCGCAGCGCCTCGATCACCTTGAGGCGCTTGAGGATGTTCTTCTTCCGGTGAACTGAGGTCTCGATCTTGGCCCGCGCGCGCAGCTCTTCCGAGAGATCCTCGATGTCGATCTCGGCCAGAAGATCACGCACCGCCTCGGCGCCGATCTTGGCGCTGAAGCCCTCGGCCCCGGACTCCAGCGTGTCCAGGTACTCGTCCTCGGTGACGAGCTGCTTCTTCTCGAACTCGGTGTTGCCCGGCTCGACCACCACGTAATTGGCGTAGTAGATGACCTTCTCCAGGTCGCGGAGTGTCATGTCGAGCAGATAGCCCATCCGGCTGGGCAGCGTCTTGAAGAACCAGATGTGGGCGACGGGGACGGCCAGCTCGATGTGGCCCATCCGCTCCCGGCGGACCTTGGATAGCGTCACCTCGACACCGCAACGGTCGCAGATCACGCCGCGATAGCGGATCCGCTTGTACTTGCCGCAGTGGCACTCCCAGTCCTTGACCGGACCGAAGATCTTCTCGCAGAACAGACCATCCTTCTCCGGCTTGAACGACCGATAGTTGATCGTCTCCGGTTTCGTCACCTCGCCGTAAGACCATTCCCGGATCTGCTCAGGCGAGGCAATCCCGACGCGGATGAACTCGAAGTTGGTGGCCCGATCGTCACGCTGGCTGCGAAAGTCAATCACTGTCCTGCTGCCTCCTCTACCCGTTGTACGCCCTGTGGCAGAATTCCCGCTTCCCCATCAGTTGGCCGATTCTCCGTCCGTCCCGAGCTCGACGCTGAGCCCCAGCGACTGCAGCTCCTTCACAAGCACGCGGAACGACTCGGGGACACCCGGCTCGGGCAGGTTGTCGCCCTTCACGATCGCCTCGTAGACACGCGAGCGTCCTTGCACGTCGTCCGACTTGACGGTCAGGATCTCCTGCAGCGTGTGGGCGGCGCCGTAGGCCTCGAGCGCCCACACCTCCATCTCGCCGAAGCGCTGGCCTCCGAACTGGGCCTTCCCGGCGAGCGGCTGCTGGGTGACCAGCGAGTACGGCCCGATCGAGCGGGCGTGGATCTTGTCGTCCACGAGGTGGGAGAGCTTCAGCATGTAGATGTACCCCACCGTCACCTTCTCGTCGAACGGCTGTCCGCTGGTCCCGTCGTACAGCACGGTCTTGCCGCCCTCGGGCAGACCGGCCTCGGCCAGCCACTTGTCGATCTCGGCCTCGGTCGCGCCGTGGAAGACCGGCGTCTCAACCGTGAATCCGAGCAGCTTGGCGGCCCATCCGAGATGGGTCTCCAGGATCTGCCCCACGTTCATCCGGCTCGGCACGCCGAGTGGATTGAGGACGATCTCCACCGGCGTCCCGTCGGGCAGGAACGGCATGTCTTCCTCGGGGACGATCCGCGCTACGATACCCTTGTTGCCGTGGCGTCCGGCCATCTTGTCCCCGACCGCGACCTTCCGCTTCTGGGCGATGTACACCTTGACCAGCTGCACCACGCCCGGCGGGAGATCGTCGGGCTGATGGATCTTCTCGATCCGCTCCTTCGTCTTCTCGCGGATGCCCGAGATCTTCTCCCTCGCCGCCGCCAGGATCTCGTGCAGCTTGGCGTTCGCCTTCTCCTCCTTCAGCTCGGCGCTCTTCCAGTCGATCTTCGAGAGGTCGATCTCCTCGACCATCTTCACCGTCAGCTTGGTGCCGATCGGCTGGACGTTCACGCGATCCTCGGGGTCGTACTTGAGCATCTCGACGCTTGCCCCCTTCAAGACCTCGGCGAGCTGATCGTTGCGGCTGGCGAGCACCTTCGCGATTTCGCGCTCCTCGTGGCGCTTGGCCTTCCCCTCCTCGAGCTTCTTGTCGCGCTCGGTGAGGACATCGTCGTGCATGCGGCTGAAGACCTTGACGTCGATGATGACGCCCTCGAGGCCGGGCGGGGCCTTGAGCGAGGTGTCCTTCACATCCTTGGCCTTCTCGCCGAAGATGGCGGTCAGGAGCCGCTCCTCGGGAGAGAGCTCCTTCTCGCCCTTGGGGCTGACCTTGCCGACCAGGATGTCCCCCGGTTTGATGCTGGCGCCGATGCGGACGATGCCGCGATCGTCGAGATTGACGAGCGCCTCTTCGGCGACGTTCGGGACCTCGCGGGTGATCTCCTCCTGGCCGCGCTTGGTGTCCCGGACGTGCAGCTCGAGCTCCTGGATGTGGACCGACGTGAACGTGTCGTCCTTGACGAGCCGCTCGCTGAGGATGATCGCATCCTCGAAGTTGGACCCGTACCACGGCATGAAGGCCACCAGCGTGTTGATGCCGAGGGCCAGCTTGCCGTCGGCGGTGGCGGCGCCGTCGGCCAGGACCTGCCCGGCCTTCACCTTGTCGCCACGACGGACCAGCGGGCGCTGGTTGATGGCCGTGTCCTGGTTCGTGCGCCGGAACTTCATCATCTCGTAGACGTCGGCGTTGGCGAAATCGATCTTCCCGTCATCTTCGGCGGGGCTCTTTCCCTTGCGCCGCACGATCACCCGGTCGCTGGTGACGCTCTCGACGACGCCGTCCCGTCGGGCGACCACGACGGCGCCCGAGTCGATCGCCACACGACCTTCCAGGCCGGTGCTGATGATCGGCACCTCCGGCTGGAGAAGCGGGACCGCCTGCCGCTGCATGTTCGAGCCCATGAGCGCGCGGTTGGCGTCGTCGTGCTCGAGGAACGGAATCAGCGCCGCGGCGATCGAGACGAGCTGTTCCGGGGAGACGTCCATGTAGTCGACCTCTTCCGGCTTGACGAGCGGGAAGTTGTCGTGGAGCCGGCACAGGACGTACTCGTTCTCAAAGCGTCCCTTCTCGTCGAGCGGCGCGCTCGCCTGCGCGATCACGAACGGATCCTCCTCGCTCGCCGAGAGGTAGACGATCTCTCCCGTGACGCGGCCCTTCTCGACCTTCCGGTAGGGGGTCTCGATGAAGCCGAGATCGTTGATTCGCGCGTAGGTGGACAGACTCGTGATGAGTCCGATGTTCGGCCCCTCGGGCGTCTCGATCGGACACATCCGGCCGTAGTGCGAGTAGTGGACGTCGCGGACCTCGAAGCCCGCCCGCTCGCGGGTCAGCCCCCCCGGACCCAGCGCCGACAGGCGCCGCTTGTGGGTCATCTCGGCCAGCGGGTTGGTCTGGTCCATGAACTGCGAGAGCTGGCTCGAGCCGAAGAAGGCGTTGATAACCGCGCTCACCGTGCGTGCGTTCACCAGGTCGTCGAGCGACATCTTCTCGGGATCCTGGGTCGTCATCCGCTCGCGCACCAGACGCGCCATGCGCGACAGGCCAAGCGAGAATTGGTTGGCGATCAGCTCCCCGATCGAGCGCACCCGGCGGTTCCCCAGGTGATCGATGTCGTCCACGTAGCCGATCCCGTTCCGAAGCTTGACCAGGTACTTGATGATCTCGACGAAGTCCTCGCGCCGCAGGATCGTGATGTCCTGCGGGGCGTCGATCTCGAGGCGCTGGTTCAGCTTGTAACGACCGACCCGGCCCAAGTCGTAGCGCTTGGGGTCGAAGAACAGCCGCTCCAGGTGATCGCGCGCGATCGTCAGGTTCGGCGCCTCGCCCGACCGCATCAGGCTGTAGATCTTCATCAGCGCGTCGTTCTGGTCTTCCGTCGGGTCCTTGCGGAGCGTGTTGGCCACGAGGTACGCCTCGGCACGCGGCAGATCGAGGCCGCTGGCGTAGATCTCGATCTCGTCGATGCCCGCCTTCCGCAGCTTCTTGTAGACCTCCGCCGTGATCTCGGTGTTCCTCTCGAGGATCACCTCGCCGGTTTCCTCGTCGACGATGTCCTCGGCCAGCGGGGCGCCGAGCAGGTCGCGGCGCACGTCGCGATCCTTGGCGTCGGCGAGATCGATCTTGCGCACCTCGTAGAACTGTTCCAGGATATCCGCATTCGTCGCGTAGCCGAACGCGCGCAGGAGCGCGGTGACCGGGAACTTCTTCTTCTTGTCGATGTGGACGTACACGATGTCGTGGATGTCCACGGTGAACTCCACCCACGATCCGCGAAACGGGATGATGCGCGCGCTGAAGAGCTTGGTGCCGTTGGGATGGATGTTCTCCTCGAACACGACCCCCGGCGACCGGTGGAGCTGGCTCACGATCACGCGCTCGGCGCCATTGATGACGAACGTCCCGAGGTCGGTCAGCAACGGGATCTCTCCGAGGAAGACCTCCTTTTCCGTCACCGCCTTGATCTTCTTCTCGCCGTCGACGTCCTCCTTCATGACGAGGCGGAGCGTGGCCTTGAGCGGAGCCGCGTAGGTCATGTCGCGCTCCTGGCACTCCTCCACACCGTACTTCGGCTCGCCGATTGAGTAGCGGACGAACTCGAGCGAATAGTTCTCCTTGACGTCGGTGATCGGGAACACGTCCTGGAAGACGGCTTGCAGGCCATCGTTGACGCGCTTGTCCGCGGGCTCCTCGATCTGAAGGAGCTTGGCGAACGATTCCTTCTGAACGGCCAGCAGATCCGGCATGTCCATCGATACGCCGAGCTTGCCGAACGAATGGTGCTTGGTCCCGTTGCCGCTATTGGATCTCAAATCGTTCTCCTTGTCGCTGAGCCGCTGCCGGACGAGGCGCCGAAAAGACGCGGGACGGCCGCCGGCGCGTCCGTCCCGCCCGAGCTCTACCGCGCGGGTCTACTTGACCTCGACGGTCGCGCCGGCCTCCTGAAGCTTCTTCTGGATCTCCTCGGCCTCGGGCTTGCCGACCCCTTCCCGCACCGGCTTCGGGGCCCCGTCGACGAGGTCCTTCGCCTCCTTCAGCCCGAGCGAGGTGATCTCGCGAACCACCTTGATGACCTGGATCTTCTTTTCCCCGACCGCCGCGAGGATGACATCGAAGGAGTCCTTCTCCTCCTCCACCGCGGCGGGCGCCGCCCCACCCCCGGCCGGCGCCGCCATCATGGGGGCGGCAGCCGTCACGCCGAACTTGTCCTCCATCTCCTTGACCATCTCGGCCAGATCGAGGACGCTCATGTTGCCGATCGCCTCGATGATCTCGTCCTTCGACATCGTCGCCTTCGCCATCGTGCTCTCCTTCAAGGTTACGGTCTGCTTATGGTCAAGCGTCCGGTCGCTCTGGAGCGTCCGGCTGCTCTGGAGCGTCCGGTTGTTCCGGAGCGTCCGGTTGTTCCGGGGCGTCCTGAGCGGACTCGTCGGGCGCGGCCTTTTCCGCCGCCTGCGCGGAGGGCGAACCACCCTCTTCGGCTTCGCGCTGTGCCCGCACGGCCTCGACGGTGCGGACGAACTTCGCCATCAGGCCGTGCAGAACGAACACCAGGCCGGAGATCGGGGCGCGCGCATACCCCACCACCTCGGCCAGCAGCTGGTCGCGCGGCGGCAGAGAGGCGATCCGCCGGATTTCCTCGAGGGACACGACCTGGCCCTCGATGGCTCCGGCCGTGATCTGCGGCCGCTCGCTCTCCTTTGCGAACTCGGTGAGGATCCTGGCCGCGTTGACCACGTCCTCGCGCGAGACCGCGAACGCGTTGGGTCCCGTCATGTGCTCGATCAGCTCGGCGTACGGTCCGTCGGCCAGCGCGCGCCGCGCGAGCGTATTCTTCACCACGACGTATTCGACGCTGGCCTCGGTCAGACGCGCACGGAGCTCGGTCATCATGGCCACGTCCAGCCCGGTGAAGTCGGTGACGTACAGGCACTTGGCCCCTTCCAGGCGCTCCCGGAGCCGGCTTATCCTGAGTTCCTTCTGGGAGGTCGGCATCGGTCTCCCCTCTAGGCCCGGCGATACAGGTTCGGATCGATCGATACGCTCGGGCTCATGGTGCTGGAGATCGCCACGCTGCGCACGTATTGACCTTTGGCGGCGGCCGGCTTGGCCCTCATGATCGTCTCCATGAACGCTTCCACGTTCTCCACCAGCTCATCCTCGCTGAACGAGCGGCGGCCGACCGGCACGTGCACGTTGCCGGTCTTGTCGGTGCGAAACTCGATCTTCCCCGCCTTGACCTCGCGCACGGCCCGCTGGATGTCGAAGGTCACGGTGCCGCTCTTCGGGTTGGGCATGAGGCCCCGCGGGCCGAGCAGGCGTCCGAGCTTGCCGACCTCGCTCATCATGTCCGGCGTCGCGAGGATGACGCCGGTCTCCAACCAGCCGTCCTGGATCTTCTGGACGACGTCCTTTCCACCGACCACGTCCGCACCGGCATCCGATGCTTCCTTCAGCTTTTCGCCCTGCGCGATGACCGTCACGTGCACCGACCGCCCGGTGCCATGCGGCAGAACGACCGTCCCGCGGACGATCTGGTCGGCGTGCCGGGGATCCACCCCGAGCCGCGCGGCGAGGTCCACCGTCTCCTCGAAAGCGGCGGCCGGCATCTCCTTCAACGCGTGGACCGCGCCCCGCACGTCATAAGCCCGTCCGGCCTCGAGCCCGGCCGCGGCCTCGCGATAGCGTCGGCTTCTCAGAGCGAGCCGGGTCATGCGAGCACCTCGATTCCCATCGAACGCGCCGTCCCGGCGATCATGTTGGTGGCCGACTCTATGTCGCTCGCGTTCAGATCCGGGAGCTTGGTCCGGGCGATCTCGCGGCACTGATCCCGCGTGACCTGGGCCACCTTCGTGCGATTGGGTTCCGCCGATCCCTTTTCGAGCCCCGCGGCCTTCTTCAGCAGGACGGCCGCGGGTGGGGTCTTGGTGATGAACGTGAACGACCGATCGGCGTACACCGTGATCACCACCGGGATGATCAGCCCCGCCTGCTGGGCAGTTCTCGCGTTGAACGCCTTGCAGAACTCCATGATGTTGACGCTGTGCTGGCCGAGCGCCGGCCCCACGGGCGGGGCCGGGTTGGCCTGACCCGCCGGGATCTGGAGCTTGATCTGCGTTATGACCTTTTTTGCCATCTACCTCTCTCCGTATGCCGACGCACCGTTCGCGGCTCCCCGCCGCGCGTTCCGCTATTACGTCTTCTTGAGCTGCAGATAGTCGAGCTCGACCGCGGTCGGCCGTCCGAACAGGCTGACCGTCACCTTGACCTTGCCCTTCTCGGGATAGACCTCCTCGACCACGCCGCTGAAGTCGCCGAAGGGACCCTCCACTACATCCACCGAGTCCCCGATGTCGAACGGGATCTCCTCGATCTCAACGGGCTCCCTCACCTCGTCGATGCGTCCGAGAATCTTGTTGACCTCCCGTTCGCGGAGCGGCTGCGGCGAGGGACCGGCACCGAGGAACTTGATGATCCCGCTCACCCGATTGATGAAGTACTGGGTGTCCTCGTTCATCACCGCCTCGACGAGGATGTACCCGGGATAAAGGTTGCGGGTCACCTTGGTCTTCTTGCCGCCCTTGATCTCCATCACCTCCTGGGTCGGGACCAGGACCTGGTGGATGATCACGTTGGGATCGTTGCTCTCGGCGATCCGCTTCTCGAGCAGCGTACGGACCTTGTTCTCGTGGCCCGAGTAAACCTGCAGGGCGTACCACTTACCCTGCTCGGTCGCCGTCGCCTGCTGTGGCTCGTCCCCGCTCTTCACGCTCTCGTCAGTCATGGGTCCTTCCTGATCGTCTCCCGGGCTTCCCATCTAGAGCCTGAAGAACAGGCCGAGCACCCGGCTCACTACGAAATCCACGCCCCCGATGAACGCCGCCAGCAGGAGCACGAGGGCGATGATCACGATCGTGGCCGCCTGGACCTCCTGCCGTCCGGGCCACGTGACCTTCTCCAACTCGGTCCGGACCTCGCGCAGGAACTGTTTGACCCTCTCCAACATGTTCACCGACCGTCAGCCGTCGATGTCGTCGATGGCAGGGGTGACAGGACTCGAACCTGCGACCTGCGGATTTGGAGTCCGCTGCTCTCCCAAACTGAGCTACACCCCTGTGGGCTGTCCTGGATCTCCACCCCCTTCGCGCGTCCTACTTAGTTTCCTTGTGCACCGTGTGCGCGTTGCAGCGCCGGCAGAACTTGCGGAACTCGACACGATCCGGATGCTTCCGCCGGTTCTTCGTCATCTGGTAGTTCCGCTCCTTACACTCGGAGCACGCGAGCGTGATCTTGTCGCGAATCGCCGCCATCCTCTATCTCCCGGCCGCCTACTTGAGGATCTTCGTTACGACACCGGCGCCCACCGTCCGGCCGCCCTCGCGGATCGCGAACCGGAGCCCCTCGTCCATCGCCACCGGCGTGATCAGCTGGCCCTTCAGCGTGATGTTATCCCCCGGCATCACCATCTCCACACCCGCCGGCAGCTCGATCGAGCCCGTCACGTCCGTCGTCCGGAAGTAAAACTGCGGTCGATAGCCCGGGAAAAACGGCGTGTGACGGCCGCCCTCCTCCTTCG
>JBOHRQ010000038.1:0-21458 GCA_050732875.1 Gemmatimonadota bacterium | reverse complement strand
CGACGGCCAGCTCGTCTGCACGTACGGTCCGGTGTCCCTGCCGGACGGCGACGCCCGCACCAACAAGGCGATCGCGAAGCTCCAGAACAAGAGCTTCGACAAGGACAAGGTGGCGACCGACAAGGTCGGGGTGACGACGAGCTACGACGGGTCGGCGATGTTCGACTTCGGCCCGGCGGACGTGGTGAACGAGGTCGACGAGTGCATCGACGTGACCGATGACTTCGGCACGCCGATGGATCCAATGGACGACATCGATCTCGGCACCGTCTGCATCACCGACATGCTGCCCGCGGACTTGACGTACGATCGCGACTTCGGTCCGTTCACGACCGAGCAGTGCGGGGACATCGTGATCGTCAACACGTCGTCCTTCCTGACGAACGACACCGATGCCACGGGCAGCGATCCGTTCACGCTCACGATCACCGTGACGTGCCCGGTCTCGTGCTCGCTGACGCCGGGGTACTGGAAGACCCACAACGTGACGTTCCATGGCGGCGCGCCGCCCGACGACACGTGGCTCCTGCTGCCCGACGTGGACGGCGACATGATGCAGGAGGCCGAGGGCGAGGATTTCTTCCTCAGCGACCAGACCTGGTTCGAGGTCTTGTGGACGCCCAAGGCGGGGAACGTCTACTACAACCTGTCGTTCCACTACATCGCGGCCATCCTGAACGACCTGAACGAGGCGGACGGGAGTCTGGTCGCGAGCGAGCTCATGGACGCCGAGACCTTCTTCAACGCCTGCACACCGGCGGTGGCGGATGACCTCAAGGGCAACGACACGTGCGCCGGGTTCACGAGGAAGGACCTGATCGAGATCGCCGGCACGCTGGCGGCCTTCAACGAGGGGACCCTCCCCGGAACCGAGCACTGCGACGAGGACGAGACCTCGGAGGAGTGACGACAACCTGAGCCGGCCGCACCCAGGGGTTGCGGCCAGACGGAGAGCCTCGGAGCCCACTGCGGGCTCCGAGGCTCTCTCACAAGGCTAAGGGATGGAGCTGTTGCCGGCCGCTTGCGAAGGCGCCCGGTCGGCCTCGATCGGTTGGGCGGGGTTACATTCCTCGGTATGTCCCAGAGCCGGATCCGCAACTTCGCCATCATCGCCCACATCGATCACGGCAAGTCCACGCTCGCCGACCGCCTTCTCGAGCGGACCGGGACGGTCGCCGGACGCGAGATGCGGGCCCAGGTTCTGGACGCGATGGACCTCGAGCGCGAGCGCGGCATCACGATCAAGATGCACGCCATCACCATGCGCTACGTCGCGCGGGACGGCGAGGCCTACGAGCTGAACCTGATCGACACCCCCGGCCACGTGGACTTCTCATACGAGGTCTCGCGCTCGATGGCCGCCGCCGAGGGCGCGCTCCTGGTCGTGGACGCGGCCCAGGGGATCGAGGCCCAGACCCTCTCCAACCTGTACCTCGCCCTCGAGAACGACTTGGAGCTCATCCCCGTCATCAACAAGATCGATCTGCCGGCGGCCCGCCCGGAGCTGGTCCAGGAGGAGCTGGTCAACCTGCTCGGCGTGGATCCGTCGGAGATCGTCTCCGTCTCGGCCAAGCTGGGAACCAACGTCGAGGCCGTGCTGGAGGCGATCGTGGAGCGGATCCCGGCGCCCGCAGGCGACCCGGACGCACCGCTCAGGGCGCTCATCTTCGACTCCCAGTACGACAAGTACCGCGGGGCGGTCCCCTACATCCGGGTGGTCGACGGCCGGATCGCGCCGGGGATGCGGATCGGGTTCTGCTCCAACGCGGCGACCTACGAGGTGCTGGAGGTGGGGCGGCTCCGGCTCGGGATGCATCCGGCGGGGGCGCTCGAGACGGGGGAGGTGGGCTACCTCGTCGGCAGCATCAAGCGGGTAGCCGACACCAAGGTCGGCGACACGATCGTGGACGCGGAGGAGCGTGCCGCCGAGCCCCTTCCTGGATACCGCGAGGTCCATCCGATGGTGTTCGCCGGGCTCTATCCGACCGACGCCGACCGCTATCCCGACCTGCGCGACGCCCTGGAGAAGCTCAAGCTGAACGACTCGTCGCTGGCCTACGAGCCCGAGACCTCGACCGCGCTGGGCTTCGGCTTCCGCTGCGGCTTTCTGGGGATGCTGCACCGCGAGATCGTCCAGGAGCGGCTGGAGCGGGAGTTCGATCTCGACCTGATCACGACCGTCCCCAACGTCGAGTATCACGTCTACCCCGAGCACGGCGAGATGCAGCTCATCGAGAACCCGAGCCGGATGCCCGATCGCGGCAAGATCGAGCGTGTCGAGGAGCCGTTCGTCCGCGGGCGCTTCATCCTGCCGTCCGAGTACGTGGGGGGCGTCCTCAAGCTCTCTGAGGAACGGCGCGGGACGCACGTCAAGATGGAGTACATCGACTCGGAGCGGGTGGAGATCGAGTACGACCTTCCGCTGGCCGAGATCATCACCGACTTCTACGACCGGCTGAAGTCGGTGACCCGCGGCTACGCGTCGTTCGACTACGAGTTCCGCGAATACAAGCCGAGCGACCTGGTCAAGCTCGACATCCTGGTGAACGGCGATCCGCTGGACGCGCTGTCGGTCATCCTGCACCGCGACCGGGCCCACCACTGGGGGCGGCAGCTCTCGGAGAAGCTCAAGGAGCTGATCCCGCGCCAGATGTTCGAGGTCGTGATCCAGGCGGCGATCGGGACGCGCGTCATCAGCCGCGAGGTCGTCCGGCCGCTGCGGAAGAACGTCACCGCCAAGTGCTACGGCGGCGACATCACCCGGAAGCGGAAGCTCCTCGAGCGCCAGAAGGAGGGGAAGCGGCGGATGAAGCAGGTGGGGACGGTCGAGATCCCCCAGGAGGCGTTCCTGGCGGCGCTCCAGCTGCAGTCGTGAGGTCCCGGCAATGAACCGTGCCGTCGTACAGCCGCCGGGCGGGATCGAGCCGGCGGCGCCACGGGAGGACCGGGCGGTCGTGGTGCGGGTGCCCAACTGGATCGGCGACGCGGTGCTGGCCCTGCCGGCGGTGGCGGCGCTGGTCGAGCGGTACCGGAGCCACGGCGTCGTGCTGGCCGCGCGGCCGCATATCGCGCCGCTGTTCGTCGGCCTGGAGGGGGTCGACGACGTCGTCCGGATCGCCGGGCGCGGGCCGGGGCGCTTCGCGCAGGCGCGCCGGCTCCTGGCCCCGCGCCAGGCGGCGCTCGGGGTCACCCTCGTCAACTCCATGGGTGCGGCGGCCGAGCTCTCGGCGGGCGGCGTTGGGGAGGTGTGGGGGTACGGCGGGCTCTGGCGACGGCTGGCGACCGATGTCCGCGTTCCGCGCCGCTGGAACCGAGGCCGCCACCGGTGGGAGACCTACGCGTTGCTGGCCGCGGCCGTCACGGGACGGCCGGTGCCCGAGCGCTATCCCCTGGCCGTAGGGTCCGGCGACGTCGCGCACGCCGACCGGCTGTTCGAGGACCCGCGGCTTCGGGACGGGGCCCCGCGGGTGGGGCTCGTCCCAGGCGCCCACGCGGCTTCGCGGCGCTGGCCGGCCGGGCGGTTCGCAGAGCTGGCCGCGCGGCTCGGACGGGAGGGCGCCAGGGTGATCCTGTTCGGTTCGGCCCGAGAGCGCCCGCTGACCGCGGAGATCGCGGCGGCCGCCACCCCCGAGCCGCTCGATTGGGCGGGGCTAACGCCGCTTCCCGTCCTCGCCGAGTGCTTCCGGAGGATCGACTTCCTGGTGACCAACGACACGGGGCCCATGCATCTCGCCGCGGCAGCGGGCACCCCGCTCCTCGACCTCTGCGGCGCGGCCGACGAGCGTGTGACCGGGCCCCGAGGGGCGGCCAGCCGCGTGCTCGTGCATACCGTCCACTGCCGGCCGTGTGTCAAGAACACCTGCGCGTACAATCTCGAATGCATGCGCGGGATCGGCGTCGAGGCGGTCCATCGCCACGTGTGCTCGCGGCTGAGCGTTCCCGCCGCGGCCGCCGCTCCGGCGACGGGTCCGGCGTAACGGGTCGGCGTAAGAGTCGGCTGCGGATCGAGAGCGGCCGGGTGGCCCACGCTGCCCGCTTCCCGATGCACCTCGCCGTCCGGGTCTCTACATTCGCGCCGTGTTCAGCGACTTCGAAAAGGGTGGGCTTCCCGCGTGGGGGGTCGACCTGGGAGGGACGCGCTGCAAGGTCGGCGTCGTGGATCCTCAGGGCGTCGTTCTCGCCGAGCGCGACATCCCCACGTTGCGCGACCCGGAGGCGGCGGTGACGTCGATCGCCCGCGCCTGTCGCGAGGTGGCCGAGGAGGCGGATGTCGATATCGACGGGCTCGGCATGGGCGCGCCGGGTCCGATGCGTTTCGAAGAGGGGGTCATCGTACACGCGCCCAACCTCGGTTGGCGCGACGTCCCGCTGCGGTCCATGGTCGCCGAGGCGGTAGGCTGTCCGGTCGTCCTGGAGAACGACGCCAACGCGGCTGCGCTCGGGGAGGCGTGGATGGGAGCGGGTCGCGGCTCGAGCGTGCTCCTGCTCGTCACGCTGGGCACGGGCGTGGGGGGCGGCGTGGTCGAGAGAGGCCGGATCTTCCACGGGGCCCGCGGGCTGGCGGTCGAGGTGGGCCACGAGGTCGTCGTCCCCGGTGGCCGGCCGTGTCCGTGCGGGAAGCGCGGCTGTGTCGAGGCCTATTTCAGCGGGCATGCCCTTACCGACCAGGCGACCGAGCGCCTCCAGGGAGGCGACCCCACCGAGCATCGGGCGATCTTCGAGGCCTACGCGGCTGGCGATCCCGAGGTCGTGCCCTGGCTGGATGAGGCGATCGACGCGCTGGCCCGGGGCGTGGCCCTGGCGGGGGTTCTGTTCGATCCCGACCTGATCGTGTTCACGGGCGGGCTCGCCCGTTCGTGGGACGTCTTCGCGGAGCGTCTGGTGGCGCGGATCGAGTCGGAGATGGGACCGGCGGGCCCGTCCGCCGACCGGATCGGCCTCTCCGCCCTGGACGGCCGTGCGGGGGTTATGGGGGCCGCGCGCCTCGCCTTCGACGGGGCCCGGAGATGAGCGGTGACGGAACATCACCGGCCAGGCACCCGAAGGCGCGCCGGTCCGACGCGGCGCCCATTCGGGCGGGCGTGACCGGAACGGTCGTCGAGGACACGATCGACACCGTCGACGGCGTGCGGATCGAGGATCTGGGGGGGATCTCCTACGCTCTCCACGGCCTGAGCGCGTTCCTGCCTGCCGATTCGGTCGCGCACGCGGTGCTCGGCGTCGGACGGGACGCGTTGGGCCGCGTGCGGGAGAGCCTGGGCGAGCTCCCGGGGATCGACCTCCGTGCCGTGGAACCGGTTCCCCACGTCAACAACAAGGTTCACCTCGAGTATCATCAGGACGGCACGCGGGACGAAACCCTGACCGGCGGCGTGCCGCCGCTCCGGTGGGAGTTCCTCGAGCCGTGGCTGGAGGGTCTGGACGTGTGGCTCTGGAACTTCATCTCGGGGATGGAAATCGATCTCGACACGTTCACGCGCCTGAAGCGGGAGTTCGCGGGCGCCGTCTACATGGACATCCACAGCCTCTGCCTGGAGCACGTGCCCGGCCAGGCCCGGCGGCACCGTCGTCCCGAACGGTGGGAGGAATGGGTCGAGGGCGTCCGCTGGCTCCAGATGAACGAGGCCGAGGCGGGCCTCCTGCGGCGCGGGGAGGCGCGCACGCTCTCCCTGGAGGACGAGGGCCGGCTGGCGGCCCGGCTCCACGGCCTCGGGGTGGAGGGCGTTCTCTTCACCCTCGGCGCCCGCGGAGCCCGTTCGTACGGCGCCGATGGCACCCGGCTGACCGAGCCGGCCCCACGGGGCGAGCCGGCGGTCGACCCGACCGGCTGCGGCGACGTGTTCGGGGCCGCCTGGGTCATCCTCCACGCCGCTCACGGCCGGACCCCCGCTGAGGCGCTGGCCGGAGCGGTCGAGGCCGCAAGCCTCGCGGCCACACGGCGCGGCACGCGCGGGCTGGCCGATCTGCTGCGGGAGGGGGCGGGGGTCGAGGCGTGAAGCCGGACGGGCGTCCTCCGCGCCTCGACACGCTCGCGGTCCACGCCGGGCGGTGGGACGATCGCGAGGGGGCGGTGGTCACCCCCATCTACCAGTCGTCCACCTTCGATTACCCCGCCGGCGACCGTCCACTCGTCTACACGCGCTACGGGAACAACCCCACCCAGGTCGCGCTCCAGGAGCGGCTGGCGGCGCTGGAGGGCGCCGAGGCGGCGCTCGTCCTGGCGTCGGGGATGGGCGCGATCGCGACCGCGATCCTGACCGTCTGCGCGAGCGGGGACCACGTGGTCGCCGCGCGGTCGCTCTACGGCGGCACCCATCGCTTGCTGGACGTCGAGCTCCCCCGGCTCGGCGTGTCGGTCACGTACGCCGAGGGAATCGAGGTCGAGCGCTGGCGGGAGGCGATCCGCCCGGAGACCCGGCTCCTTTTCTGGGAAGCCATCTCCAACCCGCTCCTACGCGTGCCCGACACGCCGGCCCTCGCGGAGCTGGCGAAAGAGCGGGGCTGCGCCTCGCTCGTCGACGCCACCTTCGCTACGCCGATCAACCTGCGGCCGATCGAGCACGGCGTGGATCTCGTGATGCACAGCGCCACGAAATATCTGGGGGGCCACTCCGACCAGATCGGTGGCGTGCTGGCCGGCCCGGCGCGGCTCGTGGAGGAGGCCTGCCACCGCATGCACAGCTTCGGGGCGTCGATCGATCCGCATGCGGCGTTCCTGATCGAGCGCGGGGTGAAGACCCTTGCCGTGCGCATGGCGCGCCACAACGAGAACGGGCGGCGGGTGGCCGAGTTCCTGTCGACCCACGCCCGGGTCGACCGGGTTCACTATCCCGAGCTGCCGGACCACCCCGATCATGCGGTCGCGAAGCGTCTCCTGGCGGGCGGCGGGGGCGTCGTATCGTTCGTCCCCGACGCGAGCTTCGAGGAGGCGGCGCGGCTGGCCGGGAGCTTCCGCTGGATCCGGCTCGCTCCCAGCCTGGGTGGCGTGGACTCGCTGGTCTCGCTGCCCGCGCAGACCTCGCATCGCGGGCTTTCGCGGGACGAGCGGGAGGCGCTCGGGATTCCCGAGCCGATGATTCGGCTCGCGCTGGGCATCGAGGCGGCCGACGACCTCGTCCTGGATATCGACCGCGCGCTCGCGTCCTTGTGACGGCGACCAAGGATCGGACGACCCCGCACTTCGCAACCCCCATCCCGCCGTGACCTCCCGGCGCCCGCCCCGGGTCGTCGTCGCGCCCAACGCGTTCAAGGGAACCTTCGACGCGGTCCAGGTCGCCCGCGCCTGGGGCGAAGCGCTCCGCGATGTCGCCCGCGTGGACCTCCGTCCGATGTCGGATGGCGGCGACGGGTTCGTCGCCGTCGTCCGCCACTATCGGCCGGAGGCGCTGGAGGCCCGGGCGCGTGTCCCGGATCCGCTCGGGCGGCCGATCGCCGCTGTCTGGGGATGGGACCCGGACCGGCGCGTGGCGTATCTGGAGAGCGCTGCGGCGATCGGGCTCCGGCATCTGGCGCCGGAGGAGCGGCGACCGCTAATCGCCGATTCGGCCGGGCTGGGGAGGCTGATCCGCGTGGCCGGCAGCCTGGGCGTCCGCCGTCTGGTGATCGGCCTGGGCGGCTCGGCCACGGTGGACGGCGGGCTGGGCATGGCGCGGGCGCTGGGCTACCGCTTCCTGGATGCCGGCGGCCGGCCGATCGACCGCCCCGGCGACCTGCCGCGACTCGCGCGTGTCGTGCCCCCCAAGGGGGCTCCGGCCGTTCCGGCCGGCGTCACGGCTCTGGCCGACGTCCTGAGCCCTCTCCTGGGGCCGCGGGGGGCGGCCGCCGTCTTCGGCCCGCAGAAAGGAGCTTCTCCCGCCGACGTCGAGCGGCTGGAGGCGGGGCTCGCCCGGCTCGCCGAGCGCTGGAGCGGGGACCTCGGCGCTCCCTCCGATCTGGCAGGGGCGCGCGGGGCCGGAGCGGCCGGAGGGCTCGGTGCGGGGTCGGTCGCGTTCCTGGGGGCCCGGCTCGCCGGAGGCACCGGCTGGTGGGCACGGCTGGCGGGACTCGCGCGGGCCCTCGGCAAAGCCGACCTCGCGCTGACCGGGGAAGGCCGGCTGGACGCCCAGAGCCTCACCGGGAAGGGAACCGGGTACGTCCTGTCGCGGGCGCGCCGGCGCGGCCTGCCTGCCGGGATCGTGTGCGCCGAGGCGGCCGTCCCCAGGTCTTCCCTGGGGCCGTCGGTGACGCTGGTCGACGGACGCGACCTGACCGGGAGTGGTGGCCCGACGGACGTGCTCTCCCTGGACGACCTGAAACGTCTGGCCCGCCTGGCTTTCGACCGCCACCGCGAGGCGCGCCCCTGAAGGTCTTCTTGGAGCGCTACTTCCCCGCAGGTATATTCGGATCCTTTCCGCGACGCGACGGCGTCGCGACTCGCCCCCGGAAGCCAACCTCGCACAAGGAGAGAGGGATGCGAAGATCCGTTTACAGCTTGATGGTCGGATCTCTGGCGATCGCGCTCGCCGGCTGCGGTGGAAGCGGTCCCGAGGAGGGGGCGCCGGGGGAGCCTACGGAAGGGGCGCTGGACACCATGGCCGCGGTCGACGAGGCCCCGGACACGCCCGCCCGCGCTTCCGAGGCGGTGAGCGGGGAGGCCGTCTACGTGGCCAACTGCGCCCTCTGTCACGGCGAGGACGGGAGGGGAGAGGGCCAGGCCTCGATCGGCCTCGAGCCACCGCCCGCCGACTTCAACGACGCTGAGTGGAAGACCGGCGACGGATCGCTGGCCGCCATCCGCAACACGGTCGAGAACGGCAGCCCGGGCACGGCGATGATCGGGTGGAGGGGGACGCTGACCGATGCCGAGATCGACGCCGTGGCCCGCTACGTCCAGGCCTTTGGAGGCGGCGGAGCGCCCTGACGGAGATCGCCTGCCGGGATCTGGTGAAGCGTTTTCCTCTGGACGGCCGGGTCGTGGCCGCCCTGGACGGCATCTCCTGCGAGTTCCAGAGCGGTGAGCTGGCGGTCGTGATCGGTCGCTCGGGCTCGGGCAAGACGACACTCCTCAACCTCCTCGGGGGTCTCGACCGTCCCACCTCGGGCACGGTGCGGGTCGACGGGGAGGACCTCTACGAGGGCTCCGATCGCGCCCTCTCTCGATACCGCAACGAGCGGATCGGCTTCGTGTTCCAGTCCTTCCATCTGAACGGGGAGGAGACCGCCCTCGAGAACGTGCTGATCCCGTTCCTGTTCGCCCGTCGCCCGCCCGCAGATTGGAAGGCCCGCGGCCGGGCCGCCCTGGCCGACGTCGATCTGGCGGATCAGGTGGATCAGCGGGCCGGAACGCTGTCGGCCGGGCAACGGCAGCGGGTGGCGATCGCGCGGGCGCTGGTGAACGCGCCCGACTTCGTCCTCGCCGACGAGCCGACCGGCAACCTCGACCAGGACACGGGTGCGGGGATCATCGGCCATCTCGACTCGCTGGCCCACGAGCGCGGTCTGGGCGTGGTCATCGTGACCCACGACCCGGCCATCACGCGTGTCGCCGACCGGACCCACCGTCTCGAGGATGGGAGGATCGTCTGATGGGTCCGGGGAGGGCGTTGAAGCGGGCGGCTCACGAGGTCCGCCGGCACGGGCTTCGGGCGCTCCTTCTGGCCGGCGGGGTGGCGCTGGGCGTGGCGCTCATCGTCTTTCTGCTGGCCTTCGTGGGGGGCACGCGGAAGGCGATCATGGACCGCGTCGTCTCCTCGCTGCCCATCACCCATCTGACCGTCGTGCCGCGCGCCTTCTCGCTCTCGGTCCTGCGGTTCGAGAGCCCGTTCTCGACCCTCGACGAGACGGCCGCCCAACGGATCGCCGCGATCGAGGGCGTCGAGCGGGTGATGCCGATGGCCGGGCTGCGTGTTCCGGCCCGGCTCCGCGCCGATTTCTATGGCCAGGGGTTCGTGACCGACACCGGGGTGTTCGGCATCGAGGCGGCCCTCGTCCTGGATCAGCTCCCACCCGACGCCGCGTTCCACCCCGACGCGGCCGGTCCGGTACCGGCGGTGATCTCGGAGGATCTCATCGACATGTACAACACGGGATTCGCCAAGGCGAACGACCTTCCGCAGCTCACACCGGAGATCCTGCGCGGGCGCGACGCCACGCTGCTTCTCGGCTCGTCCTCCTTCAACCCGCGGGTGGGGATGGAGACGCGACCGGTCGCCGTGCGGCTGGTCGGGGTCAGCGACCGGGTGCCGCTGGTGGGAATCAGCGTGCCGCTCGAGGTGGTGAACGGTTGGAACGCGGAGCTGGCCGGCGAGACCTCGCCCCAGTACGTCCAGATGACGGTCGTGGCGCGCCGGGCCGAGGAGGTGGACCGGATCGCCGGGCAGATCGAGGCCATGGGCTGGACGGTCACGACGGGACGCGAGATCGCCAGCCGCGTACGCACGCTGACCGACGTCCTCGGCGCCGCCTTCGGCACGATCGGCCTCGTCGTCCTCGCCGTGGCCGGAATCGGAATCGGGAACGCCCTCCTCCTGTCGGTCATGGAACGCCGGCATGAGATCGGCATCTTCCGCTCGGTGGGGGCCAGCCGCGGCGATATCCGGCTCCTGTTCCTGGTCGAGGCCGCGCTGATCGGGCTCCTGGGAGCGGTGACGGGGATCGCCCTGGCCGCAGGGGCGGCCTGGGTCGCCGACCGTGTCCTCGACCGTTTCCTCCCGGATCTGCCGCTCCTGCCGGAGTCGTTCTTCGTCCTGTCGTGGCCGATCCTGCTGACCGGTCTTAGCTTGGGAGTCCTCGTTAGCGTCCTGGCCGCGGTACTCCCCGCCCACCGGGCGGCGCGGCTGGATCCCGCCCGCACACTTGAAACGGGATAGCAGCCGATGCCCGACGCGAGATCCCGCAACTCCAAGCTCGCCAAGTCGATCGCGCGGCGGTACGAGAAGCCTGCCATGCGCGTCGACGCTCTGTCGCACCTCGTTGACATCCTGCCGGGCGTCCTCGACCCGCTCGACAATCCCGTCCATGACGTCCTGGTCGGGCGTCAGGAGTGGGAGTCGTACGACACCCGCCGGCGGAACCGCGCGGTGGGCTTCCTGCCCCGCGACTACCTGGCCGGGCGCCACATGCTGAGGCCGCCGATCGTGTTCACCCCCTCGCCCAGAACGGCGTTGGTGGAGGAGGATCAGGCCGCCGCGATCGGATCGGCCAAGGTCGTCTTTCGCTACCGTGACGTCCCGCTGGCCGCGCTGGCGGGGAAGAGCGACGTCCCCGTGACGCCGCTTCTGGGCCTCGTTCCGAGGCTCAAGGCGACCTCGACCGAGGACCTGGCGGTCATCCTGAATTCCCGGCTCTTCCACTTCTACTGGCAGCGCTATTTCCCCCGGAGGGTCGGACAGCCGGTCACGCCCGCGGCGGAGCGCCTGGCCGGCTTTCGGGTGCCGATCCTCACCAAGAAGGGCGGTGCGGCGTTCCGTAAGGCCCGGGACGAGATCCTCCGGCTGGCGGCCGAGAACGCCGAGCGGCTCAATGCCGTCGACCAGGTCGACCGGATCGCGGAGGAAGCCGGCGTGGACCTCGTGCCCCTCGCCCAGACCGAGGGCATCATCCGGGAGATCAACGTCCCGCGCCCCCTCGGCGAGGTCGCCGACGTCCGCCGCCGGGGCCCGGTCGTGATCTTCCGCCGGGGCTCGACGATCGTGACCACCACCGAGGAAGCGGCCACCTACCTGGAGCTCTGGCTGCAGCAGCGGTTCGACCGGCTGCGCGGGATGGGCCGGGAGGAGCTCGAGGATTACATCCGCATGCCGCTGTCGACCGCCCATGTCGTGGTGATCCTCCAGCACAGGGCTCGGCTGGAGTCGGAGATCGCCCACGTGCAGGGCCGGATCGACGCCCTGCAGCGCGAGGCGGAGGGTCACCTTTACGATGCCTACGGCCTGGGGGAAGAGGAGCGGGAACACCTCCGTTCCTTCGCCTAGATGAGCGTGCCCGTCCCCAGCCTGGGTGTCGAAGAGGAGTACCAGCTCTGCGATCCCGCCACCGGCGACCTGAAGCCGGCGGTCGATACGTTGCTGGCGGCCGCCCCGGAGGAGCTCCGCGATCGCCTCGGGTACGAGCTCCTGCACACCGTCCTCGAGGCCAACACCGGGGTCGCGGCCGACGTGGACGACGCGGCGATGCAGGTCCGGCGGCTGCGCTGCGCGATCATGGACCTCGCCGAACGTCAGGGCGTGGCGATCGGGATCGGCGGGGTCCATCCGTTCGCGAGCTGGCGCGACCAGGAGTTCGTGGACACGCCTGGCTACCAGTGGGTCGGCCACCAGCTCCAGTACCTTGCGCGGCGAAACCTCTCGTTCGGGCTCCACGTCCACGTCGGTGTGGAAGACGAGGATGCCAGGATCTACGTCGCCAACCAGCTCCGCCGGTGGTGCGCCCCGCTCCTCGCCCTGTCGGCCAACTCACCCTTTTTCGAGGGGGCCGACACTGGCTTCCGGACGATCCGCATGCACGTCTTCGGCTCGTTTCCGCGAACGGGCTTCGCGCCGCGCTTCCGCGACTGGCGGCATTACCTGGAAGTCATCGACGGGCTGACTCGATCGGGCGGGATCACCGTCCCCCGCCAGGCGTGGTGGAACGTCCGCGCCCATCTCACCTACCCGACGGTGGAGCTGCGGATGCTCGACATGCAGATCGGGCTCGACCGGACGCGTACGTTCACCGCCCTCGCGCAGGCGCTGGTGGCGGGGCTGGTCGCGTCCTACGAAGCCGGCGAGCCCGAGTGGGAGCTCGAGCCCGCGTTTCTGGGTGACGGCTGGTTCAAGGCCCAGCGCTTCGGCTGGGACGCCCAGATCGCCCACCCGATCACCGGCCAGACGACGACGCTGGAGGAAGAGATCTATGCCCTGCGGGAAGCCGCCCGGCCGTGGGCCGCCGCCCTGGGCACCGAGGAGATCGCGCTCGGCGGCATCGACCGGATCCTCGAGGAGGGGCCCGAATGCGCGTGGCAGCGGACCGTCTACGCCGAGACCGGCGACCTCGCGGAGCTCCAGCGCCGGATCATCGAGCGGGTGTGGAGGGAGGCCCGCTGCGGCGACCTCGCGCGAGGGGGAAGGAAAGCGGCCGAGCGCGTATCCGCGAACGTCGGATGATGGGAATAATCCGCGCGGATCGGTGGTTATACGGGTCGTGAGCCGCTGCGAGGAGATTCGACCGTTGCTCTACCCCTATCTCGACGCGGAGCTGGGAGTCGATCGAGTCGCGCGGGTCGAGGAACACCTGGAGGCGTGCCCCGAATGCCAGCGCCTGGCCGCGGTCGAAGGCCGGTTCCTTGCGCGGGTCGCCGAGGCCTGCCGCGAGACCGCCCCGGCGTCCGTGCGTTCGCAGGTCGAACAGACCCTGGCGAAGGAAGGCTCCGGGATGCCCGGCGAGGAGCCGGGAGTGGACGCGGCGACGCCGATCCAGTCCACGCGCTGGCGCCGGGTCTTCGTGCCCGTCGCGGCGGCCGCCGTGCTGGCGTTGGTCGTTCTGCTGCGGCCGTGGAGTGGCTCCCCGCCGGCCGCTCGCGCGGCCGGCTTCGCCGCCGACCACGACGCCCATGCGGTGGCGGCGCCGAGCGAGAATCCGTTCCCCGCGGGAACCCCCGTGCCCCCGCCCCCGACCCTTCCCGGGGCGCGGCTCACCGGCCTCAGCGAGTGCGTCGTGGATGGCGTCTCCTATGCCCACTACACGTTCGCGATCGGCGACGGATATGTGTCGGTATTCCTCCCGCCGGAGGACGCGCCGTTGCCGGCTTTGGGAGAAGTCCACGAAGGCTCGCTGGCGGTCGTCGCGGTCGACTCCGCCGGCTCCGCTCCCCGCGCCGTCCTGGTCTCCGATGAGCTGGACGCGGACGACCTCCGGGCCATCTGGGCCGGAGTCTGACCCGCTCAAAGGGAGCCCCGGCGTTGCCGGTACCACCCGCCCCGCGCTAACCATCACGATCCCGTGACCCCCGAAACCGTCCCCGCGAAGGCCCGCCGGCGCGTCCAGGCCCTCCGCAAGGAGATCCGCACGCACGACCGGCACTACTACGAGGAGGACGCGCCGGTCGTGACCGACGCGGAGTACGACGCCCTCGTGCGCGAGCTCCAGGAGCTGGAGACGGAGCATCCGTCGCTGGTCACTCCCGATTCACCCACGCAGCGGGTGGGGGGCGCGCCGCGCGAAGGCTTCCCGCAGGCCGAGCACGCCCCGCCGATGATGTCGCTCGAGAACGCCGTCGATGACGAGGAGCTGCGTGAGTGGGCCGGTCGAGTGGAGCGTAGGGTCGAGGATCCCGGGTCGGTGGGTTACGTGACCGAGCTCAAGATCGATGGCGCCTCGATCTCGCTCACCTACGAGGGCGGGGTCTTCGTCCTCGGCGCCACGCGGGGCGACGGGTTCGTCGGCGAAGACGTCACCGCGAATCTGCGCACCATCCGCGAGATCCCGCTGCGCCTGGGTGGGAAGGGCCATCCCGGGCGCGTCGTCGTGCGCGGCGAGATCTACATGACGAAGAGCGGCTTCGAGCGGATGAACGCCAGGCGCGCGGAGGCCGGTGACCCCGAGTTCGCCAATCCGCGAAATGCCGCCGCCGGCTCGCTCCGCCAGCTCGATCCGAGGATCACGGGCGGCCGTCCGCTGCGCTTCTTCGCCTACTCCCTGCACGGCGTTCCCGATCTGCGCAGCCAGTCGGAGACGCTCGAGCGCATGGCCGAATGGGGGCTTCCGATCAATCCCGAGTGGCGGCGTTTCGAGGACCTCGACGGCGTCATGCGCTACTGGGAGAAGTGGGAGTCGGCCCGCCAGGAGCTCGACTACGAGATCGACGGCGTGGTCGTCAAAGTCGATTCTCTCGATCAGCAGGCGGACCTCGGGGCGACCTCCAAGCACCCCCGTTGGGCGATTGCCTACAAGTTCCCGGCGCAGGAAGCCACGACCGTCGTCGAGGGCATCCTGATCACGGTCGGGCGGACCGGGAAGCTGACCCCGACCGCGGTCCTGGAGCCGGTCGGGATCAGCGGTGCGACCATCCAGATGGCCGGCCTGCACAACGCCGACGAGCTGGCCCGGAAGGATGTGCGCGTGGGGGACACGGTGGTGGTGGCGCGCGGCGGAGACGTGATCCCGCAGGTCGTCCGGGTGGTCAAGGAGAAACGCCCGCGCGGGACGAAGCCCTTCAGGTGGCCCCCCCGCTGCCCGGAGTGCGGTACGCGGGTGGTGCGCCTGGAGGGCGAGGTGGATTACCGCTGCCCGAACGCCTCCTGCCCCGCCCAGCTCCGCGAAGGGATCCTGCACTGGGGCGGTCGCGGCGCCATGGACATCGACGGCCTGGGGGACGTCCTCACCCGCCAGCTCGTCGACCGGGAGCTGGTCCATGACCTGGCCGACCTCTACGAGCTGGACCACGCGACCCTGGCGGGCCTCGACCGGATGGGGGACCTCTCGGCCGCCAACCTCCTGGCGTCGCTCGAGGCGTCGAAGGGGCGCGGCTTCGAGCGCGCGCTGTACGGCCTCGGGATCCGCTTCGTAGGGGCGACGGTGGCGGCGCTGCTGGCGGCGGAGTTCGCCTCGATCGACGGGCTCAAGGAGGCCGACGTGGAGCGTCTCCAGGCGATCGAAGGCGTCGGCCCCCGGGTGGCGGAGTCGGTGATCGAGTTCTTCGATCGGGCCGGGAACCGCCGGCTGGTGGCCCGGCTCCAGCAGCACGGCGTGGATTTCCGCCGCGGCGAGACCGCCGCGGCGACGGGTCGGCTGGCGGGGAAGAGCTTCGTCCTGACCGGCACGCTCGAGGGCTGGACGCGCTCCGAGGCCCAGGCGGCGATCGAGCGGCTCGGGGGGCGCGTGACGGGCTCGGTATCCCGGAAGACCGATTACGTGGTCGCCGGGGATGCCCCGGGCGCCAAGCTCGACAAGGCGCGGGAGCTCGGGGTTCCGGTGCTGGACGAGACGACGTTCGGGGCTCTCCTGAAGGATTCGAGTAGGGCTTGAACTCTTGCCCGTCATATGGTCATACGTTAACATCGTCATCATGAAGCTCGAGCACGCCGGGCACACGCCACGGTCCGAGCAACCGCCGCCTCGACCGGGCGAAATCCTGAAGCGAAGATTTCTGGGCCCGCTCGGGATGACACAGACCGAGCTGGCCGAGCGCCTCGGTGTTCCTCTCCAGCGGATGAACCAAATCTGCCGCGGGCGCAGGGCAATCACCCCGGACACCGCCCTTCGCCTCGCCCGGCTCTTAGGAACGACCGCCGAGTACTGGCTCGAGTCCCAGGCCGCGTGGGACCTCTGGCAAGCGGCGCACGCCGGTCACACAGCCGAGTTGGAGAGGATCCAGCCCGTCCCGACCGCAGGACTGTCCCTGGAAGACCCCCTGCTGGCCGAGGTTGTCCGGCGCCTCGTCCAGGCGTACGAACCCGACCGGATCTACCTCTTCGGATCGCGCGCGCGTGACGAAGGGGGTCCGGACAGCGACTACGATCTCCTGGTCGTGGTCCCGGACGATGCCCCCCCGGAGCGGCACCGCGGCCGCCTCGGGTACCGGGCCCTTCGCGGGACCGGGGCCGCCGTGGACGTTGTCGTCTGGACGAGCGGCGCGTTCTCGCGTCGGCTGCGTGTCCCGGCCTCCTTGCCCGCGACGGTCGCGCGCGAGGGACGGATCGTCCATGCCGCCTGACCCGGCGCTCGTCGAGGAGGCCCGCGCGTGGCTGGTCAAGGCAGCCGGCGACCTGCGCGCGGCCCGGCTCGCGCTCGACGCTGATCCCCCGCTCCTCGACCACGCCGTCTTCGACGCCCAGCAGGCGGCGGAGAAGTCGATCAAGGGTTTTCTGGTATGGCACGGGGAGATCTTCGGCAAGACCCACGTCATAGAGAAGATCGGGGAGCAAGCGCTGGGGATCGACAAGAGCCTCGGACCGTTGATCGACAGCGCCGCGCCCCTGTCCGAGTACGCGTGGCGCTTCCGCTACCCTGGCGACCCCGAAACACCTTCGCGCAGCGAGGCCGAGGGGGCGCTGGAGATCGCGCGGGATCTGCATGAGGCGGTTATCACCCGACTCCCTTCCGAGGTCCGTCCCGATTCGTCTGAACTGTTGTAGCGAGGTTTCGTTTTCCTGCCGTTGGCCACTCCTGTGACGCCCGCCCGGCCCGCTCCTATATTCACCGGGCTATGGCGACACGTGGACCGCGCGAGATTCCCGTCGAAGAGGGAAGCGGCGAGAGCGGAGCCGGGGAGGACTCCTCCGGGTCGGACGCCCTGGCAACGGATCCGACCGACCTCGAGGCGGCCGAGACCGCCGAAGAGGCGGAGGCCGCCGAAGCGGTCGAAGAGGACATCGCGGCTCTCCGGGAGGAGATGGACGGCCGTGACGCCGAGATCCTGCGCCTTCAGGACCGTCTCCTCCGGCTTCAAGCCGACTTCGACAACTACCGCCGGCGGGAGATGCGCGCCCGCACCTCATCTTCCGGTCGCGCCAAGGGGGACATGGTCCGGAAGCTCCTGACCGTCCTCGACGACATGCGGCGGGTGGCCGGCCTCGATCCCTCGACGACGCCTGCCCAGGCCGTGATCGACGGCGTCCGGCTCGTCGAGCGGAAGCTCCTCGAGCAGCTTCGCCAGGAGGGTCTCGAGCCGGTCGGCCAGCCGGGCGAGCCCTTCGATCCCAACGTGCACGAGGCGATCGGCATCTGGCCCGCCCCGAAGCCGCAGCTCGATGGCAGGATCGCGGCCGTTCCGATCCGGGGCTACCGCTTCAACGAGCAGCTCCTGCGACCGGCCCAGGTCCAGGTGTACGAGCACCGACCCGGCGAGCGGGGCCCCGAGATCGAGTCGGGCTGAGCTCCCGATGCCGGCGAAGGATTACTACCAGGTCCTCGGCATCCCGGAGAGCGCCTCCGCCGAGGAGATCAAGAAGACCTACCGCAAGCTCGCCCGGAAGTACCACCCCGACGCCAACCCCAACGATCCGGCGGCCGAGGAGCGCTTCAAGGAGCTCTCCGCGGCCTACCAGGTCCTGTCCGATTCCGAGCGCCGGAAGCAGTACGACCGGATGCGGAAGATGGGCGCCTACGAGGGGTTCGGCGCGGGCCGCGGCGGGGCGAGCGGGCCCGGCGGGGCGGGCGCCGGAGGCTGGCAGACGATCGACCTCGAGGACCTCGACGGTTTTGGCGGGCTCGGCGATCTCTTCTCGTCGATCTTCGGTGGCCGCGGGCGCACCCGCGGGCACCGGCCCGGTCCCCAGCGCGGCCCCGACCGCCGGGTCGAGGTCGGGATCCCCTTCAAGACCGCCGCCACGGGCGGTGAGATCATGGTACAGGTTCCGCTCGAGGAGACGTGTCCGCGGTGCCAAGGCTCCGGGGCCGAGCCCGGGAGCAAGGTGGAGACGTGTCCGCAGTGCGGAGGCTCGGGCCAGGTCTCGCTCGTCCAGGGCGCGTTTGCGGTTCAGCGTCCCTGTCCGCGCTGCACCGGCCGGGGGACGATCGTCGAGACACCGTGCCGGACGTGCGGCGGCGACGGCAGCGTCTCGCGAAGCGGCCGCGTCAAGGTGAGGATCCCGGCCGGCATCGAGGACGGCGAGCGGATCCGGCTGAAGGGCAAGGGCGAGCCCGGGGTCGGCGGAGGCCCGCCGGGGGACCTCTATCTCGTCGTGCGGGTGAAGCCCGACCGGTTCTTCTCGCGCGACGGGCTCGACATCCTCTGCACCGTCCCGATCACCGCCTTCCAGGCGATGCTGGGGACCCGGATCCGCGTGCGCACGATCCGTGGGACGAAGGTGGAGCTCCGCATCCCCCCGGGAACCCAGGGCGGCACGAAGCTGCGGGTGAAGGGGCAGGGAATCGAGAAGGACGGCCGCAGCGGGGACATGTACGTCGAGATCGAGATCACGGTCCCGGAGAAGCTGACCGAAGAGGAGCGGGCCCGGGTGGAGGAGCTGGCGCAACGGACGGCCACCAAGGGATAGTGCCTCGCTGCGAGACACCGGCCGGGATGACGGTCTCCTCGAACGGTTTCACCGCCTAGGCGCGGTGGACGAGGTCGGGATCGTCGGCTGCGGCCGCTGCGGCCGGCTGGCCGCCCGGCTCCTCGGCCAGCGCTTCCGCGTGCGGGTGGCGGACCTCGTCGACCGGTCGGCGGAGACGGAAGGGCTGGACGTGGAGTGGGTCCCCCTCCCGACCGCGGCCACCGCGCCGCGGGTCGTCCTGGCCGTCCCCATCCGCGTTCTCCCCGACGTCCTCGACGAGATCGCCCCCCATCTCCAGCCGGGGGCTCTCGTCGTCGACCTCTGCTCCGTCAAGCTCATGCCCGGGCGCTGGATGTCGGAGCGGCTTCCCGAGGGCGTCCGTCCCGTCGGCACGCATCCCCTGTTCGGCCCCGACAGCGCGCGCGAGGAGGGGACCCTGGGCCAGCGGATCGCCGTCTGCGTCGTTCGCGGGCACCAAGCGGCGGCCGAAGAGGTGGCGGCGACCTGCCGCGCTCTCGGTCTCGAGCCCCTTTTCGTCGACGCCGACGAGCACGACCGGCGGATGGCCAGGAGCCAGGCAATGGTCTTCCTGGTCGCCCGCTCGCTCCGGCGCGCCGGCATCGCCGCCGAGGACGCGCTGGATCGAAGTCGCCTGGTCGAGCTGGGGACCCCCTCCGAGCGGCGCTTTCTGTCGATGCTCGAGCTGGTGGGCGGCGACACCGAGGAGCTCTACGAGGACATCGTCCGCCACAATCCCCACGCGCGGGCGGCCGCCCGGCGGCTGGTCAGGGCGGTGGAGGCGGAGATCGGCCGGCTGCTGCCGCCCGCCTGAGACCAGACGCCCGCCTGGCGAGCCCGATCTGCTGACCGATGTGGGCCCGGACTCCGCGCGTCCGTCTGGACAGATCCGGTGCTTTCCGGCTACAATGGACATTGTCCGGGCGCAGGGCCGCCAGGCCACCCGCTTACAGCCAGGAGAAGAAACAGGATGCGCGCAAGACTCGCTCTGGGAGGCGTGTGCCTGGGGCTCCTCTCCGCCGGTGCGGCTCCCATCCGGGCGCAGACGGGAACGATCGCCGGTCAGGTGATCGACACCGAGGCCAACACCCCGCTGCCGGACGCCAGCGTCCAGATCTTCCAGACCGGCGGCCAGGAGACGGCGGGCGCGCTCTCGGGAGAGGGCGGCCGCTTCACCTTCGACGTCGCGCCGGGGATCTACAGCGTGGTCGTCACCCTGCTCGGCTATGCCCCATGGCGGACCGACGGCGTGCAGGTGGAAGCCGGGGGCGCCGCCGACGTCACCGCGCCGCTGGTCCCGCGGGCCATCGAGCTGGATCCCAAGGTGGTCACGGTCGGGCGCCAGGAGGAGAAGGCGCTGGAGGCTCCGGCCACGGTGTCGGTGGTGACCGCCGACGAGATCGAGGAGCGGGCGGCTCCGACGGTGGTCGAGCACGTCAAGGCGCTCCCCGGAGTCGACGCCGCCCAGACCGGCCTCCAGCAGGCCAACATGGTGACGCGCGGGTTCAACAACGCTTTCTCGGGCGCCATGCTGGTGATCTCCGACAACCGCTACGCGCGGGTGCCGTCCCTGAACGTCAACGTCTACAGCTTCATGCCGGTGACCAACCTCGACATCGAGCGGGTCGAGGTGGTGCTGGGACCGGGAGCCGCGCTCTACGGCCCCAACGCGGCGAGCGGCGTCCTGCACATCATCACGTCGTCGCCGATCGACGATCCCGGCACGAAGTTCAATATCGGCGGGGGCGAGCGCTCGGTCTTCCACGGCGAGTTCCGTCACGCGACCCGCTTCAGCGACAAGGTCGGGCTCAAGGTCTCCGGGCAGTATTTCCGCGGAGACGACTGGACGTTCACCGATCTCTTCGAGGCGGCGGCCCGGGAGGAGGCGCTCGAGACCGACCCGGATACCCGGATCGGGGAGCGCAACTTCGAGTCCACGCGCTTCGGCGGGAGCCTCCGGTTCGACGTCCGTCCGTGGGAGAACGGCGAGTTCATCGTCGACGCCGGCTTCAACCAGGCTACCCAGATCGAGCTGACCGGCGCCGGCACGGCGCAGGCCGAGGACTGGACCTACTCCTTCGCCCAGGCGCGGATCCGGAAGGGCCGGTTCTTCGCCCAGGGGTTCGGGAACTTCAGCGACGCCGGCGACTCGTTCCTGCTGAGGACAGGCCAGTCCGTGGTCGACAACTCGTTCTTCGTGGCGGGCCAGGTCCAGCACGGCTTCGCGCTGGGGGATGACCGCGAGGACGTGATCTACGGGCTCGACCTGCAGCGGACCGAGCCCCGCACCGACGGGACCATCACCGGCCGGAACGAGGACGACGACACGATCGACGAGATCGGCGGCTACGTCCACTCGACGACCAGGCTGACCGAGACGCTCGACTTCATCGGGGCGCTCCGTCTCGACCATCACAACCGGCTCGAGGACCCGATCCTCTCGCCCCGCGCCGCCCTGGTCCTGGAGCCGACGCCGACCCAGAACCT
>JBOHRQ010000037.1:20672-22220 GCA_050732875.1 Gemmatimonadota bacterium | reverse complement strand
CCCACCGGAATCCGTAGTAACGGTCGAAGCCGGCGAACATCTCGTCCCCGCCATCCCCCGTGAGCACGACCTTGACGTGACGCGCCGCGAGGGCGGCCGCGTGGTACATGCAGGCCGCGATCGGGTCGGAGGGCTCGTCCAGGTGATAGATCATCTCCGGAAGCAGGCGCACCAGGTCCGGAGACACGATTTCCTCGTGGTGGTCGGTGCCGCAGTGCGCGGCCACCGCGCGGGCGTAGGGGAGCTCGTCGAAGTCCTGCTCAGCGACCCCGATCGAGAAGGTGCTCGGCACCCCCTTCCCGATCTGGCGCATCAGGGCCACGATGACGCTCGAATCCATGCCTCCCGAGAGGAAGGCCCCGACCGGGACGTCGGCCACCAGATGACTCCGGACCGCGTCCTCGACCCGGGCCCGCACCTCGGCCACGGCCTCCGCCTCTCCCATCCCGGCCACCGGCGCGTACCGCAAGGTCCAGTAACGGCGCAGGGCGAGGCGCGCGGGAGCGACACCGTCGTCGCCGTGTCCGGTTCCCGACGCGTCCAGCTCCAGGACGTGAGCCGGGGGGAGCTTGTGGATCCCCTCGAACATCGTCGCCGGGCTCGGGACGAACCGCAGCGCGAGATAGTCGTCCAGCGCCTCCAGATTCGGGGCGAAGTCGCGCTCGTGACCGGCGAGCAGCGCCTTGATCTCGGAAGCGAAAACGAGCCGCCTGCCGTCGAAGGTATAAAAGAGCGGCTTCTGCCCGAACCGGTCGCGGGCCAGCAGCAGCCGCCGGCGGCGGACGTCCCAGATGGCGAAGGCGAACATGCCGCGCAGGGAGTCCACGACGCGGCTTCCCACCTCCTCGTACTGGTGAAGGATGACCTCGGTGTCGCTCCGGGTCCGGAAGACGTGCCCGCGGCGGGTCAGGTCGTCACGCAGCTCACGGTAGTTGTAGATCTCTCCGTTGAAGACGATCCAGCAGGTCTCGTCTTCGTTGGGAATCGGCTGGTGCCCGCCCTCCAGGTCGATGATGCGGAGGCGCCGGACCGCCAGGGCCGCTTCTCCCAGCACGACGCTCCCCGCGTCGTCCGGCCCCCGATGCACGAGGCGCCGGCTCATCCGATCCAGAATGTCCGCGCTGGAGCCGGTCCGGCTCCACTCGCCGCAGATCCCGCACACGGGACGCTATCTCGGGCCGCTCAAGGGCCGGACAGCGGGACCCGCCAGGGCGCGGGGCTCGAAGCGAAGCGCCAGGTCTCGGCGAGCCCGGTCCGGAGGTCATACCGGGGGCTCCAGCCAAGAAGCCGGCGCGCCTTGGAGATGTCGAAGGCGGTGTTGTTGGTGTAGAACTTGATCGACCGTCGGGAGATGGGCGGCTCCTTTCCGAGCAGGCGGAAGCCGAGCTCGCAGAGGCCGGCCGCCAGTCGGAGAACCGGGAGCGGGATCGAGCGCGGGGGCCGGGCGCCGACCAGCCCGGCGATCTCCTCCACCAGCGTGCGCACGGTCACCGGGAGCTCGTCGCCGACGATGATCACCTCGCCCACCGCCCCGGGAGCCTCGGCCGC
>JBOHRQ010000037.1:0-20572 GCA_050732875.1 Gemmatimonadota bacterium | reverse complement strand
TTCAGGAAGAACAGCAGCCGATCGAGCCGCGAAATCGCCCACAGCGCTGGATAGATGGCCGAGTAGATCCGGATCTGCCGGTCGACCGCGCGGAGCTGTGCTTCCGTGGACGGCGCGATCGTCCCCGGCTTCGCCTGCCGCGAGCCCCGCGAGAGGATCCGGACGTAGGCGAAGTTGATGGCCAGCTCGAGCAGCTCGGTGAAGAATCGGGAGTAGGTTCCGGACCGCTCCGGCACGAGCCCGGCCTCCTGGAGCATCGCCTCGTGCTGCCGGACGTTGTAGCCGATGACGCGGTGCCCGTACCGCTCCTTGGTCATGCCGACCAGGCCCTTCAACACGGTGACCGGCTTCCAGGCATCACCGGTGGGCGTCGAGACGACCACCTTCCCCCCCGGCCTCACGATCCGACACAGCTCCCGGTTGAACGGCCGACAGTCGTCGAGGTGCTCGTGAACGTCGATCGACACCACGAGATCGAACGATTCGTCCCCGGCGGGGACGCGACCGGCGGATCCCTTCCTCACCGGCTCGCCGAGGAACTTCGCCATCTCCTCGATCCGGTCGCCCTCGTTTTCCACCCACGTCCACTCCCCGCCGTGCGCCCGGAAGTGGTGGTTGAGGGCCCCGTTGTTGTCCCCGTTGGTGATCAGCAGGCACCGGCGTGCCCCCGTTTCGCCGAGCTGGCTCAGGATCAGCTCGAGCTTCTGCTTCTTCTTCAAGGACTTCGAAAAGAGGACCAGCTGCCAGGGGACGGAATGGTGCGCCCTGAGGGAGTCGAACCCCCAACCTTCAGATCCGTAGTCTGACGCTCTATCCAATTGAGCTAAGGGCGCAGCCGGCGGGACGAGAAGATATACCCCGCGACGCTCCTCGGGCAAAGCCGCACGCCCCCGGGGCTCGGTCACTCCTCCGGATCCGGCCACCCCGAATGGAGGTTCCGCTTGATCTGGCGGATCGTCCGCTGGAGATCCCGGGATTGCCCCCCGAGCCGGAACAGGACGAAGAAGAGGATCCCCCACAGGACCGCGTAGAGGACCGCGAACGCTACTTCAGACATTACATCACCTCAGTTGATGGAAACCAGTGATATAGCATAAGATATATAAGTACTCCAGTGACAGACACATAGAGCCAGAGCGGCCACGTCCAGCGGGCGATCCGAACGTGGGCCGCGACGGACCCGCGGAGCCCGCGAGCGGCCGTGACCAGCGCCAGCGGCAGGATCGCCGCCGCCAGCGGGACGTGGGTCACGAGGATCGCATAGTACGCCGCGCGCGGCCACCCGCCGGCCGTAAAGCGCACCGATCCGGCCTGGACGTGGTAGACGACGTAGGACGCCAGAAACAGGGTCGAGACGACGAGCGCCGCCCCCATGCAGAGCCGGTGCCGGTCGATCCTCCCCCGCCGCGCGAAGAGATGCCCCACCACGAGCAGCACGGCGGCGAGCGAGTTCAGGGCGGCGTTCACGGCCGGCAGGTCGTGGACCTCGATCATCGCCGGCGCGCCGCCCGGCCCGCGCTCACCGCCGGGCCATCCACACCGCAGCCCCGAAGGCGGCCAGCGCGAACCCGATCGTGACCGCCCACGCGACGGCGGGGCTCGTGAAGGCGACGTCGGCACGCCCGTAGAGGGCCTGGCGGAAGGCAGCCAGGCCGTAGGCCAGCGGGTCGAGCCGCATCACGATCTGGAGGCCGCGGGCCGCGCCATCCAGCGGGAAGAGCGCGCCCGACAGGAACCAGAGCGGGAGGAGGAGCAGGTTCACGATGCCGTGGAAACCCTGGATCGACTCCATCCCCCACGCGAGGACGAACCCCAGGCAGGTGAGCGCGAAGGCCATCGTGAAGAGGGCGACCACGCTGAGCAGGATCCCCGCCGCATGCACCGGGATCCCGACCAGCGGAACGAGCGGCAGCAACAGCGCTCCCTGCAGGACGGCGATCGAGGCGCCCCCGAGGACCTTCCCCAGCACGATCGCCGAGCGCGGGACCGGCGACACGATCACACCCTGCAGGAACCCGGTCCGGCGGTCCTCGATCAGGCTGAACGTGCCGACGATGGCGGTGACCAGGACCACGAACACAATCGTGCCCGGAAACAGGTACTCGACCGCCCCGACGCCGGCGGGCATGCCCGCGGGCGCGAACGAGCCGGCCATACCGAATCCGATCAGGACCCAGAACAGGAGCCCGGTGGCGATCCCGCTCAGGACCCGCATGCGGTCCCGGTGGAAGCGCACGATCTCGCGCCAGCCGAGGCTGAGCGCCGGCAGGAAGGCCCCGCTCATCCCCCCCGCCCGGTGGCTCCACTCCCGCCGCCTCGAGGGTCTGGCCACTGTCCGCCGGCCACAGGTGTCCAGCGGGCACAGCGGCGGCGCGGGGAGGACCTCCCCCCCGGCCATCCGCGCAGGTCGAGCGCCGCTTTGATGCCCGCCACGCCGTAGCGCGTTCCCAGGCACTGGGCCACCAGGATCTCTCCGGAATCCAGCAAGCTCACTCGGTTTCGTCTAATTACCGAGACCATACTTCGCCAACAGGTAGTCCTCGGTCGCCTCCATGTCGGCGTCGCCCAGGCTGCTGGTGTAGAAGATGATTTCGGCGATCTCGCCCTTGAACGGGCTTCCGCCGTTCTGACGCGCACCGATGGCGGCCGGCCATGGCGCGGTGCCGATCCCCGCATACCCGGTGTCGTTGAGGCGATAGACCTTGTTGAGGCGTATTTGTAGATGCTTCGGTGGGTTGGCCCGAAGTCGCCAGGTCAGGACGTACCACGTTCCTCGCGTGAGAACCAGGTCCGAGTTGCGGCTCCCATCCGGACTGCTGGAGTAGGCCAACCAGTTGCTGTTGGAATCATTACGACGAGCGATAAGATCCAGGGTGCTAGCAAAGGCGCTGGACCCGACTACATCATGATCCCCCGTTCCCGGATTCGGGTCAAGCCGCACTACGGCGAAGACCGTGAAATGATTGGTCAAACCCCAAACATCCGAACTCGACGGCGAGACGAGCCTGTCGTCCACGCCATCGAAACGAACACCGGGCTTCCCACCCACGATGTTGGTCTTGTAGACAGGTCGCATTGAGCTAGTGGACTGGTTAGCGTCCTGGTTGTTCGTGCCGGAATCATCCCACGTCGCAACCGGGTCGCCATCATTGAGTCCCGTAATCCCGTCGCCCTTGAACCAGGCGACATAACCGGGGGCAGGCTCTCCACCTGACCCTGGATCTGGCGGTTCCTGCGACGTCGTCGCGCAAGCTACGTTCGATGGAGCGGAGTCGCCGCCGGCATCGAAAGCCACGATCCGATAGCAGTACTCCGTCTCCGCCGTGAGCGATTGGTCGCTGTGGTTCGTGGCGTCAGCGCCAAGCGTGGCCACCGGATCGAATGGGCCCGCCTGTCCTGAACGCCTTTCGACACGGAGGCCGAGTTCCACGGTTGCATTGTCCGTCCACGCGAGATCAATGATGTCGTGGTCCACAGCCGTAGCTGTCAACTGGGTCGGGGCGGGCAGCGGCGGCGCCGAAGATTCTTTCACGTCGTACTTCTCGAGAAGGTAGTCCTCCGTAGCTTCCATGTCCGCGTCGCTAATGCTGTTGGTATAGAAGATCACCTCGGCGATGTCGCCATTGAACGGACTGCTGCCGTTCTCGCGGCCCCCGATGGCGGCCTGCCATGGCCCGGTCCCGATTCCCGTGTAGCCGGCATCATTGAGGCGATACGCCTTATTGGCACGGATTTGCAGATGCTTGGGGGAGTTGGCATGGAGCCGCCAGGTCAGGACGTACCAGGTGCCCGGCGAGAGAGCGAGGTCGGAGCTGCGGGTCCCGTCCGGGCTGCTGAAGTAGGCCAGCAAATTGCCGTTGGCATCATTGCGCCGGGCAATCAGATCCAGGCTGTTGGACAGGGCGTTGGAACCGATCACGTCCTGGCCACCAGTCCCCGGGCTCGGATCCAAGCGTACCACAGCGAACACCGTGAAATGATTGGTCAACCCCCAGTCCATGCCCGACGGGGACGCGAGCCGATCGTCCACTCCATCGAACCGGATCGCGGGTCGGCCCGCGGCTACGTTGGACTGGTAGATGGGACGGAATGACGCCGTGGTCTGGGTGGCATCCTGGTGGTTGGGACCCAGGTCCTCCCAGGCAGAAACCGGATCGCCGTCACTCAGCCCGGCAACGGCATCGGCCATGAACCAGGCCTGGTATCCGGCGGCCGGGTCACCGAGGGGCGTCACTTCGATCTGGAACTCGCCCTTGTCCATAACACTCGTCGGGTCCCCGGTCTCCCGCATCTGGAGCACGATCGTGTACGTGCCCGCCGTGTCGTAGGCATGGCTCGCGGAAGCGTCTCCCCTCAGCCAGTCTGAGCTGGCACCGTCGCCATAGACCCAGCGGGACTCCACGTCGGGGGAGGTGCTCGTCGACTCGCACAGCCTGAGCAGACCGGCGATCCCGACCGGTATCGTATCGGGAATAGTCTCAACGCAGGGATGGAAATCGATAGCGAAGACGAACCGGTAGTGCAGAAGAGCGGAATCGCTAACGCCGTCCACCGAGGCCGTGATCGTGAAGTCTCCGTCCACGGCCGTCACGTCCGCTTCGAGACCGTTTAGGCCAATCGGCGTCACGGTCGCTCCTGAATCGCTGCTCGTCCAGGTAATGGGGCGGTCCGTGAGAGTGTCGCCCGAGACGTCCAGGACCGTCGCCGACAACCGGATCGTGTCGGGGTTTGTGCCGGCAATTCTGATCAACGTCTCCTGCTCGGGGCGAACCTCCACCGAGGCGGCGGGTTGACCCACCTGGACGGTCGTCGTGGCCGATTCCATGTCGTCGTTGGTCGAGGGTGTGATGAACTCGCCGCGCGCAGTGAATGTGCCCGCCGTCGAGTACTCGTGAACGCGCACGACGTCGCATCTGGGGTCCGTGCAGTTGGCCTGCGTGTTCATAAAGAAGGTACGGTCAGCGGGATTCTCATCGTCCCACACGTATTGGACGGAGAGCTTCCCCCGGTCATTGACACGATTCCAGGTCGTGGTGCTCCGACCGGCGTTGAAGCGGAAGAGGCTCCCGGCCGGCCCCGCCGGTACTGGGTCGACCTGCGGGCTGATCGTGAAGCCGCTTCCGCCGGTCACATCGAAATGGACAACGTTGTCGGTGAAGTTGTCGCCAAAGTTCGGGTCCTCGACGATCGGGGCCTCATCCTCCAGCGCGCTGATGAAGTCGATCTCCCGCGTCGCGATCACGGCGCCCGTGATGTTCTCCAGCGTGACGATGAAGCGGCCTGTGCCGATGCAGTGCTGCTCCGGGAGTCCCTCCTGGGCGGGGACCAAGTCTCCGCTGAGCTCGATCCGGTGGACCTCGACGTCACCGGGACCGCCCGTACACTGCCCGTCGGGGCGGGCGCCGAGGTGGTGGTACCAACCCCAGTTGTGACCGCTCGGCCCCTGGGGGTCGACCGGCTGGATCGTCGAGAAGCTCGGGTTGCCACGCTGGAAGTAGGTGTCGTCGGCGGGATGGACCTCAAGCTTCACCCGGTACTTGAACGTCGACACCGGCACTCCACCATCCCATACGTCGCCGAAGACCTCCTCCTCCGGGGCACTCGCCGGCGCGAGCGCCCGGCCAGCGGGATCCCCCTTCGGCGAGGTCGGCGCCGGATCAGCGCTGCAGGAAAAGAGACCTGCCGCTGCCACGAGTACTGCCAGCCACACAAACCTGTCTTTCCGGTTCATCGTCACTCTCCACGGTTGAGGTAGACGGCCAAACCGCCGCCGCTGGCTACGAACACCAGCTGGCCATCGGGACGAAACGCAGAACCGTTGTCGCCTGCATGATCCGGGTCCACTTCACGAAAGCGCTCGAGAACGGTGAAGGACGCGGTGTCCACCAGCCAGTTCTCCGCCTCCTCGCCCACGAACCCACCCAGCGTCACAAACAGCCGATTCCCCGAGGGCGACAGAACCGGGAACTTCGCGCCCCGGATCTCGGGAACGATCCGGCGCGTGACCTCGTTGGTCATGATGTCGATCTCTACCAACCCGGCCCCGGAGATATCTGCCACGTAGAGCTTCTGCCTTCCACGATGCAGAGCCGACCCCACAGGATCGTCAACTCGGTCAAGCGACGGGTTGATGTCGATCCGCTCAAGGAACTCGCCTGACGCCTGGTCCAGCACCAGGACCCCCCCTGGGTTCACGCCAAGTGGGACATAGAGCCGGTCCTCCTCAGTCGGGAGCCGTGGGGTCTTGACAAAGGCTTCCTGGCCCGGGTTGGAGGGGTCTGTGAACTCGGTCCGTATGACCCGCACCTCGCGCCGCTCGACCGGATCCACCACCGCGATCGCTGCAGGTGTCGTTGACAATGCCACGTAGAGTAGACCGGTCTGCGGCCCCCGCTCCACACCTACTCCGCGGGCGAAGACCGGGATCGGCTCCTCGAGCGTCTCGGTCGCCGGGTCGAGCACCACCACGAACGGAACGTCGCCACTGATGGCGTAGAACCGCCGCGTTATTGGATCAAATTCGCCGTCCCAGGGCTCTGGAATGGCGGGCGATTCTATAGGTGGAAATACCTCCAAGGTGTGGGGATCGAACGGCACAAACCCCAGTGACAGCCGCCCCAACGGGGCCATCACATAGCCGCGAGAACCGTCCGGCAGGATCTTTACGTGAACGGGGGCGCCCGCTGGCGGAAGCCCGAGGTCGAGCCGCCGATGGAACGCCCCCGCCGGGAGCTCCATTGTCCGCGTCGCCTCGCCCGTTCGGCCCGCACGATCGGAGATGCGGACGGTAAGTATGACCTCTCCGTCCGGCAGTAGCGATTCGGAGGTCTCCTCCAGAACTGCGCTCGCCGAGTCCCGCGCGACCACTTCGAAGACCTGAAGGAGGTCGGACCCGGCCTGTCCCTGGGGCCCCGCTGGACGCGAGGCCATGATCTCCAGCGTCGTCTCGTCCACCCCCGACCCCGAGTCGGTAAACTGCACCTCGATGTCCACGAGACCGTCCCCATCGCGATCGTGGTTCTCACGGTCCGATGGAAACACGATCGCCACCATCGGCGAGGTCCGGTCGGACCCCGTCGGGCTGTCGCCGCAGGACCAGAGGGCCAGCACACAGGGCAGCAACCGCTTGAAGCTCACGATGACTCCAGCAGAATGGATGGCGTCACTCTCCACGGTTGAGGTAGACGGCCAAACCGCCGCCGCTGGCCACGAACACCAGCTGGCCATCGGGACGAAACGCAGAACCATTGTCACCACGGTCCGCGCTCACTGGGAAGCGCTCGAGAATGGCAAAGGACGCGGTGTCCACCAACCAGTTCTCGGGCTCCTCGCCCACGAACCCACCCAGCGTCACAAACAGCCGACTCCCCGAGGGCGACAGAACCGGGAACTTCGCCCCCCGGATCTCGGGCACGATCCGGCGTGTGACCTGGTTGCTCGTGATGTCGATCTCGACCAGCCCACCACCAGTTAGGTCACCAACGAACAACCGCTGACGTTGTCGGTCCAGGACCGACTCCACCGGGAGGTTCGGCCCAGGAGACGCCCCGTTCACGTCCACGATCTCCTGCAGTGCGCCGGTCTCATTATCGAGGACCAGAATCCCTCCCGGGGGCACCGATAGCGGCACATAGAGACGGTCCTCGGTGGCGGGCAGACGAGGCGTGTGCACAAACGCCTCCTGACCCGGGTTGCCCGGGTCCGTCAACTCGGTCCGTATGACCCGCACCTGGCGCCGTGCGACCGGATCCACTACGGCGATCGCCGCAGGTGTCGTCGACAATGCCACATAGAGCAAACCGGACTGAGGACCCCGCTCCACACCGACCCCTCGCGAGAAGATTGGGATCGACGCCTCCAGCGTTCCCGTCGCCGGGTCGAGCACCACCATGAACGGGACATTGATGCTGACAGCGAAAACTCTCTGCGCTACCGGATCGTATTCAGCGTCAAATGGGTTGGAGACCGCTGGTGACTCGATGGGAGGAAAGAACTCCAGGGTATGCGGATCGAACGGGACAAACCCCAGCGACAGCCGCCCGAGATCCCCCAACACGTAACCCCGCGAGCCGTCCGGCAGGATCTCGACGTTCACTGGCGCGCCCGCCGGCGGCAGCCCGAGGTCGAGCCGCCGATGGAACGCCCCCGCCGGGAGCTCGATCGTCCGGGTCGCCTCGCCCGTTCGGCCCGCACGATCGGAGACGCGGACGGTAAGTATGACCTCTCCGTCCGGCAGTAGCGCTTCGGTGGTCTCCTCCAGAACTGCGCTCGCCGAGTCCCGCGCGACCACTTCGAAGACTTGAAGGAGGTCGGTGCCGCCCTGCCCTTGAGGCCCCGCCGGACGTGAGGCCTCGAGCTCCAGCGTCGTCTCGTCCACCCCAGACCCCGAGTCGGTAAACTGCACCTCGATGTCCACGAGACCGTCCCCATCGCGATCGTAGCTCTCGCGGTCCGATGGAAACACGATCGCCACCATCGGCGAGGTCCGGTCGGATCCCGTCGGGCTGTCACCGCAGGACCAGAGGGCCAGCACACAGGGCAGCAACCGCTTGAAGCTCACGATGACTCCAGCAGAATGGATGGCGTCACTCTCCTCGGTTGAGGTAGACGGCCAGCCCGCCGCCGCTGGCCACGAACACCAGCTGGCCATCCGGGCGGAACGCTGCATCGTTGTCGCAGCACGGATTGATGCTTTGGAAGCGCTGGAGAATCGTGAAGGTCGTAGTATCTACCAGCCAGTTCTCGGCGTCGGCCTCTAGACCTACCCCTCCCAACGTGACAAAGAGTCGGTTACCCGAGGGGGACAGGACCGGGAACTTCGCACCGGGCCTCTCGGTAGTTATCCGCCGCGCGACCTCATTTCGGGTGATGTCGATCTCGACGAGCCCTGCTCCGGCCCCGGATAGATCGGCGACGTAGAGCTTCTGCCTCAGACGATCCAGAGTCGACTCCACAGGGTTGTCGATCTGGCCGGGCGAAGGATTGATGTCGATCCACTCGAGGAGCTCACCCGACGCCTGGTCCAGTACCAGGATGCCGCCCGGACCCACGCTCAGCGGGACATAGATGCGGTCCTCGATCGCCGGGAGCCGTGGGGTCTTCAAAAAGGCTTCCTGACCCGGGTTGGACGGATCCGTGAACGCCGTCTGGATGACCCGTACCTGGCGCCGCTCCACCGGATCCACCACGGCGATCGCTGCCGGTGTCGTCGACAATGCCACATAGAGCAAACCGGACTGAGGACCCCGCTCCACACCGACCCCTCGCGAGAAGATTGGGATCGACGCCTCTAGCGTTCCCGTTGACGGGTCGAGCACCACCATGAACGGGACATTGATGCTGACAGCGAAAACTCTCTGCGCTACCGGATCGTATTCAGCGTCAAATGGGTTGGAGACCGCTGGTGACTCGATGGGAGGAAAGAACTCCAGGGTATGCGGATCGAACGGGACAAACCCCAGCGACAGCCGCCCGAGATCCCCCAACACGTAACCCCGCGAGCCGTCCGGCAGGATCTCGACGTTCACTGGCGCGCCCGCCGGCGGCAGCCCGAGGTCGAGCCGCCGATGGAACGCCCCCGCCGGGAGCTCGATCGTCCGGGTCGCCTCGCCCGTTCGGCCCGCACGATCGGAGACGCGGACGGTAAGTATGACCTCTCCGTCCGGCAGTAGCGCTTCGGTGGTCTCCCCCAGAACTGCGCTCGCCGAGTCGCGTGCGACCACTTCGAAGACTTGAAGGAGGTCGGTGCCGCCCTGCCCTTGAGGCCCCGCCGGACGTGAGGCCGCGAGCTCCAGCGTCGTCTCGTCCACCCCCGACCCCGAGTCGGTAAACTGCACCTCGATGTCCACGAGACCGTCCCCGTCGCGATCGTAGTTCTCGCGGTCCGATGGAAACACGATCGCCACCATCGGCGAGGTCCGGTCGGATCCCGTCGGGCTGTCGCCGCAGGACCAGAGGGCCAGGGCGAGGAGTAGGAAGCATTTGAAGCTCACGACAACCATCGGCAAGCGTCGGTGCTCGTCCACGTCACCATGCGATCCGTGAGGGTACCCCGGAGAAATGAAGGACCGTAGCGGACAGGCGACCTTCTATCGCCTCCGACAGGCCCTCACCACCTGGCCGACAACTCCCGACATACCCACCCCTGGGCCGCTGCCATCTACCGCAACACCCGCGCCCGCGGCTGTGATCACCCCCAAGCCATCCGCATCCTCGCCCGCGCCTGGAGCCGCGTCCCCTGGCGCTGCTGGCAGGACCGCTCCGCCTACAACCCCACCCAACACCAAAGCGCTCTCCTTTCCTGCAGACCGCTTCCCAACTCAGCCCCACGGCGGCCTGAACAAGGGAGGGTCGACACAGGGTGTCTCATCCGTCGCCGTCCCCGACGGGGACGGCCGCCTCGTCGGCCCCGTCCCAGAAGCGGTGCCCCGTCCGCTGGACGAACACGTCCTCCAGGGTCGCCCGTCCGACGGTGATCGAACGGATCAGCCCGGGAAAGGCCTCGGCGAGGCGGGGCACGAACGCGGCCCCGTCGGCCCGCTCGATTCGCACGGCCCCGTCCACGACGCTGGCCGGCGCCTCGAAGCGCTCGGCCACGGCCGCGGCGAGCCGCTCGGGCTCGGCGGTCTCGAGCGAGACGATATCGCCCCGGATGCCGCCCTTCAGCGTGTCCGGTGAATCGAGCGCCACCAGCGACCCGCGGTCGAGGATGCCGATCCGGTCGCAGGCCTCGGCCTCGAGCATGAGATGGGTGGTCACGACGACCGTCACCCTGCGCTCGGCCCGCAGCCGATCGACCCCCCGCCAGAAGTCCTTGCGCCCGCCGGGGTCCAGGCCGGCGGTGGGCTCGTCGAGGAGGAGGACCGGCGGGTCGTGCAGCAGGCCCTTGGCGAGCTCGACGCGCCTTCCGAGCCCCCCGGAGAGCGTCCGGACGGGGTCGTCGGCCCGGTCCGCGACCCCGAGAGATTCCAGCAGGCGCTCGATCTCAGCGGTCAGGCGGGAGCCCCGGAGACCGTAGAGATGGCCCTGATGGCGCAGGTTCTCCGCCGGGGTGAGCCAGGGGTCGAGGCTGGCGTGCTGGAAGACGACGCCGATCCTCCGGCGCACCGAGGTGGGATCGCGCACGACGTCGATCCCGGCCACCGAGGCCCGTCCGGCGGTCGGCACGAGCAGCGTGCTCAGGATCCGCATCAGCGTGGTCTTTCCCCCGCCGTTCGGGCCCAGCAGCCCGAACCGCTCCCCCGGGGACACGCGGAACGAGACCCCTTCCAGAGCGGCACGATCGCCGTAACGATGCCCGACACCGTCGACCTCGACCGCCCACGCGGGATCGGGTTCAGGCCGCGACACGATCCAGGACGAGCAGGGCCAGCAGGATCGGCAGGTAGGTCACCGAGGCGAGCAGCAGCCGGCGGGCGCCCTTCCGACCCCGGTCCAGGGCCATCCCCAGACCGCAAGCCAGGAAAACCACGCCGAGGGCGAGCGCTCCGAAGAAGTAGATGCCGCCCGTCAGCCCGAGCAGGGTCGGGGTCAGGCTGACCGGGATCAGGGCCAGCGCGTACAGCGCCGCCTGGCGACCGGTGGAACCACCGGCCGGATCCACCACCGGCAGCATCGGGAAGCCCCCGCGCGCGTAGTCGTCGCGGAACATCCAGGCAATGGCGAGAAAGTGAGGCAGCTGCCAGAGAAAGAGGATGGAGAACAGCGCCCAACCGCCCAGGCCGACCGAACCCGTCGCCGCCGCCCAGCCGATGACCGGTGGGATCGCCCCGGGGATCGCTCCCACCAGCGTGTTCAGCGAGGTCCGTGGCTTGAGCGGCGTATAGACCGCGATGTAGAGGACGATCGTCAGAAGCGCCAGAAAGCCGGTGAGCGCGTTGATCCCGATCGCCAGCCAGGCGACCCCCCCGGCCGACAGGAGCAGTCCGGCGGCCAGCCCGCGGGCCGGGGAGATCCGTCCCGACGGGACGGGCCGCGCGGCGGTGCGGGTCATGCGCGCGTCGGCGTCGCGCTCGTAGACCTGGTTGAGCGCCGCCGCTCCAGCCGAGGCCAGTCCCACGCCGGCGAGCAGCGACAAGAGGGTCCCGACGTCGATCTCCGGCGCCCCCAGGACGTATCCGGTCGCCGCGGTGACCAGCACCAGCGCCGTGATCCGCGCCTTGATCAGGATCAGCCAGTCGTTCAAGTGATCGCCTGGACGACCAGGTCCCCGGCGGGTCCGGCGGCCGGCAGGGGCGCCAGCCTGAGCCCCCGGCCCGCCTTGAGCGCCAGCCCGACCGTGCCCGCCCAGAGGAGGGCGCCCACGCCGAGGTGGGCGGTCGTCACCCAGGCCGCCTTGTACGACCAGATCACCCAGCCGCCGAGTCCGATCTGGAGAACCACCAGCCCGGCCAGAAGAAGCGCCGGCTTAAGGAGCCAGGGATCCCTCCGATGGGAGCGCCAGACCCGCCGGACCAGCCAGGCGATCAGAACGAGCACCACGACCGCGCCCGCCCGGTGGGCGAAGTGGAGCGCCACCGGTTGCGAGTCCAGGGGCGGAACCAGCTGGCCGTAGGCGAGCGGGAAAGTCGGGATGGCCATGCCGGCGCCGGTGTGGCGGACGACCGCACCGAGCAGGATCTGGAGGAACACGGCGACGGCGGTGATCGAGGCCAGCGTGAGGAGGGCCGGCTCGCCGGCGTCCACGAGCCGCTCGCGCCGTTCGTGCCAGCCGCGGGAGCAGGCGATCGCGATCGCCACCGTCAGCCCGAACACCAGCTCGGCCAGGCCCGCGTGGGCAATTGAGACGGCGTCCGGAAGCTCGAGGAGCACGGTCGCGCCGCCCAGAAGGGCCTGGAGGACGACCCCTGCCAGAGCCAGCCAGCCCAGCCGCCGGACCCAAGCCCGGGGCTCGCGGCGCCAGAGCCAGAAAGCCAGCACGGCGATCATCAGCCCGACGAGGCCCGCGATCATCCGGTGGCCGTGCTCGTACAGGACACCCCCCTCCATGGCCGGCATCCACTGTCCGTAGCTGAGCGGCCAGTCGGGCACGGCGAGCCCCGAGCCCGTGCTGGTGACCATGCCCCCCGCCAGGAGGAGGAGGAAGGTCGAGCCGGCGACGAGCTTGGCAAAACGGCGGAGCGGGGCGGGTGTCACCAAGGAAATCTACCCGGGCTTTCGAGTCCGGGCACTCCTGGGAGTGCCGGGGGGCTCAAAATCGAGGGCACTCCCTCCCGAAGCTCGTTCACAAAAGTGCACTTGAATGCACGATCGTTGACATGACTCCCACAGACCCCCGGCCAGCCTCGATGCCATCTTCAGCAGCCTTACGCCACGATGTGGACGATGCCGCCATCGACCGAGAGGACCGCGCCGTTCACGTAGGACGCCTCCTCGGACGCCAGGAAGGCGATCGCCGCGCCGATCTCCTCGGGCTCGCCCATCCGCCCCGCGGGAATCCGCGCCCCGACTGACTCGAGGACGCGCTCCTTTGTGGCTTCCTGCGCCTCGGCGATTCGGGCGGCCAGGCCGTCGTCGGCCGTCCAGAGTGACGAGAGCGTCGGACCGGGGCAGACTGCGTTGACCGTGATCCCGTCCTTCGCGCAGTCATCGGCCAGAACCATCGTGAGCGCCTGGAGCGCCGCCTTGGTGGGGGCGTAATGAGGCCAGCGGGCAGAAGGCCGGATCCCTGCAGTTGAGGAGACGTTCACGATCCGCCCCCATCGCCGCTCCTGCATCCCGGGGAGAACCCGGCGCGAGCAGCGGACGGCGCTCATCACGTTGACCTCGAAGAAGCGCGTCCACTCGGCGTCGGGAACGTCGAGGAAGTCGGCCATCCGGCCCACGCCCACGTTGTTGACGAGGATGTCGACGGCCTCGCCCTCGTCGGCCAGCCGATCGAAGAGCGCCTCGATCTGGCCGGCGTCCCCGAAGTCGCAACGGAGGGCGCGCGGCTCGGGGCCGGCGGCGGCGACCTCGCGGGCCGCGGCCTCCAGATCCGCGCCGCCGCGCGAGGTCAGCACGACCCGCACACCGGCTCTCGCCAGCGCGATCGCCGCCGCGCGGCCGATCCCCCGGCTCGAGCCGGTCACGAGGGCGGTGCGCATGCCTACCCTTCTCCTCGCACCACCCGCACTCCCGCATACGCGGCGCGAGGTGGACCGGGCTCGAAGTAGCGGCCGCCGAAGGCGTTGACGGTCACCGAGGCGGTGTAGGACTCGTCGAAGAGGTTGGTCACGCCCAGAAACGGAACGATCCGCGTTCCCCCCGCCGCGAGGCCGGCGTGGGCGAGGAGGAGGTCGGCGATCCACCAGGCCTCCGTCCGGGACCTGTTGGCGTCGTCGACCGGCATCCGCGACCGGTACCGGCTCTGGAGATCAAAACGCCAGCCGCCCGGGAATGCCTGCCCGAACGAGAGCGCCACCCGGTGGGGCGCCACGCCGGGGACGCGGCGGCCGTCGAAGACCGCCGCTTCGGTCCGGAACCGGTCGAACCGCGCCACCACCCAGGAATACGCCAGCCGAATGGAAGAGCCCGGTCCGGGATCGACGTCGAGGGCGATCTCGAGGCCGCGGTGGACGGCCGAGCCGGCGTTCCGGAAGAAGTCGCGGCCGGGAACCTCCGGGACCTGGAATGGGACCAGGGCGTCCTCGACTCTGGTCCGGAAGAGCGCCGCCTCCGCCGACCAGCCACGGCGGCGGGCCCGCGCGCCGAGCTCCACGGTGAAGGAGCGTTGCGGATCCAGAGCGGGATTCAGGCCGCCGGCGCCGTCCGGACGATTGGCGAGCTCGCTCGTGGTTGGCGTGTCGAACCCCTTGGCCCCATGGCCGTAGACGGTGACGCCGGCCCCGGCGTCGAGAGCGAGGCCGAGGCCGGGGCTCAACGCCTCCATCGTCCGCCGGCCGGAGTCGTCCGGATCGCCACCGGCGAGAAGGCGATCGTCGACGGCGAAGCGAATGCGGTCGTAGCGGAGAGCGGCGTGGAGCCGGAGCCGGTCTCCGAGGGGCACTCGGACCTGCGCGAAGGGACCGAGGGCGCGAACCGTCTCCCGCTGGTCCAGGACGAGCTCGCCGCGATCCCCCTCGGTGTTCTCGAAGTTCCTGCGGGAGTCCCGCTGAACGTTGAGATCGGCGCCCAGAACGAAGTGAACGCTGGCGTCTTCCGGCACCGGCGTCCTCCGCCAGATCGCCCGCAATCCGCCCGCGCTCCTGCCGAGGTCGATGATCTGCAGCGGGATCGGGTTGTCCACCTCACGGAGGAGTCCCCATGCGCCGAGCTCGAACTCGGCGCCGCCAAGCGGCCGCCGTGCGGTGACTCCGGCCTGGCCCTGCCGCGCCCGCTCTCCGGTCCGCTGCCGGATGTTGAGCGGAAAGGCGGCGCGCGGGTCGGCCCGGGCCATCGAGTCGGGCAGGGCGCCTGGGTTCTCAGCCTCGTAGTCGACAAACGCAAAGGTCGCCAGGGTCGTCATCCGGTCGCCGGAATGTCGCAGCTTCGAGCCCGCGAACACGTGCCGGGCGTCGCTGAAGCGCCGGTGCCCCTCCGACTCGACGCCGGCCACGCGGGCTCGCCAGCCGAGCTGGCCGCCACCGTCCCCGGCCTCGGCTCCGATCCGCTTGAGTCCGAACGACCCCGCCGTCGCGCCCGCCGCCAGAAAGGGCGCCGCCGGAGGATCGGCCGTCTCCAGGAGGATGACGCCGCCGCTGGCGTTCCCCCACAGGGCGGATCCGGCCCCGCGGATCACCTCCGCCCGCGCGATCGTCGCCGGATCGACGTGGCTGAGCGCGGTCTGGCCATCCGCCATCGTGGCCGGCACCCCGTCGACGATCACCTTGAGCCCGCGAACCCCGAACTGGGAGCGGGCACCAAAGCCGCGGATCGAGATCCGCTCGCCGAGGGCCTCGTTGTGGCGGTCGTCGACCTGGACGCCGGGAACCCCGGCCAGCGCCTCGTCGAGGGAGAGCGTCGGGCGGAGCGCCGCCTCGGAATCCGGGTGGACGACCGAGACGGAGAACGGCGCCTCGGCCAGCGGCAAAGGGTCGCGCAGGATCGTCACGGTGAGGGGTTCGGCCCGATGCCAAGGGAGGGTGTCGGGAGCCCCCGGCCGTCCCACCTGGGCATGAGCGGGCGAGGCGAGAGTGACCACGAGAAGCGCCGGCCACCCCGTCCGGCGCCAAGCCCTCATCCGCCCTGCCGCCAGACGGCGATCGTCCCCACCTCCTCCCCATCCTCGCTGCACGCGCCCGACAGCTCGATCTCCCCGACCAGCAGAGATCCGCCGTTCGCGATCTCGGCCGTCCCGGACGCCGTCCCCGTGCATTCGGCCTCGGGGATCTCGAAGCCGATCTCGAACTCGAGCGCGTCCCCCGACCGTCTTCCGGAGAGCTCGCCCCGGATCGTTCCCCCCTCGCTCTCGAGGCTCCCAGCGAGGGCCCCCGTGACGATCCTGCCGGAGGTCTCCTCGAGGGTCAGCGTGGCGGGAATCCGCTGGCCCACGACCAGCCGGCCGCGGTACTCGCCGGTGACGGGTTCCGGGGCCGAAGCGGGGGCTCTTGCCACGGCCCCGGGAAGCGCGAAGGCGACGACGTAGTCGCCGAGGCCGCCCATCGCCTCGTGTCCGCCCGCGGCGATGACCACGAACTGCCGTCCAGCCTCGCCGACCTGGTACGTCATGGGGGTCGCGTTGCCGCCGGCGGGAAGGGGTGCGCTCCAGAGCTCGTCCCCCGTCTCGACGTCGAAGGCCCTGAGATGGCGATCGAAGGTGCCGGCGATGAAGGCGAGGCCGCCGCCCGTGACCAGGGCGCCCCCCAGGACGAGCGACCCCCAGCCCTCCGCCTCGGGGACGCCGGGCGCCATCGAGCCCAGGGACGACGTCCAGCGCACCTCCCCCGTCGACAGATCCACCGCGGTCAGGGCTCCCCAGGGAGGGGGGTTGCACGGCAGGCCGCTCGGCGAGAGCGCCCACTCGCGAGCCATGGCATAGGGCGCTCCGGCCTGCTCCGAGAGCTCGAAGCCGGGCCCTGGCGGGCCGGAGCGGTAGCGCTCCTCGAGCCGGGCGCGAGCCGCGGGAACCTCCCCCCGCGGGATCAGGGTCACGACCGTGGCCACGCGATTGGTCGGCAGGAGCGCCAGCCCCCGGACCGGGTCGACCGACAGGCTGGACCAGTTCGAGCCGCCCAGGTTGCCGGGAAAGATCACCGTGCCCTCCAGGCTCGGCGGCGTGAAGATCCCCTCCGAGCGAAGCCCAGCCAGCCACTCCCGGCAGGCGGAGCGATCGTTCTCGCTCACGCCCCAGGTGGAGTCCGGGTCGAGCGCGGCCGGCACGAGCGGAGCCGGCAGCGTGGGAAACGGCTGCGACGGCCACGCCGCCTCTCCGGAGACGGTGCTGGCCGGGACCGGCCGCTCCTCGACCGGGAAGACCGGCTCGCCCGTCTCCCGGTGGAGGACGAACAGGTGCCCCATCTTGGTCGTCTGGAGGACGACCGGCACCTCCCCTCCGTCCCAACGGATCGTGGTCAGGACGGGCTGGGCCGGGACGTCGTAGTCCCAGAGATCATGATGCACCGCCTGGAAGTGCCAGACGACTTCGCCGGTCGCGCCGCGCAGCGCGACCACGCTATTGGCGTACCGGTTCTCGCCCGGGCGCTCGCCGCCGTAGAAGTCCGGGCTCGGGCTCCCGGTCGGGACGAAGACCAGGTCGCGTTCGGGATCGACCGACATGACCGACCAGGCGTTCGCCGCGCCGGTTTCCTCCGCGTTGCCTCCCCAGGTGGCATAGGCCGGGTCGGCGGGGTCGAGCGGGATCGGGTCCCAGGCCCACCGGAGTGCCCCGGTCCGGGCGTCGAAGGCGCGGACCACCCCGCTCGGCGCGCCCACCCGCTGGTTGTCGGCGACCGCCGAGCCCACGATGACCTTGTCGCCCAGCACGGCCGGCGGGCTCGTCACCTGATACTCTCCCTTGTACTCGGGCGGATGGCGGAGGCCCCGGTTCAGGTCGACCATCCCGCCGTCGCCGAAGTCCGGACACGCCTCGCCGCTGTCGCCGTCGATCGCGAAGAGACGGGCATCGATGGTGGCGATGAAGATCCGGCGTCGGCAGGAATCTCCGGCGCCGCGCTCGAGATCGAGCCATGTCGAGACCCCGCGATTGGCGAAGTCGCCGTAGTCGCCGGACAGATCGACCTTCCCGTCGAAGCTCCACCGCTCTGCGCCGGTCTCCGGGTTCAGCGCGATCACGCGGCCGAACGGGGTCGAGAGGTAGAGCGTTCCCTCCACGAGGATCGGCGTCGCCTCGAACTTCACGGCGTCTTCGCCGAGGCCGTAGTCGCCCGTCCTGTAGATCCAGGCGACCTCCAGCCGGCTCACGTTCTCGCGGGTGATCTGGTCGGCGGACGAGTAGCGCGTCCCGCCGGGATCGTTGCCATAGGAGGTCCATTCGACGCCATCGGTCTGAGCTCCCCGTGGGAGCTCTCCCCCCTCGCCTACGGAGCAGGCGACGCTCGCCACACACAGAATCGAGAAGGCCTGCCGCGCCCGCCGCGGGGCAACCTTGCCCTCGCGTCGCTCGTGAAGGCCCCAACCCCTAATGATGATGCGGCTCGGTGAGCTCGGCCAGCTTTTCCACTTCGGGGTCGAGCGGCAGTCCGGCGGCGATGGCGACCGCCGGGAAGGCGGCCAGGAAGGCGAGGACAGAGAGCGAGAAGATGCCGAACAGGCCCGCCGACACCAGCGCCTCGATCCAGCCGAAGGCGATGTGGTCGGGGAACACGCTGGGGGAGATGAGCAGGAAGTGCAGGAGCCAGATCCCGATCAGGCTGATGAGGGAGAACGCGGTCAGGATCGACGGCGTCCGCTTGGGTCTGACCCCCAGAAGCCCGAGAAACGGCACCAGGAAGACCGCCGCTAGAACGACCGTGGCGACCGGCTGGTAGGCCTCCCACAGCCGGAGCTTCACGAAGTGGGTCTCCTCGGGCAGGCGCCCGTACCAGATCACCAGGTACTGGGCGAAGAAGAGATACGTCCAGAAGATCGTGAACGCGAACTCCATCTTGCCGATGTCGTGCAAGGATCGTTGATCGACGGCCTCGGTCAGCGAGCGGTAGTTGCGCACGAAGCACGCGAGGATCGCGGTGGCGCTGATGGCGGCCAGGTAGTGCGTCATGAAGATCCAGGCGCCGAAGAGGGTCGAGAACCAGTGCGGGTCGATCGACATCAGCCAGTCCCAGGCCCAGATCGTCCACAGAATCGCGTAGGCGACGATCAGGGCGGGACCGAGCCGCGACCGCGTCCGGTGCGAGCGCTCGACCTCCTCGTCGAGGCCCTGCCAGCCCGCGCTGAGCCGGCCGTAGAGCCCCCGCCGCCAGCCGCCGACCCGTTCCCGGAGCCGTCCCAGGTCGGGACGCAGCGACCAGTACACGTAGGCGAGCGCCATGCCGTACAGGATCGCCATGGCGGCCGTCTGGCGGACGACGAAGAACGGCTTGTTGAGGTACGCCTCCTTGGCCGGGATCGGGCTCGCGATCCACGAGTAGACGTGGTCGATCCCGAAGAAGAGGACGATCGCCAGCGCGAACGAGACGGGCAGGAACGCGGAGAAGGCCTCGCCGAAGCGGCGCAGCGGGCGGATCCACTGCCCGTTGGACGTGGCGGCCGAGGCCGCCAGGACCGGGCCGCCGATCGCGATCCCGCTCCAGAACGCCCAGTTCCAGACGAGGGCCGTCCAGGCCCGCGCGGGGTCGATCCCGACTCCGGCCACGAAGCCGGCGACCCCGCCCAGTGTCAGGAGGACGGCCAGGAGGTAGAAGGGCCGGGAAGACCCTCGAGCCATCCGGTCCAGGAGATCCTGGAGGTCGAGGCGCCGGCCGCCGTGCGCGGTCATGGGCTCGCGGCTTCCGTGTCGGCCGGGGCGGGCGTGCCGGGTCCGAAAGTCATCGAGCGCAGGTAGTTCACGATGTCCCACCGCGCGGTCTGCGGGATCCGGTTGTAGGCCGGCATCAACCCCCGACCCTGGGTGATCAGCGCGAAGAGATAGGCGTCCGAGAACCGGACCGCTCCCGCGACGGGCGGGATGGCCGGGAACTTGTCCGCGATCGGCCCCTTGCCCATTCCATCCGGGCCGTGGCAGACGGCGCAGTAGGTGAGATACCAGGATCGTCCCCGTGCCCGAGAGGCGTCGTCCGCGGTCATGGGGTTCGACAGCATGCCTTCGACGGACGTCAGGTTGAACTCCGGCAGGCCGTCCAGCGGCACCGCGTGCTCAGGAGGCGGCAGCGGCGCCATCTCGTGGGGCTGGATCGCGTCGGTACGGCTCATCGTGCTGAACCACTCGCAGCCCGGGATCGCCAGCCCGCCCACGAGGAGGGCGATGACGGGACCCGCGCTGCGGGTCGCGATCGTCTTCAGCGTTCTAGGAGATGGCATCGATCGCCTCGGAGCCCGTTCGGTTCAGAACCCCCTCCGCCTTGCTCAGCCCACTTTCGTCCGCCGAACGGACCACGATGCCGAACAGGTCCTCGGAGAACCGCGGATGGTAGCCGGCCATCCGGCCCAGCGCCGGGATCCGGCTGAACGTCAGGACGCCGGCCAGGGTGAAGAGCCC
>JBOHRQ010000036.1:0-22496 GCA_050732875.1 Gemmatimonadota bacterium | reverse complement strand
TCCCGGAGGATCGTGATCACCATGTCCTGGGTGACGAGATCGAAGTCGTCGCAGAAGTCGATGATCTGGTTGTAGAAGTCGATCGCGCCCTTCTCGGCCTCGATCACTCCCTTGACCACGTGGACGATGTCGGTCTGATGCTCGGGCGGCTGGAGGAACGACTGCTCGGCCTCGAACTCGAGCGAGCCGGGTACGATCCCCCACAGCTCCTTGATGCGGGTGGCGAACTGCTGGGCGTGGCCCAGCTCCTCCTGGACGTCCTTCTCCAGCGATTCGACGATCTCCTGGGCGCGGACGCCGTCCGGGTTGACCGAGTTCGTGATGTAGCTCATCACGGTCTCGATCTCCATCCAGTACGCCTTCTTGAGCATGTCGATGAGCTGCTCGCGCTTCTTCTGGTTCTCCTCGGCGAGCACGCCGCGATCGAGTGCGGGCATCACCATGGCCTGTACCTCCCCTGGTTGATGTATCGGATGCCGCTTCCGACCTCGAGGATAACCGGCCTCGAGAGCCGGATCGATGAACGGTCTTACATTATCATGAATAGTAATAGTTATCAAGTAGGAAAAGCGAGCGATCGGCTGGAAGAACGTGGGGGACCGGCGTTTCGGTGAATCGGGCGGGCTAGCTCGACTCGACCGGCAGCCCCGCCTGTCGCCAGCCGTTCATGCCGCCGGTCACGTTGATCACGTGGCGGAAGCCCGACCGCTCGAGGACGCTCGTCGCGACGGTGGAGCGGTAGCCGCTGCCGCAGACAACGGCGACCGGCCGGTCGCCGTTGGGGACCTCGACCAGACGGTCCTGCAGGAGGCCGCCCATGACGTGGATCGCGCCCTCGATATGCCCGCCCCGCCACTCGCCGTCCGAGCGGACGTCGAGCACGGTCGGCCCGTGGCCGGAGACCAGGCGCTCGTGGAGCTCCCGGGGGCCGATCTGCGGCGTCTCGGCGACCGGGAGGCCCGCCTGGCGCCAGGCGGGAAAGCCACCGGCGAGGTGGCCGCGCACGTCGTCCAGCCCGACCCGGATGAGGGCCCGCGAGGCGCGCTCGACCGCGTCCGACACCGCCGCGAACGAACCTTCGGGAGCGATCAGCAGGATCGGCGTGTCGTACGGCACCACCCACGCGGCCCACGTCGACAGGCTACCCTGGACGCCGATCCCGAACGCGCCGGGCACGTGGCCCATCCCGAACGCGAACGGGTCCCGCAGGTCGACGACCACTTGCCCCTGGTCGGCGAGCTCGCGGAAGCGAACGGCCGGGATCGGCTCGCCGCCCGGCAGGCCCGGCAGCGTGGGCGGGCCGGCGGCGTTCAGCTCCTTCATGCGCAGATAGTAGGGTGGGAAGGGAGGCGACGCGCTGAGGATCTTCTCGATGAACGACTCTTCGTCGAGCGCCGGATCCAGATACGGGTTGGCCGCGCGCTCGTAACCGAGCGTCGACAGGGGACGCCCGCTCATCCCCGCCCCGCACATGGAGCCCGCGCCGTGGCCCGGGTGGACTTCCAGGCCGTCGGGGAGCCCGGGCAGCTTCTCGCGAACGCTGTGGAAGAGCCGGCCCGCCAGGTCCCGCTTCGCTTCCTCGCCCAGCAGATCCGGGCGGCCCAGCGAGCCTACGAACAGGAAATCGCCGGACAGGAGGAGCTCGGGCACGTCCTCCGAGCGGGTCGTGTCGTAGACCAGGAACGAGAGGTGCTCGGGGGTGTGGCCGGGCGTGTGGAGCGCCTCGAGCCGGACCGAGCCGATCTCGATCGTGCCCCCGTCGTGCGTCTCATGATGCGGAAAGCCGATCTCGTATTTCTCGCCCCCGTCGTACGCCGAGAGGTGGAGGCGGGCGCCGGTCGCCTCGGCGAGCGCCTTGGCGCCCGATGCGAAGTCGGCATGGATGTGGGTTTCGAGGACGTGGCGGATCTCGAGCTCCTGCCCGGCGGCGAAGTCGAGGTAGACGTCGATGTCCCGGCGCGGGTCGACGATGGCGAGCGAGCCCGCGGCCGGGCAGCCGACGGCATACGAATGCTGGGAGAGTCCGGAGTCTTCGAAGCGCTCGAAAAGCATGGAGCGCCAGGTTAGCGAGCCGGTGGACGGGAAGCCACCCGTGGCGCCCGGAATGGCTTCGAGGAAGCCACCCGCCGGACGCTCAGCCCATCCGTGCCAGGTTGGACGGGCGAGCGCCCGGGCGGGTCGAGAGCTCTAGCTCAGGGGAGCCGGCTGGCAGCCCGACACGAGAGTGGGCGACTCGACAGCGAGCACGGTGGCCTCGCCGAGCTCGGCGGTCAGCTCGAGGGTGGGTCGAGCCGAGGCCGTCGACATGCTCAGCAGGGTCCCGATCAGAAGGATGTAGCCGGCTCCGGCGGCGAGCAGGGCAGCGAAGGCGCGCATGGTGGATCTCCTTTCAGGTATCGAACGATTCGGGGTCCGTTCCCGCGGGACCTCTCACTCTTGTCTCTCGTTAACGTTGGACGCCGGAGGATAGTTTCAGGTTCAAACGGGGGGACAAAAAAAAAGAGGAGGGCGATCCCCGTGGCGGGGATCTGCCCTCCGATCGCTCCCGGGGGGGAGCCAGGCCGCCCGATCCCAGGCCGGTCCGGGCCGCCTTATGCGTCCGCCGGGCGCAAGCTGCCCGGCGTCAGGAGGCTACCGCCAATAAGGCGTGGAGCCGTAGAACTCGTAGGCCTCGACCTGCCAGTCGTCCTCGTGGGTGCTGGGCCAGTTGTTCTTGTCGAAGCCCGGCGCGTTCTCGAGGCGACCCCGGTCGAGGTCGAGGACGAGGCACTTGTTCTTGGTATCGACGCGCATGGTCTCGGGCGGGATCGCGAAGAGCTTGTCGCCCATTCCCAGGAATCCCCCGAACGAGAGGATCGCGTGCCGGATCCGACCGTTCTCGAGATCGAGCATGAAGTCCTCGACCTTCCCCAGGTCCTCGCCCTGCGAGTTGACGACTTTGTCTCCCTTCAGCGTCGACGCCGAGAGAACCGTTCCCGTTCCTATGGCAGGCATTTCATCCTCCTCTATTCGAGAGGTGATTCCGTGCGCCGCATCGTTCGATGACCCCACTATATCGAACGAGCCGGGCGCTGTCTGTCGTATTTCCGACATCTACGTATGTGGTGGAGGAGCAGAGGGGCTGCCCGGCCGACGTCAATCCTCGAGGTGATCGCGTACCAGAGGGGTGAACACCTCGGGATGGATCAGGAAGGAGTCGTGCCCGGTGTCGAGGTCGAGCATGAGGAGCTCAGCCGGGTGTCCGGCGCCGGCGAAGGCGTCGGCCAGCTCGTGGATCTCGAACGGCGGGATCAGGACGTCGGTCTCGATCCCGATCAGCAGCGTCCGGGCCCGGATCCGTGCGACCGCCGCCTGGAGCCCGCCCCGGTCGCGACCCAGGTCGTGGAGGTCCATCGCGCGGGAGAGGTAGAGGTAGGAGTTGGCGTCGTAGGTCTGTGCGTACTTCTCCCCCTGGTGCTCGACGTACGACTCCACCTCGAAGCGCCCGTCGAGCGAGAGCGGCTCGCCGTCCCGCCACTCGCGGCCGAAGCGCCGCGTCCATTCGAGATCCGAGCGGTAGGTGATGGTGCCGATCTCGCGGGCCAGCGAAAGCCCGCCGGCCGGCCCGCCATGGCCGTAGTACCTCCCCTTCCGCCACTCGGGATCCAGCATGACCGCCCGTCTCTGGACGCGCCGCAGGGCGATGGCGAAGGGATGGGTCATCCCCGAGGCGCTGATCGCGACCAGCCGATCGACCCGTTCGGGGAAGATCGTCGCGTACTCGAGCGCCAGCATCCCGCCCATCGAGGAGCCGATCACGGCGTGGTGCCGGTCGACCCCGAGGTGCTCGAGGAGCGCTCGCTGGAGGCGGACCATGTCGCGCATCGTGACGACGGGGAAGTCGAGGGCGTACGGGTCGCCGGTCGCCGGGTCGATGGACGACGGACCCGTAGTGCCGTGGCATCCCCCCAGGACGTTGCAGCAGATCACGAACCAGCGGCCCGTGTCGAGCGCCTTGCCCGGCCCGACCATGTCCTCCCACCAGCCGGGCTCGTCCTCGGGCCCGTGACTGGCCGCGTGGGCGGATGGAGAGAGGCCGGTCGTCAGAAGGACGGCGTTGGCCCCGCCGTCCAAGGGCTCCCCCCACGTCTCGTAGGCGGTGACCGGGCTCTCGATCGCGGCTCCCGACTCGGTCTCGAAGGAGCCCGGGAAAGCCCAGTGGCGGCGGAACGGTTCGCTCATCGAGCGGAACCTAGCGAGGGGACTGGGGGTGCTCCAAGCCGTCGAGCCAGTGCTTGCGATCCCCGGGTGTACGGGGCAGGTTTAGCGCCCGATGGGGCCAGCGGAGACGACGGTCGCGGAACGGTTGGCGGAGCAGCGGAGCTTCGGCGAGACCCGGCGCGTGGACGCGTGGTGGGTCCAGCCGCTGGTCGTCTTCCTGGGACTCGGCGCCTTCGTCGTCTACTCGACCTGGGCCGCGTTCCAGGGCGAGCACTACCACTGGGGGCCCTACCTTTCGCCGTTCTATTCCCCGGAGCTGTTCGGGGAGTCCACTCACGCCTGGTTCGGCCCGAAGCCCGGCTGGTGGCCGGGGTGGCTACCGTGGTCACCGGCGTTTCTCATCCTCTGGGCGCCGGGCGGATTCCGCTTGACCTGCTACTACTACCGGGGGGCCTACTACAAGTCGTTCTGGGCGGATCCTCCCTCGTGCACGGTCGGCGAGCCCCGGAAGGGGTACCGCGGCGAGCGCTCGTTCCCGCTCGTCCTGCAGAACGTCCACCGCTACTTCCTCTATCTCGCGATCCCGTTCCTCTTCTTCCTCTCGTGGGACGTGTGGAAGGCGCTGTGGTGGGAGGTCCCCTTTGGCGGGGTCGAGCTCGGGATCGGGGTCGGGACGCTGGTCCTGGCGGTGAACGTCGTCCTCCTGGGAGGCTACACGCTGGGCTGTCACTCGCTGCGGCATGTGATCGGCGGCCGGTTGGACCGGCTGGCCGGCCGGCCGGTCCGGTTCACCAGCTACCGCTGCGTCTCCTGCCTCAATCGCCGGCACACGCTCTGGGCGTGGACGAGCCTGGTCTGGGTCGCCTTCAGCGACGTGTACGTTCGGCTTGTGTCGATGGGCGTCTGGACCGACTGGCGGATCCTGTGAGCGCGGAGGGAGGCGGCACCGCGTTCATCGCGCTGCGGGCGGCCGTCTATGCGGTCGTCTTCTTTCTGTTCTGGGGCTGGCTCGCCTGGTGGGCTCACCTGAACGACGGGCCCCTCGGGGTCCGGCTCCCCGACTGGATGGCGGGGCCCGGGATCGCGGTCATGGCGGTCGGGGCGGTCCTCGCCTTCGCCAGCCTCGCCACCTTCGTGGTGCGGGGACGGGGCACGCCCGCCCCGTTCGACCCGCCACGCCGGTTCGTGGCGTCGGGACCCTACCGCTGGGTCCGGAACCCGATGTACATCGGCGGCTTCCTTCTGCTGGCGGGCTATGCCATGTGCGCCGGTTCGGTGGGCGCGCTCCTGGTCGCGTTCGCCATGCTGGGAGCCGCACACCTGTTCAGCGTTCTCTACGAGGAGCCCTCGCTTCGCCGCCGCTTCGACAACAGCTACGAGGCGTACGTGCGCTCGACTCCGCGCTGGCTGCCCCGACCACCGTCTCGCGGCGCATGAGTGCGGGGTCGAGTGCGGCCCGTCATGGCTGACTACGAGTCGCACGGCTACGACGTCCTGGTGATCGGCGCCGGCGGGGCGGGTCTCCGCGCCGCGATCGCGGCGTCGGCCGAGGGGGCGAAGGTGGGGGTCGTATGCAAGTCGCTCCTCGGGAAGGCCCACACGGTGATGGCGGAAGGCGGGATCGCCGCGTCCCTCGCCAACGTCGACGAGCGGGACGACTGGCGGGTCCATTTCGCCGATACCATGCGCGGCGGCCAGTACCTGAACGAGTGGCGGATGGCCGAGCTGCACGCGAAAGAAGCGCCGGACCGGGTCCGCGAGCTGGAGGCCTGGGGGGCGCTCTTCGACCGCACTCCGGACGGCCGGATCCTGCAGCGGAACTTCGGCGGGCACGCCTACCCTAGGCTCGCCCACGTCGGCGACCGGACCGGCCTCGAGATGATCAGGACGCTCCAGGACCACGGGATTCATCGGGGGATCGATTTCCACATGGAGGTCACGATCCTGACACTTCTTCTGGCCGACGGCCGGGTGGCGGGCGCCTTCGGCTACGACCGGGAGCGGGGCCGCTTCCGCGCGTTCGAGGCCCGGGCGGTCGTCCTGGCGACGGGCGGGATCGGGCGCGCCTTCCGGATCACCTCCAACTCGTGGGAGTATACCGGCGATGGTCACGCGCTCGCCTACGACGCCGGCGCCGAGCTGATCGACATGGAGTTCGTCCAGTTCCACCCGACCGGGATGGTATGGCCGCCGTCGGTCCGGGGGATCCTGGTGACCGAGGGCGTGCGCGGCGAGGGGGGGATTCTCCAGAACAGCGAGGGGCGCCGCTTCATGTTCGACGACATCCCGCCTCTCTACCAGGACCAGACGGCCGACACGCCCGAGGAGGGGTGGCGCTACACGCAGGGCGACAAGACGGCGCGGCGGCCGCCCGAGCTCCTGACCCGTGACCACGTCGCGCGCTGCATCGTCCGTGAGGTCAAGGAGGGCCGCGGCTCGCCCCACGGCGGCGTCTATCTGGACATCGCCTGGATCAAGGAGAAGCGGGGCGATGCCGAGGAGCACATCCAGCGCAAGCTCCCCAGCATGTATCACCAGTTCAAGGAGCTGGCCGACCTCGACATCACAAAGAAGCCGATGGAGGTGGGCCCGACGACTCACTACGTGATGGGCGGTGTCCGCGTCGATCCCGAGAGCCAGATGTCGACCTTGCCGGGTCTTTTCGCGGCCGGCGAGGTGGCGGCCGGGCTCCACGGCGCCAACCGGCTGGGCGGGAACTCGCTCTCGGACCTCCTCGTGTTCGGCAAGCGCGCCGGCGACCACGCCGCCGCGTTCGCGCGCTCGAACGGCGGAGCGGGGATCGATCGGGCGGCCGCGGAGAACGCCGCGCGGCGGGCCCTGGCACCGTTCGATCGGGAGACGGAGGAGGGTCCGTACGCGATCCAGCGGGATCTTCAGGCCTTGATGCAGGACAAGGTCGGGATCGTCCGCACCGGAGCCGAGATCGAAGGGGCGATCGATGAGCTCGGTCGTCTCCGCGGGCGGGCCGAGCGGGTCGGCGTGAGCGGACACCGCGAGTACAACCCGGGCTGGCACACCGCGCTCGACCTCCACAACTTGCTGACCGTGTCCGAGGCGGTCGCCCGGGCCGCGCTGGAGCGCCGGGAGAGCCGGGGCGCCCATTTCCGGGAGGACTTCCCGGCCAAGGAGGCCTCGCTCGAACGGACCCGGCTCGCCCTCATGAAGGACGCCGATGGACGGATGCGGTTCCGCCAGGTGAACGTGACCGGGATGCCCGCGGAGCTCGAGAAGATCATCGACGAGAACGAGTAGGGAGGAGGCCGACATGGCCAGCTACGTGATTCTGGGACGGTGGACCGGGCAGGGAATACAGAACGTGAAGAAGGGCCCCGACCGCCTGAAGGCGGTTAAGAGCTCGTTCAAGGAGCGCGGGGTCCGGACCGGGTCCTTCCACCTCACCTTCGGCCGCTACGACTTCATCATGCTGGTGGAGGCGGAGAGCGACGACGCGCTCGCGAGCGCGCTCCTGTCGGCGGCTTCGGAGGGGAACGCCTCCACCGAGACCCTGCGCGCGTTCACCGAGGACGAGTACCGGGCGATCGTGAAGGGGATGTAGTGGCTCGAGCGACCTTCCGGATCTGGCGCGGCGATCGCGGTCAGGGAGAGTTCCAGGACTACGAGACCGAGGTCTCGGAGGGAATGGTCGTCCTCGACGCCCTGCACGAGATCCAGGCCGGGCAGGCCAACGACCTGGCCGTCCGCTGGAACTGCAAGGCCGGCATCTGCGGGTCGTGCTCGGCCGAGGTGAACGGCATGCCGGTCCTGACGTGCATGACCCGGCTCTCGGATCTGCCGGCCGAACGCCCCGTCACCGTCGAGCCGATGCGCGCCTTCCCGCACGTCAAGGATCTGGTGACGGACGTCTCCTGGAACTATGAGGTCAAGCAGCGGATCCAGCCGTTCCGGCCGCGGCCGCCGGACGCCGACGATGGCACCTGGCGGATGGATCAGCGGGACGTCGACCGCGTCCAGGAGTTCCGCCGCTGCATCGAGTGCTTCCTCTGCCAGGACGTGTGCCACGTGCTGCGCGACCACCACGAGCACGCGCGCTTCGCCGGCCCGCGACACTACGTGTACACGGCCGCCCTCGAGATGCACCCGCTGGACGTCGAGGACCGGTCGGCGGAGATCCGCGAAGCGCAGGGGATTGGCTACTGCAACATCACCAAGTGCTGCACGAAGGTGTGCCCGGCGTCGATCAAGATCACCGACAACGCCATCATCCCGCTCAAGGAGCGGGTGGTGGACCGCAGCTACGATCCGCTGGCGCGGGTGTGGCGCGCGATCCGGGGCGGGAGCGGTGAGCAGGCCGGGAGCGCCGAAGGAGTCTCGATATGACCGACCTCAAGCCGATCTCGAGGGAGGCGATCCCGCACGCGCTCGAGAAGGTCGAGCGCTACCGGCTCCTGAACGAGCCGGCCGAGGCCGAGTCGATCTGCAGGGACGTGCTCAGGGCCGACCCCGGCAACCAGCGGGCGCTCGTCATGCTGCTCCTCACCCTGACCGACCAGTTCGGGCGCGGCGCCGGCGTCAACGACGCGCGGGCGCTCCTGGACCGGATCGAGGGCGAGTACGAGCGGGCCTATTACGGCGGCATCATCAGCGAACGCCAGGGGAAGGCCCAGCTCAGGACCGGGACGCCGGGCTCGAAGTCGAACGCCCACCACTGGATCCAGGAGGCGATGGCCGCGTACGAGCGGGCCGAGGCGCTCCGGCCCGCGGGCAACGACGACGCGATCCTGCGCTGGAACGCCTGCGCGCGGCTCCTCCGCGACCGGGAGCTCGGCCCCCGCCCCGAGGACCTCCTCGAGCACCCGATCGAGTAGGGCTGTGACCGTCCGGAACCCATCAGATTCCGGAGATGCCTGTCGTCCTGGCGAGGTGCGCGGCGTGGGCGCCCTCCTCGGCTGGTGCGTCCCGATCGCGCTGATCGTGCTGGGATCGATCTTCGAGGCGTGGATCCTCTGGCTATGGATCCCGGCGTTCCTCGCGATCGGAATCACGTGCCTGGTCAACGCGGCCCGCTGCGGGCGGATCCACTGCTACGCGGTCGGGCCGATCTTCCTCGTCGCCGCCCTTCTCCTCGGTCTGATCGGAGCGGGCGCTCTTCCCGCCGCCTGGGTCGGGGACATCGGTATCGCGGTGCTGGTGGGCGTGATCCTCGCGTACGGATACGAGTGGATCTCCGGTCGTCGGTACGCGCGACCGTGAGCCCGAGTCGACGCCCTCGCTCGACCTAACCCGGCGGGCCGGGGATCGGATCAGAAAAAGCTCGCCTCGCCCTCCCTGAAGCGAGAACGGCAGTAGGTCCGATGGTGAGCAGGTCGCCGATTTTTTCTCGGTCTTGCGCCTACTCCGCTTTTGTGTAGAATACTGAAATATGGAACACCACATCTCAGCTACCGATCTCGCGCGTAGGCTCGGCGACGTGCTCGGGCGAATCCGGTATCTGGGGGACTCGTTCGTGGTTGAGCGCAATGGGGAGCCGGTCGCCCGTCTGACACCGCTTTCCGGAGGGTCCGCCGCATCGCTTCGTGAGGCGCTCCGGGCCTGGAAGGAGGCCGGAGTACCGGAGGCGGGCTTCGCCGAGGCGCTGGAGCAGGTGGGAGCAGCCGATCGGGTGCCTGGAGATCCGTGGGGCTCGTGATCGACACCAGCGCGTTCGTTGCGCTGGAGCGCGAAAGTGTGGCCTGGGGCGATCAGCTGGCGAAGATCGGCGACGAGGCAGTGGCGCTCCCCACGATCGTCTATGCGGAACTCCTGGCCGGAGTCGCTCTCGCCGATACTCCCGAACGAGCGGCGGGCCGCCGCGCCAAGATCGACGCCCTGGCCGCGCGGGTCTCGCTTGCACCGTTCGGAACATCGACCGCCGAACGCTGGGCCGACGTATTCGCCGTACTTCACCGTTCCGGATCGCTCATTCCGGCCAATGACCTGGCCGTGGCGGCCACGGCGCTGGATTTGGGCTTCGGGGTTTTGGTCGGACCCGAGGACGAAGCGCATTTCCGGCGCGTTCCCGACCTCCGCGTCGAGAGAATCAGCTGAGGCATCCCGGCGACGGCTTGATTGACCGCTCCCGTGGCGGGCCCTAAGGTATCCTGCCATGAAGCCCTTCCGGGTCGCTCTCGCGCAGATCAACACGGTGGTCGGGGACCTCGACGGCAACGTCGAGCGGGTGAAGGCTGCCCTGGCCCGGGCCGAGGACCATCGACCGGACCTGGTCGTCTTCCCCGAGCTCACGCTATCTGGCTATCCGCCCGAGGATCTCCTCCTCAAGCCGTCCTTCCTGGCCGCCGCCCGGGAGGCGCTGGACAGGGTCGCGGAAGACGTGGGAGAGGCGGTCGCCGTGGTCGGCTTCCCCGATCGCGACGCCGACGTCTACAACGCCGCGGCGGTGATCCGGGAGGGCAAGGTCCGGCACGTCTACCGCAAACGCTATCTCCCCAACTACGGCGTGTTCGACGAGAACCGCTACTTCCACCGCGGAGGGGAGATCCCGGTCTACGTGCTCGGGGACGTCACGTTCGGCGTCACGATCTGCGAGGACATCTGGTATCCGGGCGAGCCGCTGACGGCGCAGGCCCTGTTCGGGGACGCCCAGCTCGCGGTCAACCTGTCGGCGAGCCCGTACCATGCCGGGAAGGGCCACGACCGGGAGCGGATGATCGCCACCCGCGCCGAGGACAACGCCGTGATCGTCGCCTTCTGTAACCAGGTGGGCGGGCAGGACGAGCTGGTCTTCGACGGCTGCTCACTGGTCTTCGACGAGGACGGCGGCCTGATAGCCCGGGGTGCGGCGTTCGCCGAGGACCTGGTGGTCGCCGACCTGCCCATCGAGCGCGTGTTCCTGGAGCGGCTCCACGACCCGCGCCGGCGGCGGGTCAGGGAGCGCGGGCTGGATCGGCGGCTCGTGATCGAGCGAGTCGAGCTGGGGCCGCGTCGCGATACGAAGGGCCGGAAGCCGGCGCCGCCGGAGATCGCGCCCCACCCTGAGAGCCGGGCTGCGGAGATTCTGAAGGCCCTCACCCTCGGCCTGTCCGACTACTTCCGGAAGAACGGCTTCATGGAGGCCTGCCTCGGGATCTCCGGCGGCATCGACTCGGCTGTCGCCGCGGCCATCGCCGCGCAGGCGCTCGGGGCGGAGCGGGTCCACGGTTTCTACCTCCCTTCGCCGTACTCGTCCGGGGAGAGCGAGGCCGGGGCGCGCGCCCTCTGCGAGAGCCTGGGGATCGCCTTCGACGAGATCCCGATCGGGTCGATCTTCCTCGAGTACCGCGAGGTCCTGGCGGACGTCTTTGGCGACGCACCGGAGGACGAGACCGAGGAGAACCTCCAGGCGCGGATCCGCGGGAACCTGCTGATGGCGCTCTCCAACAAGTTCGGCTGGCTGGTCCTGGCGCCGGGCAACAAGAGCGAGCTGTCGGTCGGCTACTCGACCCTCTACGGCGACATGGTGGGCGGATTCGCGGTGCTGAAGGACCTCTTGAAGACCGACGTCTACCGGATCGCCGAGGAGATCAACCGCCAGGCCGGCCGGGACGTCATCCCGACGGCGACGATCACGCGCGAGCCGACCGCCGAGCTCAGGCCGGGCCAGAAGGACAGCGACACGCTTCCCGCCTACGATCTCCTGGATGGGATCCTGGAAGCCTACGTCGAGCGCGACCTGGGGGTCGGAGAGATCGTGGGCCTGGGCTTCGACGAGAAGACCGTGCGGTGGGTCGCCGAGGCGGTCGACCGGAGCGAGTACAAGCGCCGCCAGGCCCCGCCGGGGATCAAGATCACGACGCGGGCGTTCGGCAAGGACCGCCGGATGCCGATCACGAACCGCTATCGGGGGTAGGCTTTGGATACAGAGCGGAAGCCACGCACGTCGTGAGGGTTTCGACACATCCAGGGCCGAGCTAGGTTGGCGGCCATGTCGCCGTCCGAGCATCGCGGGCCGTGGGCCCGCCTGTCGCTCCCCACGCGGATCCTGATCGGGCTGGCGACGGGCCTCATCCTCGGGATCACCGCCAACGTCTTCTTCTCGCAGGCGGCCTGGCTCGATCCCCTCATCCAGTACGTCGCCTATCCGATCGGCCAGATCTTCCTGCGGCTCATCTTCATGATCGTGATCCCGTTGATCTTCGCGGCCCTGACCCTGGGGGCGGCGGAGCTCGGGGATCTGCGGAAGCTCGGCCGGGTCGGGATCAAGACGTTCGCCTTCGCCCTGACGGTCACCCTGATCTCGGTGGCGATCGGGGTCACTCTCGTCAACACGATCCAGCCCGGTCGCGGGATCGACCCGGCCGCCCGGGAGGAGCTCATCCAGACGCTCGTCTCCCCGGACGCCCGGAGAAGCGTCGAGCAGGCCGACGAGGCGCGCCAGACGAACATCATCGACACGCTCCTCAACATCATCCCGCGGAACCCGATCGAGGACGCGGCGCGCGCCTTCGACGGCAGCTACCGGGGCGGCGGCCTCCTGGCGGTCATGTTCTTCTCCCTGGTCTTCGGGGTGGCCCTCGCCACCATCGACCGTAAGAAGACGGAAGGCCTGGTCGCCGCGATCGAGGGGCTCTACTGGGTGGTGATGAAGATCATCGGCTTCGCCATGCGGCTTGCCCCCTACGGCGTGGCCGCGCTCCTCTTCTCGGTGGCCGCGCGGCTCGGGTTCGACATCATCGTCGTGCTGGCGAAGTACGTGGGCGTCGTCCTGCTGGGCTTGGCGCTCCACCAGTTCGGCGTCTACTCGATCCTCGTCCGGGTCTTCGCGCGCATGAGCCCGATCACGTTCTTCCGCAAGATCCGGGAGATCATGATCGTGGCCTTCTCGACGAGCTCCAGCAACGCCACCCTGCCGACGGCGCTCCGCGTGACCGAGGAGAGGCTCGGCGTTCCGCGCGAGATCTCGGGCTTCGTGCTGACGCTGGGATCGACCGGGAACCAGAACGGCACCGCCCTCTTCGAGGGCGTGACGGTCCTGTTCCTGGCTCAGTTCTTCGGTATCGGGCTGGACATTCCGCAGCAGATCCAGGTCGTGCTGATGTCGATCCTGGCCGGAATCGGTACGGCCGGGGTCCCCGGGGGATCGCTGCCGCTCATCGTGCTCGTGCTCCAGTCGGTGGGTGTCCCGGGGGAGGGGATCGGCGTCATCCTGGGCGTCGACCGCCTGCTGGACATGTGCCGCACGACCGTCAACGTCACCGGCGACGTCGCGGCGGCGGCGTACGTGGCGCGCTCCGAAGGCTACGAGCTCGACACCGTGATCGAGCCTGAGGAGGCCGAGGAGGCGCTGACGATCTGACCGAACCCCTGCAAGCGATGCGCTTGGGAGGTCGGCCACACCAGACTAGCTCCCGTCGGGCCACCCCCGCCCGGGGAGAAGCGCGACCAGGTATCGCCGGTAGTGGAATCCCCAGATCACCGTCATCGCCAGGTAGACGACCGCCACCTCGATCCGCCATGCGGGGACCACGAGCTGGACAGCGAAGGGCAGGAAGAGGAGACCCGCCTGCCACCAGGAGATCTCCCGGTCGGACAGCACCACCACCGCGAACAGGGACTGCGCGGCGGTGAGGAAGATCTCGTGGCGCTGCTGCTCGTCTAGGACGAGCGGCCGGATGGCACCGGCGGAGATCGAGTAGACGAGCGAGATCGTCCCGATCAGGAGCGTCCACTGGTTCACCTTCGACGAGATCAGCGCTGACATCGCCATCGTCGCGTGGCGGCGCATCGTCCACATGGCGGCGATGATGAACTCCGGCGCCTCGGATGCGAGCGGCGCGATCCACTGGACGAGCAGGAACTCGTCGATTCCGAAATGTGAGCCGGTTTCGATGAGCGACTCGGCGAATGGCTCGGCGGCCACGAAGATCACGACCCCCGAGAACACGAAGAGCAGGACGTTGAAGAAGATCCTGGTACCGCGCGAGAGCCGGCTGATGAGGAGGGCCGGGCCGACGAGCTCGGGCTCCACCGCCCCGAGGGCCCCCGTCTTGGCCAGGTACCAGACGAAGAGTCCCACCAGCACCACAGTGTCGAGCCACCAGAACTCGCCCACCGCGGCGATCACGAACGCGTAGATGGTCGCGACGCCGAGGAACCTGACGGCGATCATGTCGGCCGGCGCCAGCCGCACCTTCTTGTGCCGCCAGCGGGCCCAGTAGAGCCAGACGATGAGCGGCCAGCCGAGACCGACGAGGAGCCGGTTGGCGCCCGTCATGTTGGCCGCGGCGTAGTGGCCGTAGATGGGATCGTCGGCGGCCCGCCAGGCGAAGTAGAGGTCGACCGCGTACTCGGGAAGGATCGCGATCAGCGCCAGGAGCGCGAGCGCGAGCGCCTGGCTGACCTCGAGCTGGGCGATCTCGGCGGCCCAGGAGAGAAGGAAGGCGGCGCCGAGGATGCCGGCGCCGTAGACCAGCGCCAGGGCCGGGGGCGACGCCTGGAAGCCGGTGGCGAGGTGGACAATACCCGGGACCGTCAACAGGACGGCAGCGGCCAACCAGGCCGCCCCGGCCGCGCCGCGGCTCACTCGCTTCCGCTCTCCGGGTCTCGCTTGGCGGGCGCGGGAGCGGCCTGCCGCTCCCACCATCCCATCAGGGCCTCCGCGGTGCCGGCGGGATCGTCGACGTGAGGCCAGCGGGCCGTGCCCGGAATGACCTCCTGGTCGAGGTCGGGACGGACCGCGCGGTAGGCATCGGGCGCCGCGGGATCGCCCTTGGTCTCGGCGCCCCAGAGGACGAGGGCCGGAGCCCCCAGCCGGGCCAGAGCCGGCCGCGGATCCCACACGAGGTCCCCCGTCCACAAGGACCACAAGGGCCACGCGCCTCCGGGCTGACGTGCGGAGCGGGAGCGCCACCGTGCACGCTCCTCCAGCTCCAGGGTCGAAGTGGCAAGGTCGAGCTCGAGCGCCCGGCGCTGCACGACCGGGCTGGCATGCCACCAGTGGTACGCCTGCCCGAGGGGCGAACGCAGGAGCTGATACACGGCGCCCCCCCAGAGCGGGGGCCGGATGAACCCTTCGGTGTCGGGCTCGGGCGGGCCCAGCAGCACGAGCCCCGTCGCCCGATCTCCCAGTCGCAGGGCGGCTTCGGCGGCAAAGGCGCCGGTCAGGCCGCTGCCGACGACGAGCGTCGGGCGGTCGATGGCGTGCCGGACCAGCTCGACGATGGCGTCGAAGTAGAGGTCGGGCGTGTAGCGCATGGCGGGCCGGCCGGAGCGGCCGAAGCCCGGCAGGTCGGCGACGTGAATCTCCAGCCGGTCGGCCAGGAGGTCCGCGAGAGGCTCCATCTCGGTGCCCGCGGCCCCCGTGTACAGGTCGTGAAGCAGGAGTGCGGCGGGTCCCCGGCCGCGCACCGCCAGGAAGAGGTCCGCATGTCTCCAGGGGTACGTTCTCGGGACCCCCGGGACCGGGAGCGGGGGATCAGGAGACCGTCTCGACAGAAGCCGGGGAAGTGCGATCGCCGCGGCCCCGGCCGCCAGCGCGGCTCCGGCGAGCTTTCGGGGGAAACCCATGGCGGCCTAAGCCTAGGGGCCGGCCACCCCTCAGGCAAGCGCGTCAGGGGTTCGGGTCCGCCTCGACGACGTGCAGCGCGACCGACCGCTGGTGGTGGTTGTCGATGAAGATCTCGAACGAGTAGGTGCCCGGACGCGGGATCTGAAAGTTGTTGATGTCCATGATCGTCTGCGCCGTCATCGGACGTCCCGGGCGGGCTCCCTGAAGCGCGAGCTGGCCGGTCAGCTTGAAGATCTCCTGACCGTCCTCGTCGGCGAGCTTGATCTCGATCGGGTGCGAGCCCTCCTCCCCGATGCGCGCCTCGACCCGCAGGACCAGGGTCAGGTGCGGGTGCGTGCAGGGGAACTGGGTCGCGTGGATCGAGTTGAAGATTCCGAGGAGGTTCAGCTTGCCCTCGCGGCTCACGTTGGCCGCGTCGCAGCAGACGGCGAGGTTGACCTCCATGGCTACTCGGCCTCGGGAGAGAGACGCGCATCGAAGCTTCGCGTGATCACGTGGCAAACGTCCTCCTCGACCCGGACATCCTCCCGTCGCCAGGTGACGAATCCCCGCTTTTCCACCGTAAGGAGGTACACTCCCGGTCGTTCGAAGGCCCCATAGAGCTGATTCTGGAGCTGGAACAAGGTGTCCACAAACGCTCCCTCACTGGCGATCCCGACGAGGCCCTCTATCAGCGGAGTTCCGGTTTGGGAGTCGGTCACCGCGATCCTGACCCCGGGAATCGGGATGGACGTGCACGGCAAGGGACCTGTGAACGAGTCACATCCGAAAGCCAAGGGGAGTGCTATCACGAGCAACGAGAAATGACGAAGCCGGTGCCGTCGCATGTCACGACATTATCGCGATGCGGGGCCGTGGATCAACTCATAGTGGGTTTTGGCTTGGCGGACGTCAGCTGCGGGTCGGCCGTCAGCCGGCCAGGATGTCCATGTAGCGAGAGCGCTCGGAGAGGTTGAGGGGCGGATCGTAGCGCCGGATGAGTTGGCGCTCGGCCAGACGCGCCTGCTCCATGGTGAGGTCGGAAACCCAGTGGACGGCCTGGGCGCTCAGATTTCTGAGCTCTTCGAGCTCGAAAAGCTGAAGCAGCTTCTGCCGCAGGTTCCGCGCGCTTCCCACCAGCAGAACGGGCTGCGGATCGTCGCCGTCGCTGGCGGCGAGGAGGAAGACCCCCATCCCGGCAGGGACGTGGAGCCGGATCGAGAAGCGGCTCCAGCGGGTGCGCTTGAGCTCCTGGTTCATGCGGCTCTGCCGGTCGGCCTCCTGGCCGTCGCGGGGGTGTCGTCTCATTCGGGGGACCATCCTCTCTCTATACTTTTAATAGCGCAATTCCCGTGCCGTATGGTTCATGGCGGTTGGCGAAGCGGGACTCCGCAAGTCTGTGAACGAGGCAAAAAGAGAGCGAGGCCGAACCGGTCGACTTCTCCGCTCGGCCCCGCTCGAGGAGGGCGACCCCATCCAAATCGCCCCCTCTGTTCATCGCGCGCCCGGGGAGAATCCGGGCGCCGCGTTCAGATCCTCAGCACCGGCTCCAGCCGCAGTGCTTGCAGACCAGGCACGCGTTCTCGTGCGCCACCGGGCTGCCGCAGTCCGGGCACGACGACATCGGGCGGGCCGGCATGGCGCCCGGCCCCTGGAACGACTCGCTCTCGGCGGCGGCCCGGGTGACGGCCTCGACGGGGGTCGCGCCGCGCGCCGGATCGGTGGCGGTCCTGCCGGTCCGCTCGAGGTAGCGCTCCAGCGCCCGGCCGATCGCGTCCGGCGCCGAGAGGATCAGCTCGCCGTTGTCCCAGACCGGGTTGGGCCCGCTGATTCCCTTGAGCTGCTTGACGATCGTCGCCGGATCGAGCCCCGAGCGCAGGCACAGCGAGATCAGCCGGCACATCGCCTCGGACTGGGCGGCCGCGCTGCCGCCCGCCTTGCCGAGCGAGGCGAAGACCTCGGAGAGCCCCTCCGCGTCCTCGTTGATCGTGATGTAGAGGTTTCCCTCGCCGGTCCGGATCCGCTCCGTGACGCCGCTGGTGATCGCGGGCCGCGGGCGTGGCTTCAAGCGGGGGGCGACCGTGGCCTGGTCCCTGGGCGTCGGCTCGGCCTCCGCCTCGGACGGCGCCCCCCCGTTGGCAGCACTCTTGTGAGCCGCGCTCTTGTCGGTCACGAGGATTCCCTCGCGGCTCCCCTCGCGGTAGACGGTGATCCCCTTTAGCCCCGCCTTGTAGGCCGTCATGTAGATGTCGGCCACGGTCTCGATCGAGACATCGTTCGGCAGGTTCACGGTCGAGGAGATCGAGGAGTCGACCCAGCGCTGGATCGTCCCCTGCATGCGGACCCGGAAGTAGGGATCGATCTCGTGCGAGGTCACGACGTAGTCGGGCAGCTCCTCGTCGTCGCCGAAGAGATCCTGGACCAGCGGGTGATAGACCTTGTACTCGCTGAACGTCTCCCCGTCGTCCTGCTTGACGCGGCGCCTGTAGGAGGTGCAGAAGATGGGCTCGATCCCGCTCGAGGACTGGGCGACGATGGAGCCCGTGCCGACGGGGGGCGCCGTGATCACGGTCGAGTTCCGGAGTCCGAACTGGCGGATCTGGTCCCGCAGGTCCTCCGGCAGCGCCTGGATGAACTTCGATTGCGAAATCCCCTCCCAGTCGTAGAGCGGGAACGGCCCCTTCTCGCGCGCCAGGTCGATCGACGTCTGGTAGGCCGCCCGGCAGATCGTCTCCATGATCCGGTCGACCACCCCGAGAGCCTGATCGGTGTCGTACTTGACGCCCATCCGGACGAGCGCGTCGGCGAGTCCCGTGATCCCCAGGCCCACCCGTCGGTCGGCGGCGACGGCCTCCCGGATCTTGGGCAGGGCGTGGCTCTCCATGTTGTAGTCGATGACGTCGTCCAGGAAGCGGGTTGCTGTGCGCGTGACCTCCGACAGCTCGTCGAAATCGAAGTCGCCGTCCTCGTCGACGAAGCGCGAAAGATTGATGTTCCCGAGGTTGCAGGCGGTGTAGGAGGCTAATGCCTGCTCGCCGCAGTTGTGAACGCATAACCCATTGGCAATAAAGGAGTTGGTCACGGGCTCGCTAAGGTCATAGACAAGCTCCTCACCGTCCGGGACGAGGGCCTCGAACCGCGCCGTGAACGTCTCCCGATAGGGTCCGCGCCGGCCGTACGCAGCCAGAAGCCCGCGGAGCCTGTGCCGCTTACTGGTCGTCAGGAAGTCGATCTCCTTGGCGAACTGGAGCAGGTTCTCGCGGGCGATGACCAGGTCGTGGACCGGGGCACAGTCGTACTCTTTGCCCTTGAACGCCTTGCTCCGCGCTGGCGTGCGATTCGCGTAGATCCGGGAAACGATCCCGAAATTGAGGAGCATCCGCTGAACGTCCCTGAGAAGCGGGAGCGAGATCGAGGTCAAACGGACCGATACGCCTTTGTCGGGCTTGCCGCTGACGTGTCCGTCGGCGGTGAAGAGACTTTGGAGGACCCCGCGCTGGAAGTCTTCTGAAGCCCCGAACGCTTTGAGCGGTAGCCCGGCCGTCTTGGTTTCGGCCGTCACTCCGTATTCGCGCGCCACGTGTTCGCTCAACCGGGTCGAGCTCACCATGGCGAGGCGGCGGCTCTCGACTTCGACGACTCCGATCTTATAGCGGCCGTGCGAAGGATTCTGCCCGATAAGTTCATTGACGTCATAAGCGAAGGTCGGCGCCAGCTCTCTATCCTCGCCCCAGAAACCGAGGACGGCCTTTCGCCGGGGCGACTCGCCCGTGATGTGCCCATCGGCGATCAGCCAGCCTAGAACACGACCCTCTCCCGCGGTTCCCTCACTACCAAAGCCACCCTTGTGATTCAGCAGATGGATCCGGTCTCCCGCGCAGAGCATGGCTGCAGCGACCCAACCGCGCGTCGTCATGAGGCGATGATCCTCCGTGACCCGGACCTCGAAGCCTTCCTTTGTCATGAGCCGGAAGACGGGCTTGACACCCGAACGGAAGGGGGTTTCCGCGGGACCCCACTTGCCCGCGCCGAAGCGCGTGTCCAGAGCGACGGTTCTGCCCTCTCCCCTTTCCGCCAACTCGGCGATTGGGCACAGCCCCTCCGATGTGTAGACCAGGGTATCCCCCGTCACGCACGGATTGGTCGAAACGATCGGATGCGCGTACTCGACGTTGTGATACTCGCGCATGGTGTCCCAGAAGATGATGCCGGGCTCGGCCGAGGCGTGCGCGTTCTCGATGATCTTCCGCCACAGGTCGCGCGCCCGGACGGTCCTGAACGTGCGCCCGCCCCAGCGGAGGTCGAAGTCGGTGTCCTCCTCGACCGCCCGCATGAACTCGTGCGTGATCAGGCAGGAGATGTTCGCGTACTGGACCTTCCGTCGGGTGCGGTCGTTCTTGATGGTGATGAAGTCCTCGATGTCGGGATGGTCGACCCGCATGGTGAGCATCAGCGCCCCCCGCCGTCCGGCCTGGCTCACCGTGTTGGTGCTTTCGGAGAGGAGGTTCATGAACGACGTCGAGCCGGGTGACCCCTGGACGGTCGCGTCCACCGGCGCGCCCTTGGGCCGGAGGATCGAAAGGTCGGTCCCGACCCCGCCGCCGGTCCGGTACACCATCGCGCTCTCGAACAGGCACCGATAGATCCCCTCGAGGCTGTCCTCGGCGATCGGGATCACGTAGCAGTTGGAGAGCGTGGGCTTCCGGCGCGCTTCGTCCCGGCCGGCGCCGTGCATGACCCGTCCGCCCGGAACGAACTTGAAGTCGAACAGGATGCCGAAGAACTCCTCGAACCAGTACTCCCGATCCTCCTCCACCGAGGCCAGCGCCCTGGCGACCCGCTCCCAGAGCTCCAGCGGACCTTCCTCGCCGGGGGCGAGGTACTTGCTGCGGAGGACGTCCGCCGCCAGGGTGTCGGGGTAGTAGGTCTCGGTCTTCTTCGCCCGCTCGAGGATCTCGGCGGCGTCGGGCTCGGTGAGGAAGGACAGGTAGCGATCGGCGGAGGTTTCGGCCATGGCGAATCCTTCCTGTCGCGACGAGCCTGGGCTGGCCGCGTCAGAGGGGAACTCTCGAGAGTCGCGGTGATTCGGGCAGACCCGAGCGGATGGCACCGAACGACCCGCTCGCTCGAATTCAGTGTTTCGGGACGAGGCAAAACCAGTGTAAACTGCCGAACGGCCATCTGTCAAGATGGAAGGCACAATATGCAGTGTTCAGGGACCTGTCGAGCCCCATATGTGGTGGACAGGGTGGGGAAAACCGGGGTCCGGAAGGGGGATAACCGTGTGCCTGCGTTGGGGATGGAGTGTGGATGGAAGGCGCCGCCGGCCGCCTGTGCCGCGGCCGTCGAGGTCTCCCCGCGGGGGCGTGGCCCTTGCAGCTTCGCGCGCTTGGCCGCGCTCCCGCGGTTGACGCTCGGCCCTCTTTCCCTTAGCGTTTGATGTGGTCGATCGCGCCCGCGCGAGCGACCCATGACGGCTTTCAGAATCGGAGGATACGCAATGCCCGAGGCCACCATGACCGACGCCGCGGCGAACCAGGAACAGATCGTCAGCGCGACCACCATGGCGACCACCAAGATCCGCGAGCTCCGCGACCGGGAGGACCTGCAGGACAAGGGTCTGAGGGTTCGGGTCGTGGGGGGTGGCTGCCACGGATTCTCGTATGCGCTCGGCTTCGACGACCACAAGGAGGGGGACACCGTGCAATCGATCGACGGCGTCGACTTCCTGATCGACAAGTTCAGTGCGCCGTACCTGATGGGCGCACAGGTCGATTTCGTCGATGGGCTGAACGGGGCCGGCTTCAAGATCGGCAACCCGAACGCCAAGTCGACCTGCGGCTGCGGGGAGTCGTTCGGGGCGTAGGTTCGGGCCCCGCACTGCCCGCCTGAGGAAGAGCGGGCCTTTCCCGGAGTAACCCGGGAGGGGCCCGCTTTCGTTTGGATCTCTTGCGGGCAGCGAACCCCGCGGTATACTGGAATCGGAAGCCAGGCCCACTCGGAGAGGACGCCATGCCCCACCGGGCGACCCTGCCGCACAGACTCGCGGCGGTGTGGTTCGCCGACATCGTCGGCTATGGCCGACTCTCGTCCCGCAACGAAAACGATGCTCTCCAGCTCGTCACCGTGTTCCAGAGGACGTGTCGCGATGTCGTCCGCCGGCACAACGGGCGGATCGTCAAGTTCATGGGCGACGGCGGGATGGCCGAATTCCCCAGCACGGAGTCCGCCGTGCTGGCCGCCTGCTCCCTGGAATCCACGTTCCGCGCCCGCGCGACCGCTCTCGAGCTCGATCTCGAACCGCCTCGCCTTCACGTCGGCCTCCACGTCGGAGAGATCGCCACCGCACCCGATGGCGACATCTACGGCGAAGGCCTGAACCTGGCCTCGCGCCTGCAGGACCTGGCGGGACCCGGTCAGATTCTGGTGAGCGAGGATGTCCGGCGACAGCTCCACCAGCGTCCCGAGTTCCGCTTCGTCCCGCTCGGCGAACGGAAGATCCCGGACTCGGATATCCCGGTATCGGTCTTCTCCGTCGTGGTCCGGGCCGGCGCGGAGGAGATGGCGGCGGTCGAGGAGACGGCGCGGTCGTGGTGGCGCGCGCTGCACGGCGAGCTCGTCCGCCGGCGCGTCTACGCGGCCGCGGCGGTCTACCTCGTCGTGGCCGCAGCCGCCTGGATCGCGCGCGGCGTCGTGCTGGTCGCGGTCCTCGGGCTTCCGGTCGTGGTCTTCCTGGCCTGGACCTTCGAGGTCGGCCGCGCCGGGCTGAAGCGCCGCGACGCGGAGGTCGACCCTT
>JBOHRQ010000035.1:0-22745 GCA_050732875.1 Gemmatimonadota bacterium | reverse complement strand
CCGGGGGCCGCTCAGCCGTGGGCGGAGCGCTCCAGGGCCTCGACGATCTCGCTCTTCTTGTAGCGCCGCCGACGGGTCGGCGTATAGTACACGCGCACACCGTACTCCCCGAGACGGCCGTTCTTCTCGAGCCGCCGCAGGGTGCTGATCGAGACGCCGAGAAGACGGGCGGCATCCCCGATGCGCAGGAAGACGGGCTCCTTGTCCTTGTCCTTCAACTTTTGTGTCTCCGGCACTCTGCGCTCCTTCCAGAACGTTCGCCGTTTCGCGAAGAACGACCCCCTGGCCACGAGCATGACCAGGGGTGGTCAATTATAGTAATCAACCCGATCGTGGTCAATCGGGGGGTATCGTCACCGCTCTTGTCCGATGTTGAGGGTTCCCTGCCGAACACGTTCGGCGGGTCGGAGGGAGCCCGAGGACGAAAAAACCGAAAGGAGGCCATCCGGTGACGCCGGAGCAGACTTGGGTCGGAGTCGGCCTGGCGGGGCAGGCGTGCTTCTTCAGCCGGTTTCTCGTCCAGTGGCTCGCCAGCGAACGCCGGGGACGGAGCGTGGTGCCGCGGGCGTTCTGGTACCTGTCGATCGCGGGCGGACTGACCCTCCTGTCCTACTCCCTCTGGCGTCGGGATCCGGTCTTCATCCTGGGACAGTCGGTCGGGTTGTTCGTCTACCTCCGCAACCTGGTGCTCCTGCGGCGCGAGGACGAGACCGGGCGGTGAGCGACGCCGCGCGGCCGGCCGAACGCTGGCTCCCGAAAGCCCTCGCGCGGCGGCCGATCGTGCCGCTATCCGTCCTCGCCGCGACCCTCCTCCTCTGGAACCTGGGCGGCTATGGCCTCTGGGAATCGACCGAGGCGCGGTATGCCGAGGTCGCCGCCCGGATGGTGCGGAGCGGGGACTGGCTGACCCCGCGCCTGAACTTCATCGCCCACTTCGAGAAGCCGCCCCTGGCCTACTGGGCCAGCGCCGCCGGGATGGCGGTGCTCGGAGTGAACGAGCCGGGAGCTCGGATCGGGCTGGTAGCGGCGGCGCTCGCGATCCTCGCCGTCGTCTACCGCTGGTCGGTGGAGACCGGAGGGCGGGCCGCGGGCGTGGCCGCCTTCCTCTCGCTCCTCAGCGCCCCGCTCTTCTTCGCGCTCTCGCGCAGCCTGACGACCGACCTGTATCTCGCGCTGTGCGTTCTGGTGGCCGCCGACGCGGCGCGACGCGGGACGCAACGCGGCGGGTCGCGGGCTTGGAGGGTGGCGGCTTGGGCGGCGGTGGGGGCCGGGTTTCTGGCCAAGGGCCACGTCGTGCTCCTCTGGACCGCGGTCCCGGCCCTCGCCTGGACGGCCTGGTCGGGCCACTGGTCCCGCCTGCGCCGGCTGCTCGACCCCGTGGGCATCCTCATCGGCCTGGCCGTAGCTCTCCCCTGGTACCTCGTCCAGATCGGTCGCCATCCGGGCCTTGTCGACTTCTGGCTGGGGCGCCAGACCGCGGTGCGCGTCCTCGAGCCCTTCGAAGGCGAGGTCGAGCCGTGGTGGTTCCTCCTCGGCGTGCTCGCCTGGGCGGGCTGGCTGTGGACGGTGCCGGCCGCGCTCGACCTCTGGCACCGCCGCCGCCAGCGCCCCTATGGGATTGCGTGGGTGGTCGTCCCGCTGGTCGCCTTCTCGCTCTTTCCGACCAAGCGCGCCAACTACCTGCTTCCCCTGCTGCCGCCCCTCGCCATGGCGGCCGGCGCGTGGTGGGCGGGAACGGCCGAGCGTCACCGGGCGACCGGCACGACGCGCCTGCTCGCAGGGCTCACGGCGGCGTTCGGGACGGGCCTTTGGGTCGCCACGTTCATGGTCGAAGCCCCGCCCCCGCTCCTCGCGCTGGGACCGACCCTGGGACCGGCCTTCGTCCTGGGCGGGATCGCCGCCTGGCTCGCCGCCGGAAGCCGGCGCTTCGATCTGGCGTTCGCCGGGCTCGTGATCCCGCTCCTGGGGCTCTACGCGGCCGGCTTCACCGTCCTCGGGAGGCCGGCCGTGGAAAGCTGGTTCAAGATCTCGCGCCCGCTCGCCCTGGCTGCCCAGCGAACCCACCTCCCCGGGGCGCCCATCGTCGCCTTCCACGACTGGCCGCGCGCGTTCCCTTTCTACCTGGACGAGCGGATCGTCACGGTGACCGAAGAGGGCCGGGAGACGCGCTTCGAGAACGGAGAGACGTGGCGGAAGTACGTCTTCACCGACGAGCGCGAGGTGGCCAGGTTCGCGGACGACCGGGGGGCGCTCTTCTACCTGCCGCGTGACCGTCGTGACCGGCTCGAGGAGCTGCTGGGCCACCCGGTCATCCCGGTGGCGACGACCCGCCGGCACCTCCTGGCCACCCAGCCCGATGCGGTCAGCGCACGTCCTTCTGAAGCCGCTTCACCTGATCGTCCCGGCCCATGATCAGCAGCGAGACGTCGTCCTGGACCACCAGGTCCGGGCCGGGATTCATGCGCCGCGAGCCGGTGAAATATTCCTTGACCCCGATCACGGTCACGCCGTAGCGGTGCCGTAGATCGAGCTCGGCCAGCGACTTCCCCACGTACTCCGAGGGCGGCTCGAACTCGACGATCGAGTACTCCTCTCCGAGCGGGATGAAATCGAGGACGTTGGGCTTCCCGAGCGCTTCGGCCAGCGACTCGGCGACCTCCCGCTCGGGGTGGATGATCCGCGTGGCGCCGATCAGCTCGAGGATTCGCGCGTGGTCGTCGGAGATCGCCTTGGCGTAGACGTTCTTCGCCCCCAGCGAGCGGCTGTGGAGGGTGGCCAGGATCGACGGATCCATGTGCTCGTCGCCCAGCGAGATGATCACGTAGTCGGCCGAGCCCACGTCCAGCTCCTCGAGGAGCTCCCGGTTGGTGACGTCGCCCACCACGGCGTGAGTGACGAACCCGGCCACCTCGTCCACAGCCGGCTTGTGGATGTCGATCGCCAGGATCTCGATCTTCTGCGCGCTCAGCCGGCGCGCGAAATGATGGCCGAAGTTCCCGATCCCCATGATCACGACGCGCATTACCCGACCAGCACCTCCTCCTCGGCGTACTGGTACTCGACCCGCCGGCGGCGGCCGAGGGCCACGGCCAGCGTGAGCGGCCCGAGCCGCCCGATGAACATGAGCAGGATGATCACCAGCTTGCTCGAAGGCCTGAGCCCCGGCGTTTCGCCCATCGACAGCCCGACCGTGCCGAACGCCGACACCGCCTCGAAGTTGAGCGACAGAAAGTCACCGCGCACCCCGGGATGGGCCAGGTCGTGGAGCTCGGTCCACTGCAGGACGAACGTCACCCCCATCACGACGGCCATCGAGAGGAGCACGATAGCGATGGCCTCGCCGACGATCCGCTCCGGGACGGTCCGCCGGAAGAGGGTCGCGTGGCGCATTCCTCGCGCCCTCGAGATCAGGATCCCGAACAGGATGGCGGCGGTGCTGGTCTTGATCCCTCCCGCGGTCGAACCCGGTGAGCCGCCGATGAACATGAGAATGATGGTCATCATGAGGGCCGAATTGGTGAGCTGATCGTAGGGCACCGTGTTGTAGCCCGCCGTGCGGGGCGTGACCGCCTGGAACAGCGAGATCAGCAGGGTCTCGTCCCACGGCCGGCCCTCGAGGACGTTGTTGTGCTCGAAGAAGAAGAAGCAGGCCGCTGCGCCGGCGATGAGGACGCCCGTGGTCGCCAGGACCACCTTGCTGTGCAGGGACAGGCGCCGGTGGGCGCGCCGGCCGCGCGACTCGAGATCGGTGATGACCACGAACCCGAGGCCCCCCAGAACGATGAGCCCCATGATCGTCAGGTTCACGATCCAGGACGCGGCGTACCCCTCGAGGTTCCGCGAGAAGAGCGAGAAGCCGGCATTGCAGAACGCCGAGACCGCGTGGAAGACGCCTTGCCAGACCCCGCTCGCGAGCCCGGCATCGCGCGCGAAGGCAACCGAAAGCAGGATCGCACCGGCGGCCTCGATGGACAGCGCGTAGGTGACGATCCGGACGACCAGACCGCTCGGCTTCAGATGCGTGAGTCGTCCGTGCGAGCGGGTCATGACGTTGCGCTGAGTGAGGCTCACCGAGCGCCCGAGGAGGAGCATGAAGAAGGTCGAAAAGGTCAGGATGCCGAGCCCGCCGAGCTGGATCAGGCTGAGGATCACGCCCTGCCCGAAGGGCGACCAGGCGCGCGCGGTGTCGACGGTGATCAGGCCGGTCACGCAGACCGCGGAGGTGGCCGTAAAGAGGGCGTCCAGCGCGCCGATCTCGCGTCCCGCTCCCCAAGAGACGGGCAGCCTCAGCAGAACGGTCCCGACCAGGATGAGGCCCGCGAAAGAGAGGACGAGCAGGACCGGAGGATCGATCCGTCTCATCCGTACCCCAGCTCGTCGAGCCGGTCCTCGTCGAGCCCGAAGAAGTGGCCGATCTCGTGGAGGACCGTGATCCGCACCTCGTCGACGATCTCCTCCTCGCTGTCGGCCCACTCGAGGAGCGGGCGCCGGAAGATCGTGATCTGGTCGGGCAGCAGGACATCGTCGTGGCGGCGCTCGGTCAGCGGGACGCCTTCGTAGAGGCCGAACAACGTGTCCTCGGGATCCTCGGGATCGAAGCCCATCGATTCGAGGAGCTCGCGATCGGGCGCCTCGGCGATCACCACGCTGACGTTCTCGAGATGGTCCTGGAACTCAGGAGGCAGGCGGTTCAGCGCCCGCTGCACCAGACGCTCGAAGCGGGAGGCCGAGACTCGCAACACGGCCCCGTCCTCAGCCCGGCGTCCCCGCAGGGCCAAACTTCGAGCCGTACCGATCCAGGCTGGCCTGGATCTCCCGGCATGCCTCCCGGCGGCCGAGCCACTCCGTCACCAGGGTCTTCTTCTCCTCCAGCTCCTTGTAGTGGGTGAAGAAGTGGTGCAGCTCCTTCAGGCTGTGCTCCGCCATGTCCTCCAGGTCCTCGATCTCGTCGTAGCGGGGATCGTGAGCCGGCGCGGCCAGGATCTTGTCGTCGGTCTCCCCCTCGTCCAGCATGCGCAGCATGCCCACCGGGCGCGCGGTGAGGAGAGACAGGGACTCCGCCGGGAGGCCGACCACGAGGATGTCCAGCGGGTCGTCGTCGAGGGCCAGGGTCTGCGGTATGAAGCCGTAGTTGAACGGGTACTCGAAGGCCGAGAACAGCACCCTCGAGAGCCGCAGCAGCCCGGTCGGCTTGTCGACCTCGTACTTCTGGTTGCCTCCCTGCGGGATCTCGACGACCGCGGTCACCGTCTTCCCGTCGAACGCCGGGTCGACGGAGTGCCACGGGTGCAGGACGTTGGCGGTCAGACCGAAGAGCCTCCCGGAGTGCCGCCCGACGCGTAGATCTTGTCGGCATAGGGCGCGAGAACCGGCATCCGCCACTTCTGGCCCGAGTAGCCCTTGATCAGGCAGACGACCCACAGGATGAGCCCGCCCAGCGCCAGGACGACCCACATCAGGAAGCCGAAGATCCAACCCAGGAACGGGATCACGGTGGAAAGAACCGTCGACAAGATCGTGAACAGGATCCAGACCGCGATCCAGACGATTCCGAACACGATCGACTGCGCGGCGTGCCAGCGCACGACCTCGTCACGCTTCTCGATCAGGAAGAAGATGATGCCGGTGATGGGCGGAACCAGGTACGACAGGAGCCCCGCCAGGCGGGGGTCCATGCCCGCGGTGTCCGACGAACTGGGCTGATCGTGCAAGTCGTGCCTCCTTTCGGGTGGATTGCGACGGCCCCAATATAAGGGGCTCCCGGCAGATCGCAGCGGCGATCCGGCCGGGACGGAACCCCAGGTCGCCGCGGCGATAGAGAGGAGGCGGGCATGGAGCGCTGGACCACGTGGCGTCGCGAGGCGCTGGCGGGCACGACGACGTTCGCGACGATGGCCTACATCATCGTCGTCAATCCCAAGATCCTGGAGGCGGCCGGGATCCCCTTCGGGCCGTCGATGGTGGCCACCATCCTGAGCGCCGCCTTTGGCAGCCTGCTGATGGGGGTCTGGGCGCGCCGCCCGTTCGCGGTCGCTCCCTACATGGGCCAGAACGCGTTCGTCGCCTACACGGTGGTCGGCACGCTGGGCTACTCCTGGCAGACCGCGCTGGGGGCCATCTTCATCGGCGGCTCGCTGTTCCTGCTGCTGTCGCTCTGGAAGACACGGCAGTGGCTGGCAGAGTCGATTCCCGACAGCCTCAAGCGCTCGTTCGCGGTCGGGATCGGCCTTTTCCTGGCCTTCATCGGGCTGACCACGATGGGGATCGTGGCGCAGGGAGCGGGGGACGTTCCCGTCCGCGTCGGGGATCTCCGCGACCCGGCCGTGATGGTCGCCGTCGGCGGCTTCGCGCTCATGGTTCTGCTCCACCTGCTGCGCGTCCCCGGGGCCATCCTGCTGGCCATCCTGGCCACCGCGGCGACCGCCATGCTCCTCGGCCTCTCGCCGCTGCCCGAGGGGATCCTCAGCCCACCTCCCGACCTCGGTCCCACTTTCCTGGCTCTCGACATCGGCGCCGCGCTGACCTGGGGCTTCCTGTCCGTCATCCTGACGGTCTTCGTGCTCGACCTGGTCGACACGATCGGGTCCGTTCTCGGCCTGGCCTGGAAGGCGGACCTCCTCGACGAGGAGGGCCACCTCCCGGGCATGGAGCGTGTCCTCCAGTGCGACGCGCTGGCCACCGTCGCGGGAGCGCTCCTGGGAACAACGACGACGGGGACGTACATCGAGTCGGCAGCCGGAATCGAGACCGGCGGGCGGACGGGATGGACGGCCGTGGTCACGGCGCTCTGGTTCCTGGCGGCCCTCTTTTTCGCGCCGCTCCTCTCGGCCGTCCCGGCGGTGGCCTACGGACCGGCCCTGGTCATGGTCGGCATGCTGATGCTGGAGCCGGTGGCGGGGCTTCCCTTCGACGATCCGGTCGAGCTGGTGCCGGCCTTCCTCACCATCGCCCTCATGAGCTTCACCTACGACCTGGGGATCGGCATCACGGCGGGATTCCTGAGCCATGTCGTCCTGAAGACCGTCACCGGCCGGGCCTCCGAGGTGAAACCGGGGATGTGGGTGCTGGGTGGCATCTCGGCGCTGTTCTACGCGTTCTATCCGTTCTAGTTCGTGACACGCCGCGCTAGTGCGACACCACACTAGGTGAAGATCGGCAGCACCCGCCCGTCGCCGTCCGCGGGCGGCTTCACGCCGAGGGCCTGCAGGACGGTGGGCGCGACGTCCGCGAGCCGTCCCTCCATCCTGGTCGAGCGGATCCCGGACCCCCCCGCCAGAAAGAAGCCCACGGGCTGGTGGTCGCTCGAGTGGCCGGGAGGGCTCGGCGTCACGATCCGGCCCCGGCCTTCGAAGCCCGAGTTGGCTGCGTAGCCCTCCCGGCATTGGACGACGAGGTCCGGCGCGTGGGTCGACTCGGGACCCCGGTACAGCTCCTCCTTCGTCCACACCCTTTCCACCACGGGACCTCCCGAGCCCGGGTCGCGAAGCCCTTCCAGCCGCGTGGCCAGATCGTCGCGGAAGGACGCGTAATCCTCCGCCGGGATCACCCCCAGCGGCCGGTGTCCACGGATGTTGAGATGGATCTGGCCTAGGTACCCCAGCGCCACGGCCTTCGTCCGCGACCAGTCGACGTCGTCGTGCGAGAGGAACGCGCTCGCCGCGACCCGCGCCCGGCTGCCACGGGACATCCCGTAGTGAAGCTTGCGATAGACGTTCAGCCGATGCGCCCAGCGCTCGGCGCCGTCGGAGGCCACGCCGACCCGGAACAGCGAGCGCTTCAGCCGGCTCTGGGCCGTCTTCCTGAACGCCAGCAGGCCCTCGCGGTGAAGGACGGTGTTCAGGTGCACACGCCAGGCCTCGAGGCCGTGCCCCCACGCACCCATCGCGATCACGAGGCCTTCCGGACCGGTCAGCTCCACCACCTCCGCGAGCATCCCGTCGATGCCGATGAGAAGCTCGAGCAGCGGATCCCGGTCGCCGAAGACGTCCGAGAGAGGGCGGTGCCTCGGATGTCGAGGATCGTAGAACCTCCAGAAAGCGTGCAGGACCTCTCCCACCACGAAGAGGCTCAGCATGCCGAAATCCCATGGCCGGCCGCCGAAGAGCGCGCGCAGGGCGCGGCGCCGCATGGACAGAACCTCGACCGCGTGCCGGTAGAAGGCCATCTCCCGGCCAGGGTAGTAGGAGGCGCCGAACGGCACGCGATAGCCCTCCATCAGCAGCGTCTCTCCCACCTCCACGGGATACGCGAAGCGCTCGTTCACGCGGTCCCCTCCGGCGACGGCGAAGCCGTTCAGCGCCGGAACCGGATCCAGAAGGGGGACGTTCAAGAGACCCACACGCCGGCCCGCATCGGACAGGTGGCGAAACAGGGTCCGATCCACGATCGCGCCGGGATCGAAGGGGATTCGGTCGTAGCCCCCGGCCGGAAAACGGAGCGAGTCGAAGGCTCCGGTCGCACCCGGATCGCGTCCGGTCAGCAGCGTCGCGAACGAAGTCGTGGCCGAGGGCTGAAGGGGACCGATCAGGCGCGCGCGCGCTCCCCGGCTCAGCTCACGAAGCGCGGGCAGGCGATCCCGGTAGCGGGACAGGATCTCGAGGGTCGGACCGCTGAACTCGAGGAGAAAGACGCGTCGCGACATCGGCGCGCGGCTAGCGACCGGCTGGAGCGGAGCGGAGATCGCGGTAGAGCCGCTCCACGTCGGCCGCCATCGTCGTCCGAGATCCACGATCCCGGACCCACTCCGCGGCGTTCCCGGTCAGCCTCCGGGCGAGCCCGTCGTCGGCGAGGAGCCGCAGGATCGCGCCGGCCAGCGCCCGCGCGTCCCCGGGCGGGACGAGCAGGCCCGTCTCTCCGTCCCGAACCGCGTCCACGCTCCCGACCACCCGCGTTCCCACCGCCGGGACGCCCATCGACATCGCCTCGAGGAACGCGACCCCGAACCCCTCGTGCCGGGACGGCAGCACGAAGACGTCCATCGCCGCATAGACCGACACGACATCCTCCTGGTGGCCCAGAAACGAGACCCACTCGCTGACCCCGAGCCGGGCGGCCTGCCTCTCGAGACGACAGCGAAGCGGGCCGTCGCCGGCCACCAGCAGGCGCAGCCCCGGCATCTCCGCTCTCAGTGCGGGAAGCGCGTCGAGCAGGACCGACAGGTTCTTCTGCTCCGCCAGACGCGCGACCGTGCCGATGACCCTTGTCGCGCCGGATCGCAGGACCGCCCTCCGGGCGACATCCGCCCGGGACCGATCGAACCGCTCCAGGTCGAGACCCGGCGGGACCACCTCGATGCGCCGCATCCGCTCTCCGAACGAGCGCGCCATCGAGCGACCCACGCTCGCCGAGACCGCGATCTCGGCGTCCACGCGAGGGGCGAGTCGAGTGATGACGAAGCGCGCGACCGGACCGTAATGCTGGACCGGATCGATATCGAACGTCCGGACCACCAGCGGGCGGGCCGCTCCCAGCGAGGCCGCCGCGGCCACCCCGACCGTATTGCTCACGTCGAGCCGCGTGTGGAGAAGGTCGGGCCCCAGGTCGCGGATCTGCTCCCTCAGCCTCGCGAAGCCGCGGGGGTCGCGCCGGCCGAGCGCCAGGGCGCGCCACGGCACGCCGACCGCCTCGAGCCGCTCGACCAGGGAAGGCAGGACCCGCGGCGTCAGGGCGATCACCTCGGGGTCGATCGCGCTGTCACGGGCCTCCAGGAAGTCGACCAGCTGAGTCTGGGCGCCGCCCGCTCCCAGATGGTCGATCAGGTGGAGAACCTTCAAGAGATCGCCACCGAGTCAAGATCGATCTGCCGGCCGGCTTCGATGCGGGAGCGCCGAAGCGCGTCGATCGCCGCGATCGACCAGCGCGCGTCCCGGCCCGACACGATCGGGTGACCCCGACCTCGTACGGCCTCGGCCATCGCCGCCAGAATCGCCGCGTGCCCCTGGGGCTCGCGGGTTTCGCGCTGGGCCACGATGTCTGCCCTTCGCCGTGCCAGGCCGCGCACGCTCCGGAAGGGGTGTGCGCCGCGCTCCTTTCCGGCGAACAAGGACAGCCCCCGCCAGGGGAGGGACCTGGGCCCCCGGCGCCAGCTTCCGTCCTGGCCCCGGATCAGCGACTCGATGGCAGCGCTGGAAAGGGCCTCGGCGCGGCGCGCCTCCGATCGAGCGAGCTCGAGGCCGGTGATTTCGGCGTGGTCGTAATCGCGGATCTCGAGCCGGAACCATCCGAGCGACCCCGCCACCTCGATGGCGATGTCGTCCCGGCGCCGGTTGGTGGCCTGGCTGGTCGCCAGGGTCGCCAGCGCGCCGCCGTCGAATCCGAGCGCGGCCACCACCGTGTCCTCCCCTGCGGGGCCATCGTCCCGGGCGGCCGTCGATCCGGACGCCCACAGCGGCCGACCCAGGAACCACACCAGCAGGTCGATGGCGTGCACGGCCTGGTCGAGGAGCACGCCACCACCCATCTCGACGACCCCGCGCCAGGAATCGGGTCCCGCATCGGGAGCGGCGCGGCGCCACGTATGGATCACCGACGCCATCCGGAGCTTCCCCAGAGCGCCGCCCGCGATCAGCGCCCGCAGCGCGCGCGTGGCCGAGCGCGCCCGATGCTGGTGCACGACCCCGAGCAGGACGCCGCGCCGTTCGCAGAGCGAGATCACCCGGTCCGCTTCCGCCAGATCGAGCGTCATGGGCTTCTCGACGAGAACGTGCTTGGCGTGGCGCGCCGCGGCCTCGATCAGCGGTGCGTGGGTCGATGGAGGCGTGCAGACGCACACGACCTCGACGTCGCGGCCCTCGAGCAGCTCCTCCGGTGAGCGGGTCGCCACCCGGAAGGAGCGTGCCATCCGAGCCGAGCGCGATTCATCCGTGTCCGCCACGCAGGCCAGCTCGAGCCCGGGGAGAGACCGGATCATCCGTCCGTGCCAGCGTCCGATCCCCCCGCAGCCAAGGATTCCGAAACGGACCGGACCGCTCATCGGACCGGGACCTTCTGCCCGGCGAGCTCCCCCCGCGATAAGAGGAATCGATAGAGGGGACCGATCACAAGACCGGCCACGACGCGCTGAGGTCGAGACAATCCGGTCGCATCTCCGCGATACCGGAGACCCTCGAACTCGCTCTCCCCGCTGGCCAGCTTGCGAACCTCGCGGTTGCCCTGCATCAGATGATAGGATCCGCGGCGGACGGGCGGCAGAACATCCCCCGCTGCTCCTTCCAGGTCGAGGAAACGGCGGATCTCCGCCACGGCGGCGTCCCCGTTCTCGCAGAAGGAGCGGTAATCCACGCGCAGGCAGGGGATGTCATTTCTTCGGGTATAGAGGAGCAGCGCGGTGTTGACCAGCGTCCAGGCGGCCATGGCCGCCAGCGGGCTCCGCCCGCGCTTCCGACACGAGGCCGCGACTCCTCGACCGTCCCGCACCAGGTGGATCACACGGAGATCGACGTTGGCCGAACGCCGGAGGGCGTCCAGGGCCTCCAGGGTCTTCGAGGAATCCACGATCCAGAGAGGTTCGTCCGTCACCGGGGCGGCGTGTCGCCGGATCGCCTCGACGACAGCCCCGTACTCGGTCGTCTTTCGAGGGCTGGACCTTCGTCGCCCCGGGAGCAGGATCGAAAGCAGAAGCCGCAGATTTGCGCGGGAGAACCCTGGGGATGGATTCAAGTCCCGTCCGTGCGGCAGATCGGCATACACGCGGCTCCAGACAGGACACTCGCCGTACTCCGAGCCGCACGTGCAGGCGACCGGTCGGCTTCGCCAGGCCGCCCGGCGATACTGGTTGATCTCTCCGCAATAGAAGACCTCCGGTGCGCCTCCCAGGATCAGACCGAGCAGCGTCGAGCCGCTGAAGCTGGAGCCGGCTATGTAGGCGACGCGGACATTTGGCACGCCGCTGGTCAAGTCGCGCCCTCCGGCGTCGCGACGCCGACCGCGCTCCAGATCTCGTCCAGCAGCCGGACGACTCGCCGGCCGTCCTCTCCCGTCACCGGCGGCTCCTGCTCCGCCTCCAGGTGGCGGTAGTACTCCTGGATCAGCCGGGCGTGACCGAAGACCATGCTTCCCGAAGCCAATCGCATTGCGCCGGTGGCCGTTCCGAGACCCAGTTGGGCGGCATGGTCGAGGTTGCGCAGGAGCTTGCGCGCGCGGCCGGTTCCCCCCACTCGAAGCCTCGTCAGCGTGTTCGTCGTGAGATCGAGGTTCAGGGTCTCCCGGGTTCCGTAGATCCGGACCCAGACCTGATGGGGGTGCGCCGCCAGCGAGATCGAGAACGTGCCGAAGGCGTCTTCGTCGGCCATCTGCACGTGGAGGGCATCGAAGGCCGCGGTGCCGTCGGTGCCCAGGGCCACGGCCGACACCAGCCGCGGCTCTCGCATGAGACCGCAGAGCAGCGAGGCGGGATGGGGCGCGACCTCCTGAAGGGCGCCGCCGCGGAGCTCACCGATCCACTCCGTCTCGCGGTAGCGGCCGCCGGGGTCATGGACCCTCCAGAAGATCTCGATGCCGACGATCCGCCCGACGTCCCCTCGGGCCAGGAGGTCCCGCGCCTTCAGCACGGCCGGCTCGAAGAGAAAATTGTGGCACACGCCGAGGCTCACGCCGTTCCGGCGGGCGGCCTCGATCATGGCGTCGGCCGAATCCCCGTCCACCGCCATCGGCTTCTCGACCAGGACGTGGGCGCCGGCCTCCATCGCCATTCGGGAGACATCCTCATGGGTCGCAGGCGGCGTCAGGACGTGCACGACCTGCGGGCCGACCTGAGCCAGGAGCTCGTCGAGGCTCTCGAAGGCTTCGCGAATGCGGTGGAGATCGGCGGCCTGTCGCGCCCGACCGGGCTCGCGATCGCAGAGCGCGACCACTTCGACTCCTACGACCTTCTCGAGGGCGCGCAGGTGCCGTTCGAGGACGAATCCGCAACCGACGATCGCGACGTCCATCAGACCCTCACGGTGAGTGTCCACCCCGGTCCGATCCCCCTATGTTCCGGGACCATGGCCGGGACAGGACGCATCCTGATGATCGGTCTCGACGCGGCCGATTCCGGGCTGGTCGATCGCTGGATCGACGATGGAACGCTCCCCAACCTCCGGGCCCTCCGCGGCCGCGGCCTCCGGGCTCGGCTGAAGACCACGGCCCGGGACCTCGCGGGATCTCCATGGCCCTCGTTCTACACCGGGACGCATCCGGGGCAACACGGAATCTATCACGACTACCAGTGGCGTCACGAACGGATGAGGTACGCGGCCCCAAGCGAGGAATGGCTTCCCGCCCGACCCTTCTGGAGGAATCTGGAAAGCCCGCTGCGAACTCTGGCCTACGACGTCCCGCTGGTCTTCTCCTGCGAGCCGTTCCCGGGCTGGGAGATCGCCGGCTGGGCCACCCACGACGCGCCGGTCCCGCCCTCCTCCCACCCGCCGGAGCTCCTGGAGGAGGTGCGCCGGGAGTTCGGCGCCTGGCCCGTTCCCCCCGAGTCTTACGGTCCGTCGACCATCGACGAGCTGCTCGCCCTGGAGCGGCTGCTCGAGGAGAACACCCAGCGATCGTGCCAGCTCGCGTTATCGCTTCTGGACCGACCCTGGAATCTCGCGCTCGTCGTCTTCAGCGCGCTCCACCGCGGCGGCCACCGGCTGATGGACCGCACGAGCGTCCGCGGGCCGATCCCGCCGGAGATGGGAGAGCGTTTCGACGGTGCTCTGAAAGGGCTGTATCAGGCCTGCGACACGGCCGTGGGCGAGCTGGTCGAGGCGGCCGGGGACGCGACCGTCCTCGTCTTCGCGCTCCACGGGATGATGCCCAACCCCTCCCGCGTCGACCTGCTCCCCGGAATGCTGCACGGGGTGCTCAACGAGGGCGATTCCACGGCGCCCCGGGCGGGACTCCTGAGAAGGGCGGGCGAGGCCCTGCCGCTCGGTGTGCGGCGCTTCCTGACCCGCCGCGTACCGGGTCGGCTCCAGGACCGGGTCATGTCGCGCTGGGCCACCGGCGGTCTGGACTGGAATGAGACCGAGGCCTTCACGCTGCGCGCCGATCTCCAGGGCTACGTGCGGGTGAACCTCCGTGGTCGCGAGGCGGAGGGCATCGTCGATCCGGGAGCGCGCCTCGACCGGCTGCTCGAGCGGATCACCGAAGGGCTCCTCTCGTTTCGCGACGGGAGCACCGGCGAAGCGCTCATCGAGGATGTGGAACGGACCGCCCGGCTGTACCCGGACGGCGCCCGCGCCGATCGGCTGCCCGACCTGATCGTCCGCTGGAAGGAAACCCCGGCCGGGATGCACGAGGCGGTCAGCTCCCCGCGCTTCGGCACCGTGCGCCGCTCGACTCCGGGGGGGATCCCCAACGCCCGGAGCGGAAACCACCGGGGCGAGGGCTGGCTCATCGCCGCCGGCCCCGACGTGCCGCGCGGGGCGCGACTCCGGGAAAGCGCCCACATCCTCGACCTCGCCCCGACCGTGCTCGAGCGCCTCGGCGCCCGTCCCGCCGGGACGATGACCGGCCGTCCGATCCGCGAGCTGCTCGGGGTTCCGGCCTGAAGGCATCCGACGGCGAGCTCGCGGGGTCACGACGGGGGGATTCCCGACCCGACCAGCTCCTCCTCCACCCGGAAGGCCTCGCCATCCGCGAAACGGCGCTGGAACGAGTACGCTTCGCGCTCCAGACCGATCTCCCGATAGCTCCAGCCGGCCTGCGCCCACTCCCGGACGTACCGCTCGACGAAGCCGGTCAGCCCATGGAGACGGTACTGGGCCACGTGGACGCACTCGTGGAACAGGCACTCCTCCAGCCGGGTCTCGTCGAGGATGTCAGTCGCCAGCACGAGCGTGTCGAAGTAGGTGATCCCCCAGACGTGACCGAAGTCGAGCGCGAGCGGGCGCAGGCGACCCGCGAGCGCCACCGGCCACGGAGGATCGATGCGCGGGACCCGGTGAACCCGAGTCGCCTCCAGGGTCGCCGGCTCGAAGTAGGGCTCGAAGGCCCGCTGCAGGTCCGCCGCGAGAGGCTCCGCGAACGGTCGATGGGCTCTCCGGCGCCGCTCCACCCACGCCGCTCCGCGCGCCACCAGCCAGCGGCTGCTCACGATCGTCGCCGCCCGATTCATCGGGCCGTGGCGCGGAGCGAGTCGAGGTCGACCGTGTGCGCTGGGAGGCCTCGCACGTGCCAGGCGAAGGGCCCCGACACCCGATCGGCCAGGATCCGGACGGGCGCACCCTCCTGGGCGCGCACGATCAGCAGGTTCTGGTTCGAGTCGCGAATCAGGATCCACTCCCCGTCGGGCGACCACAGGGCCTCCCAGAACGTGTAGCCCTGCGGCCCGGACACGCGGGCGATCTCGCGCGGGGAGCTATCGTGCGAGGCAATCCCGAGAGTGGCCTCCCCGTCGGAGCGGTTGACGAGGAGCCGGGCGTCTTCGGGACCGCCGCTCCCGACCTGCGTCAGGGGGCGGGCGAGGAGCGGTTCGTCGACCTGTATCCGCTCCAGCAGCCGCCCGGTTTCGGGATCGAGGACCAGAGCCCGGGGACCCGAGGGGCCGAACGCCTGGACGACGATTCGCCCGCCACGCGTCCAGCCAACCGGCCCGCCGAGCCAGTCCGCGTCCCCTTCCCCACGGCTGGCGCAGCGCAGCCGGCGCGGGTCGCCTCCGCTGGCGGGGACGACGTACAGGCAGGGCCGCGTCCCCCAGCGCAGGAACGCGACGCGGCCGGGAATCGACGGGTCGGGGCGGGCGGCCAGCGACGGGTAGTCGGGAAGCGGCGCCACGCCGAAGACCCAGACCCCGACAGCGACGGCCAGCGCGATCCCAACGGCGGCGACGAGCGCCCGGAGCCTCCGGGCGTGGCGGTCCGCGGCCCGGCTCTCCGTCGGATCCTTCCCCTCCCGGACGGTTCCCCTGAGCCGCGCGGTGAGAAACGCCGCCCCGAGGAGCGCCCCCCCGACCACGAGCAGCGCGAGCGGTGCACCCAGCGTATCCCCCAGGTACTCGAAGACGATCTGCGGCAGGAACAGAAGCACGCCGGCCGCTCCGAAGCCGAGCGGGAGCATGGACTTGAGACCCACGCTGGCGGCCAGGAGCGCGACCGCGGTCCCGATCCCCAGCACCAGCCCGACGTCCCGCCAGCCGAACGACAGGATCTGGGCGCCCAGGAGGAGCGCCACCCCCGCGAGCGCGAACGACCGGCGCCGATCGGGGAGGACCTCTCCCCATGCCAGCAGGGCCCAGATCGCCCCGAGCCCCCACAGGGGAAGGCCGTGGAGCACGTTCGGCGGGCCCGGCAAATGGTGGAGGAACGCCTCGACGAAGACGGCCAGCCCGACCACCACCGCGATCTCCTGGAGCGGAGCGGGGCGGATGCGCCAGAGCGGAAGGGCCCACAGCGCGGTCACGAGACCGGCCAGTAGGGCCATCGTGCGGCCTTCGAGGTCGAGCACGTCGTGACCCACGAGCCCGGCCGTGAATGCCGCGCCGCCGGCCGAGAGAAACCACAGGAAGCCGTCGAGCGAGCCTAGCGCCGGGTGCTCGCGTCGACGGACGACCCATCCTGCCGCCAGGAGGAGCAGCGTTGCGCCAGCGGCGAGCGCGAGCCGCGATCCCGTTCCCATGTCGGCCCACTCCCGCGACGCGGCCACCACCCCGCCCGCCAGGGCCACCGACGCGCCGAGATAGCCGAGGGCGGTCGCCGCCAGCGAGCTCTCCTCCGGGGCCTCCCTCTCGGCTCGCTCGGCCGCCCGGATCGCACGCGCCTGCTCCTCGCTGACCAGACCGGCCCTGACCCATCTCGTCAAGCGGGCCTCGAGGTCCTTCATGCGGTCCTGCGTCGCTTCATGCCAGCCGCCAGTCGAACGCCGCCACCTCGGGCGGCGCGAAGAAGCGGGCCGGGATCCCCACCGTGCCGATCCCGCGACAGACGTACATGGGTGTCCCCGGGTCCCGGTACCACCCTTCCACGTAGCGGCCGCTCCCCAGCGGACGGAAGGGCGCCCAGCCGAGCAGGGTGATCTGTCCGCCGTGGGTGTGCCCGGCGATCATCCACGCCGGCCGTGAGCCTTCCGGGATCTCGTCGCGGAAAGCCGGGCAATGCTCGATCAGGAGACGGTTGGGGCCGGGATCGAGGCCCGCGGTCGCCGTCTCGAGATCGGGACGGCCGCGGACCAGGTCGTCGAGCCCGGTGATCGCATAGGACCGACCGGCGTGCTCCCCGAGGAACGTCTCGTTGACGAGGAGACGGCCATGGTGCCTTCCATAGACCTCGGCCAGGCCATCCGGCTCGATCTCCGCCCAGCGCTCCCAGTTGCCGTAGATCCCGAGCTTAGGGGTGCCGGAATCGAGCAGTGTCAGGAAGGCGTCGAGGAGATCCAGGTCCTCCTCGCGCTCGATCATGTCCCCGGTGCAGAGGACGAGGTCCGGTTCGAGCCGCCCCACGGCATCCGCCACCTCGGCCTCGTGGTCACCGACTTCGTGCAGGTGGAGGTCGGTCAGCTGGACGAGCCGCAGGACGGGGCCCTCGCCCGGCCCGAACTCGTGACGGGTGACCGTGACCCGGCCGGGCTCGATCGCGAACGCGTCCACGCCCGAGGCCGCGAAGGCGCCGCCCGCGAGCGCCGCGAGAAACCGGCGACGGTTCATGGCCGACCGGTCCTCAGGCGTAGGTCTGTCGCGGTCCGCCCCCGCCCTCGGGCGGCACCCAGAAGATGATCTGGTAGGGGTCCCGGATGTCGCAGGTCTTGCAGTGGACGCAGTTCGACGGGTTCAGCTTCAGGTCGCCGTCCTCCCACTCGTAGACGTGGGCCGGGCAGAACTGGACGCACGGGTTGCCGTACTCGACCGTGCAGCGGGTCCGGCAGATGTCGGTGTCCAGCACGACCAGGTGGCTCGGCTGGTCCTCGTCGTGGGCGGCGCCCGAGTGGTAGACGTCGGTCACCTTGTCGAACGTGAGCGTCCCGTCGAAGCCGCCCCGCGGGGGCTTCGCGTCCCCGCTCTCATAACGCTCCTCCAGCGTCTCGTATCCTTCGTGATCTTCCTCGGAGGAGAGCCCGTCGCCCCAGTCGCGGCCGCCCGTCAGCCATTGGACGCCGACCCGCAGCATGCCGACCCAGCGCCCGCCCATCACCATCGCCTGGTGAACGTTCCGGACCCTGCGGAGGTCGTCGCCGATGTACGACTCTCGGACCGCCCGGTCGTAGGCGCCCAGCGCGGCCGCCGACGTGTCACCCCTGACCACGGCCTCGAGCGTTGCCTCGGCGGCCAGCATCCCGCTCTTCATCGCGAGGTGGATCCCCTTGAGCTTCTGGCTGTTCAGGAGGCCCGCCGAATCGCCCGCCAGGAGCGCGCCGTCCATCGCCAGCCGCGGGATCGCGTACCAGCCGCCCAGGGGGATCGCCTTGGCCCCATACTCGACCATCTCGCCGCCTTCGAGGATGCGGCGGACGGCGGGGTGGGTCTTGAACTCCTGGAACTTGCGATGGGGATCGAAGTAGGGGTCCGCGGCGTCCAGCCCGCCGACGTGGCCGACCGAGACGAGGTTGTCCGGCAGGTGATAGATCCATCCGCCACCGAACTCCGAGGCCGCGAGCGGCCAGCCCACCGTGTGGATCACCGTGCCCTGCTCGTGGACCTCGGGGCGGACGCGCCAGATCTCCTTGACCCCGGTCTCGTAGACCTGCGGGTTCCTGCCTTCGAGACCCAGCCGCGCCACCAGCTCCTTGGTGAGGTTGCCGCGCACGCCGTCGGCGATCACGGTGACCTTGGCCTTCAGATCGTAGCCGGGTTCGTAGTTGGCCCGGGCCTCGCCGTTTCGGCCGATGCCCTGGTCCCGCGTCTGGACCCCGACCACGCGCTCGCCCTCGTAGAGCAGGTGATCGGCCGCGAAGCCGGCGAAGATGTCGACCCCGCCGAGCTCCTCGAGCCTCCCGGCCATCCACTTGCAGACCTGGGAGAGCGAGACGATCCGCTTTCCCTTGTTGACGAACATGGGCGGGACGATCGGGCTGGGCAGCGCGCGGTTCTCGGTCAGGTACCAGAAGCCGTCCCTGGTGACTTCGGTGGAGACCGGGATCCCGTTCAGATCGGCGTCGGGCAGGAGCTCCCGCAGGGCGCGGAGGTCCATGACGCCGCCCGACACCTGGTGGCCCCCGAAGGTGGAAGCCTTCTCGAGGAGAAGGATCGAGAGCTTGGCGTCTCGATTCTTCACGAGATGGGCCAGCCGGATCGCGCAGGCCAGACCCGCCGGCCCGCCGCCCACGATCAGGACGTCGACCTCCATCGTCTCGCGCTCGACGTCCGGCAGGTTGTTGGTGACGAGCGGGAGATCGATGCGGGTCGAGGATGGGCGGGGATCGGGAGTCTCGGTGCGAATGGGGATGGCGGCCATGGCGGGAGGCTACGTGGCTTTCACAAGTCGGTCAAACGCAGCTGGGCCTGGGAGAGGCCGACCCGAACCTGCCGGCCTACCTCAGGGGCGAGGTGCACCCCATCTGTCTCCTCAACGCCTCTCCTCGGCCGAAGAGCGGTCGATGAGGGCACGTAGGAGGACGAAGGACCCCATCCCGGCATCCTCCCAGCTCACCAGGTAGACGGTGTCCCCGCGGAAGGCGGGCGCCGGTTCGACGGGGGTCCAGAACCCCGCCTCGACACTCGCCAGGTACCCCTCGTCGTCGAATACATCGAAGAACGTCGTCCGCTCTCCCATGGGCCGGGAATCGTCGCCGGTGAGACGCACCCAGAGACGGCCCGAGTCGTCGGGATAGAAGGCCGCGAAGATGGGCTTGGTGGACGGGATCCACGACGTATCCCTGAGCGCGCTCCGCGCGATCAGGTCCACCTTCTCCTCGAGGGTGACGGGCCGCGGTCGGTAGGCCCGCTCGTGGACCGCCACAGTATCCCCCTCCAGGCTCACCTGGAGGATCCGGTACTCATCTGTCCGCCCGTACCAGAGGAAGCCGACGGGATCGAAGCGCCAGATGTAGGTCGGAGCGAACGGGATGTCGATCAGGGCCATGGCGGCCACCGCGGGAACCGGCTCGCCTGGCGCGCCGGGGGCCACGGACAGGACCATCCGCCCGCTGGGGACCGAGGTCGGGAGGTACGGGATCCGAACCGTGTCGATGACGGCGCCGTCCCGCCGGACGCGCGTCAGAACGGGGTTGGTCCGCCCGCCGGGCCCGTAGGCGGGGTCGTAGAGACGGCCGCGGCTGTCGAAGCCGCCCCGCCAGTGGTCGGCATTGCCGTTGCTGTGCCTCGGGAGCGACCGCAGGAAGGATCGTCACGTGGAGGCGACCGGAGGGGTCGAGCCCGAGGTGGGAGACCATGTCCCATTCGTGCGCCAGCAGCCGATCGACGACGACCAGCCGCCAGCGCGCCGGGCGGTCCGGCTCGGGACCGCGTCGCTGAACAGCCGTCTCGCAAGATGGCAGGATCAGTGCGCCAGCCAGGAGGACCATGATCCAGGCCGGGTTCGACGTCGCCCCGTGCATCGTTGCCCTCCCCTCTCCTCACCGCTAACGATACCGTCGTGAACGCGAACCGGAAATGAATCGGGACATCACCAGCGGGAACGATCGCTCACGCACCGCCGCCGAAATTGTCTCAGCCGAGAATCTCGCCGCGATGCAGCCGCCGTAGAAAGCTCTCCAGTGGCATCACTCGAGTACCGTCGACCACGAGCTCACGGTCGCCGAGGTATACTACATAGCTTTCCGCCGTCATCCCTGAGAGCAGAGCCTCGAGCCCCTTGCGATACTCGCGACGGAACCTCGTGCTGTGCTTGGCCTCGATGGCGACGACCTTGCGGCCCCGCCACCATACGAAGTCGACCTCGCTGCCGCTGGGTGTGGCCCAGTAGCCGAGCGAGCCCTTGATGCCGGAGTAGTCCTGGTAGGCTCGGAGCTCGTGAAAAAGCAGGTACTCGAGCAGCACTCCCTGCCAATCCGAGGGAAGCGGCTGGTCGAAACCGCCGGCTGCGGCGTGCAAGACCCCCGGATCGAACCAGTAGAACTTCGGGAGGGCGACCTCCTTGACCTTCGCGCGCGGCCGGAAGGCACGCAGCCAGGAGCCGATCAACGTATCGACCAGCACTTCGAAGTAACCGCGGGCCGTTTCGCGCGCCATACCGGCATCGCGAGCGATGGCGGACACGTTCGTCGTCTGCCCGGCGGCCAGCGCCGCGATCTCCAGAAAGCGCGTGAAGCCACCCAGATTGCGGACCAGGCCCTCGGCCTTCACCTCTTCGCTCAGATAGACCGTCACGTAGGCGCGCAAGAAATCCTCTCTGGCGTCGTCGTCTTCCGCCGTCACGCTCAGCGGCAGCGAGCCGAACCGAAGCACCTGCATCATGGACACGGAGAACCCCATCTCGGCGGCGGTGAGGGGATACAGACGCTTGACCACGGCGCGGCCGGCTAGCAGGTTGGCACCGCCGCGCGTGAGCCTGCGTGCCGACGATCCGGTGAGCACGAACTTCTTGTAGCCGTGCTCCTCCATCAGGAAGTGGACCTCATCCAGGAGCTTGGGGACGCGCTGAACCTCGTCGATCACGATCCAGCGTTCTCGGGGTTGGGCCAGAACCTCGCCCCGGAAAAGGGAAGGCTCGCGTTCGTAGCGCAGGGTCGCCTCCGGTGGCAGGAGGTTGACCGTGAAGGCGTCGGCCAAGGTCGCGCGAACCCACGTGCTCTTGCCGGTACCTCGTGGACCGAACAGGAAGCAGGAGGATCTCGGTGCGGGCAATCTACGTGGAAACATCGACGCCAAATTCACCGCAAAATTGGCGTCGTTGACCACACCCACGCCTTCCTGGAGGCGCTGCACGCAGAGGAGGCTCGGGATATCGAGGAGATCGAGCCTGCGATCGCCGGATAACCCTCGGGTCTGATTGCGCTCACCGCAGTCGGGACCGGGAAGAGTTCCTCGCCTTGAGCCGGTCGAGCCAACTCTTCTACCGTAACCTGGCGAGCGCTCCCCGGACGGCAGCCGAGTTCAGCGGCTTCCTCGACCGTGCCGGTCGAGACGATCACCGCGGCGCTGCAGCTGGTCCTGCGCCACGCGTTCGATACGCTCCGGCTCCATCGCCTGGAGGCGAACATCCAGCCGGGCAATAAGGCCTCGATCGCGCTCGTCCGCCGCGCCGGCTTCACCCGCGAGGGATTCTCCCGCCGCTACCTCAAGATCAACGGCCACTGGCGGGACCACGAGCGATGGGCGATTCTACGGGAAGACTGGCTCGAGCGAAGGAGGTCGTCATGAAGAGTGGGGTCGCGGTGCTGGGGTTTCTGCTCGCCGTCGCTGCTGCGCTCGCCGCCATGCTGGCGGGGCTCGGTTCCCGGTGGGGCTGGTGGGAGTTCGGAACGGGCTTCGAGGTGCTTCGGTGGGCGGTCTACGGCGCGATCGGCGCGGCTGCCATCTCGCTCCTCGGCGTCGTGCTCGCCCTTACGACCCCGCGGCGAGGCAGCGTCGTGCTCGCCCTCCTGGGCCTGGCGATCGGCCTGGTCACGGTCTACGTGCCGTGGCAGTGGCGACAGACGGCCCGGAGCGTTCCCCCCATCCACGACATCACCACCGATCTCGAGAGCCCGCCCCCGTTCGAGGCGATTCTCCCGCTCCGCGCGGACGCGCCGAACCCGGCCCAGTACGGCGGCGATTCGATCGCCCAGCAGCAGCGGGAGGGCTATCCGGAGCTGGAACCCCTGGTACTCGAGGCCCCGCCGGCCGAGGTCTTCCGCCTGGCGGAGGGGACCGCCCGCGACATGGGCTGGGAGATCGTGGACAG
>JBOHRQ010000034.1:0-23099 GCA_050732875.1 Gemmatimonadota bacterium | reverse complement strand
CCGTACATCGTGGTGTTTTTGAACAAGGTGGACATGGTGGACGACCCGGAGCTCTTGGAGCTGGTGGAGCTGGAGGTGCGGGAGCTTCTCTCGCAGTACGACTTTCCGGGCGACGAGATTCCGCTGGTGAAGGGTTCGGCGCTGAAGGCGTTGGAGAGCGGGGATCCGGAGTCGCCGGCGACGGATTGCATCGACGAGCTGTTGGCGGCGGTGGACAGCTACATCCCGCAGCCGGAGCGGGTGCTGGACAAGCCGTTTTTGATGCCGGTGGAGGACGTGTTCACGATCACCGGCCGGGGCACGGTGGCGACGGGTCGTGTGGAGCAGGGTACGATCAAGGTGGGCGACGAGGTGTCGCTGGTGGGCTTTGGAGCGGACAAGAAGACGGTGGTGACGGGAGTGGAGATGTTCAGGAAGCTCCTGGACGAGGCCCAGGCGGGTGACAACGTGGGGCTCTTGCTGCGGGGGGTGGACAAGGACGAGGTGCAGCGCGGGATGGTGATCGCCAAGCCGGGCTCGATCACGCCGCACACGGAGTTCGACGGTGAGGTGTACGTGTTGACGAAGGAGGAGGGCGGCCGTCACACGCCGTTTTTCCCGGGCTATCGACCGCAGTTTTACTTCCGGACGACGGACGTGACGGGCTCGATCGAGCTGCCGGCGGGTGTGGAGATGGTGATGCCGGGGGACAACATCACGCTGAAGGGCCAGCTGATCACGCCGGTGGCGATGGACGAGGGGCTCCGGTTCGCGATCCGCGAGGGCGGCCGGACGGTGGGCGCCGGTGTCGTAACGAAGATCCTCAAGTAGGAGCGAAATGGCGAACAAGATCCGCATCCGGCTCAAGGCGTTCGACCACGCGATCATCGATCAGTCGACGCAGGACATCGTTCGGACGGCGCAGCGCACGGGGGCCATCGTCTCGGGTCCCGTCCCGCTGCCGACCCGGACGCAGATATTCACCGTGCTGCGCTCGCCTCACATCGACAAGAAGTCGCGCGAGCAGTTCGAGATGAAGACCCACAAACGGCTGATCGACATCCTGGATGCGAAGCCGCAGACGGTCGACGCGCTGATGAAGCTGGACCTTCCGGCGGGCGTCGACGTGGAGATCAAGGTCTGAGATGGCTGGACTGATCGGAAAGAAGCTGGGGATGACCCAGGCCTTCGACGACGAGGGCCATGCGTACGCGGTCACCGTCATCAAGGCGGGTCCGAACTACGTGACCCAGCTCAAGACCGCGGACGGCGACGGGTATCTGGCCGTCCAGCTCGGGTTCGACGATACCACCGAGAAGCACGTGACGAAGCCCGTGCTGGGCCATCTGGCCAAGGCGGGCGTGGGGCCGGTCCGCAGGCTGGTCGAGTTCTCGGTTTCCGAGGAGGTCCCGTACGAGACGGGGCAGGCGCTGTCCCCGGCCGACGTGCTCTCCCCCGGGGACCGGGTGGATGTGGTCGGCGTCTCCAAGGGGAAGGGCTTCCAGGGGGTCGTGAAGCGGCATGGCCATCACGGCTACGACGCCTCTCACGGCACCAAGACGCACCATCGCCGGCCGGGCTCGATGGGCTCGGCGGCGTTTCCCTCCCGCTCGCTCAAGAACCGGAAGCTCCCCGGGCAGATGGGCGGACGGCGGACGACGATCCGCAACCTCGAGGTGCTGAAGGTCGATGCCGAGCAGCAGCTCGTCTGGATCAAGGGCTCGGTCCCGGGCGCGCGCAACACCGTTCTGCAGCTCAGGAAGCGGGGCGCGTGATGGCCGAAGCGAGGGTCTATACGATGACCGGGATCTCCGACCGCCAGGTCACTCTTCCGAAGGCATGGTTCGGGTCGCAGATCAACCGTAGCGCCCTCTATCAGGCGACGCGGGCCCAGCGGACCAACGACCGGGCGGGAACCGCCTCGACGCGGGGCCGGGCCGAGGTCCGCGGCGGGGGCGCCAAGCCATGGCGCCAGAAGGGCACCGGACGGGCGCGCGCCGGTTCGATTCGCTCGCCGCTCTGGACGGGCGGGGGCGTGATCCACGGTCCCCGGCCCAAGCAGTGGCGGGAGCGGGTGCCGCAGCGGGTCCGACAGATCGCGTTCGCGTCGGCGCTCACCGATCGCGCCGCGAACGGCATGATCCGCGTGGTGTCCCTGGAGGCATTCGGGGAACCCAAGACCTCGCGCCTGGCGAAGGCCGTCGGTGGCTGGGACATCGAGGGCGGCAAGGTGCTGCTCCTTACCTCGGGCTACGACGAGAACTTCGCCCTCTCCGGGCGCAACCTGCCGCAGGTCACGGTGAAGCGGTTCCGCGACGCCTCGGCGCTGGACGTTCTGCTCCACGAGGTCGTCGCGGTCGAGGAGGGCGCCTGGGAGACACGGCCGGCCCCGGAGGCCGACAACGGCGAGGGCGAGAACGATGGATAGAAAGCGCTACCGCGTGATTCAGCGACCGCTCTTCACCGAGAAGTCCACGCGCATGCAGGATGAGCAGAACCAGTACGCCTTCGCGGTCGATCCGGGGGCGAACAAGCACGAGATCGCCGACGCGATCGAGAAGCTGTTCCAGGTCACGGTGCGGAGCGTACGCACCCAGGGCCACATGGGAAAGGTCCGTCGCATGGGCCGTTTCGCCGGACGCAGGGCCGATTGGAAGAAGGCGATTGTGACGCTGGCGGAAGGCGACACCATCGACCTGTACGAGAACATCTAGGGGTAGCCATGGGCATCAAGAAATTCAAGCCGGTCACACCCAGCGCGCGGTTCCGCACGGTTCACGACCGGAGCGAGTTGAGCAAGGTCGAGCCCGAGCGCTCGCTGCTTGAGCCGATCCGGAAGTCCGGCGGCCGCAACAATGACGGCCACATCACGAGCCGGCGCCGGGGCGGTGGACACAAGCGTCGCTACCGCCGGATCGACTTCAAGCGCGACAAGCTTGGCGTGCCGGGGAAGGTCGCCACGATCGAGTACGATCCCAACCGGTCGGCGAACATCGCGCTGATCAACTACGCCGACGGCGAGAAGCGATACATCCTTGTGCCCAGCGGCCTGGCCGAGGGCAACGTCATCGAGGCCGGCCCGGAGGCCGACGTGAAGATCGGCAACTCGCTGCCGCTGTCGCGGATCCCGCTTGGCACGACGATCCACAACGTGGAGCTGAAGCCCGGCAAGGGCGGACAGCTCGCGCGGGCGGCGGGATCGGGCGTCCAGCTGGTGGCACGCGAGGGCGACTTCGTGCTCCTGCGCCTGCCGTCGACCGAGCTCAGGCGCGTCCACGGAGTGTGCCGGGCGACGATCGGCCAGGTGGGCAATCTGGATCACGAGAAGGTCTCGCTGGGAAAGGCGGGGGCCAAGCGCTGGCGCGGACGGCGTCCCGAGGTGCGCGGCGTCGCGATGAACCCCGTGGACCATCCTCTGGGGGGCGGAGAGGGCAAGGCCTCGGGCGGCCGGCATCCGGTCACGCCCTGGGGCAAGCCGACCAAGGGATACAAGACCCGCAAGAAGCGCAAGGCGTCGTCGAAATACATCGTGCGCCGCCGCGGACAGAAGTAGCGAGGAGAGAGACCGATGGCACGTTCGCTCAAAAAGGGACCCTTCGTCGAGGATCGTCTCCTGGCGCGGGTTCACCAGATGAACCAGAAGGGCGACAAGCGCGTGATCAAGACCTGGTCGCGGGCGTCGATGATCACCCCTGACTTCGTCGGTCACACCATCGCCGTGCACAACGGCAACAAGTTCATCCCGGTGTACATCACGGAGAACATGGTGGGCCACAAGCTCGGCGAGTTCTCGCCGACCCGGATCTTTCGGGGCCACGGCGGTCGTCTGGCCTCCGAGAAGAAGGTGAAGCTCGTTTGATGGAAGCGCGCGCAATCAGCCGTCACGTCCGGGTCACTCCGCGCAAGGTGCGGCTCGTGATCGATCTCATCCGCGGGAAGTCCGTGGAGGAGGCGTACGCGACGCTCCAGTTCACGAAGAAGGGGGCGGCGATCCCGGTCCTCAAGACGCTGCGCTCGGCGGTGTCGAACGCCATGCAGAGCGAGGGCGGCTATGGACCCGAGGAGCTGGTCGTCAAGGAAGTGTTCGCCGACCCCGGTCCGACCTGGAAGCGGATCCGCCCGCGGGCCATGGGCCGGGCGTATCGGGTTCGCAAGAGAACGAGCCACATCACCGTCGTAGTGACGACGCGAGAGGAGTAAGCGAGTGGGACAGAAGACTTCGCCGATCGGGTTCCGTCTCGGGATCGTCAAGCCCTGGCGGTCGCGGTGGTACAACCACAAGAACATGCCCGAGTGGATCGCCGAGGATCAGATGATCCGGCGCTACCTGAAGAACCGCCTCTCGCACGCGGCCATCTCGAGGGTCGAGATCGAGCGCACGCCGCAGCGGATCATCGTGATCGTCTTCACGGCGCGTCCCGGGGTCGTGATCGGCCGCAAGGGCTCCGAGGTCGACAAGCTCCGCGACGAGCTGGCGCGGCTGACCGACGCCGACGTCTCCATCAAGGTCGAGGAGGTGAAGCGTCCCGAGCTGGACGCCCAGCTCGTGGCCGACAACATCGCCTTCCAGCTCGCCCAGCGGATCTCGCACCGGCGGGCCATGAAGAAGGCGGTCACGTCCGCCATGCGGATGGGGGCCGAGGGGATCAAGATCCAGTGCGGAGGCCGGTTGGGCGGCAACGAGATCTCCCGCAGCGAGGGCTATCACGAGGGCCGCGTGCCCCTGCACACGCTGCGTGCCGATATCGACTTCGCGAAATCGACGTCCAAGACCACCTTCGGCACGATCGGCGTGAAGGTCTGGATCTTCAAGGGAGAAGTGCTCGGCGACGAGCCCGAGCGGGTGGGATAGCGCCATGTTGATGCCGAAGCGAATCAAGTACCGCAAGCAGCACCGCGGCCGCCGGCGGGGTCACGCCACCCGCGGGAACACCGTCGCGTTCGGCGAGTGGGGTCTGCAGGCCCTGGACCCGGCCTGGATCACCAACCGCCAGATCGAGGCCGCCCGTGTCGCGCTGACACGCCACATCAAGCGTGGCGGCAAGGTCTGGATCCGGATCTTCCCGGACAAGCCGGTCACCAAGAAGCCGGCCGAGACGCGGATGGGAAAGGGAAAGGGCAATCCCGAGGGCTGGGTCGCGGTCGTGCAGCCCGGACGCGTGATGTTCGAGGTCGAGGGGGTGGATGAGAAGCTCGCCCGCGAAGCGCTGCGACTGGCTTCGGCCAAGCTGCCGATCAAGACACGCGTCGTGAGCCGTCACGGAGGCGGTGAATGAAGACCGAAGAGATCCGCGAGTACGGGAACGAGGACCTGGCGGACCGGATCCTGGAGATGGAGGAGGAGCTGTTCCGTCTGCGGATCCAGAACGAGACCGGACAGCTCGACAACCCGCTCCTGATCCGCGCCCTGCGCAGGGATCTGGCGCGGTGCAAGACGATTCGCCGCCAACGCGAGCGGGAGGACCGGGCATGAGCGATCGCAGCAACAATCGCAAGCTGCGCCAGGGGCGCGTGGTCAGCGATCGGATGGACAAGACCGTCGTCGTGGCCGTCGAGAGGCTGGTTCAGCATCCGCTGTACGGCAAGCGCCTCAAGCGCACCAAGAAGCTTCACGCGCACGACGAGCAGAACGACTGTCACGAAGGAGACCTGGTCGAGGTCATGGAAACGCGCCCGCTGTCGAAGACCAAGCGGTGGCGCGTGACCCGTGTCGTCGAGCGGGCGCGGTAGAGAAGATGATCCAGCAGGAATCGATCATCCGGATCGCCGACAACTCCGGGGCGAAGCGGGCCCTCGTGATCAAGGTGCTGGGCGGTACTCGCCGGCGCTATGCGGGGGTGGGGGACGTGGTGGTCGTGACCGTCAAGGACGCACTGCCCGACGGGAATATCAAGAAGAGCGAGGTCGCCAAGGCGGTCATCGTGCGGACCAAGAAGGAGACGCGTCGCCGCGACGGGACGTACATCAAGTTCGACGAGAACGCGGGCGTGATCGTCAACGATGCCGGAGAGCCGCGCGGGACGCGCATCTTCGGCCCGGTGGCCCGCGAGCTCCGCGAGAAGCGGTTCATGAAGATCGTGTCTCTCGCACCCGAAGTGCTGTGAGGAAGGCTGACGCATGTCGAGAATCGTGAAGGGCGACGAGGTGCTTGTGATCTCGGGGAACGACCGCGGCAAGACCGGCAAGGTCCTGGCCGTGTTCCCCGAGCGCCAGCGGGTCATCGTGGAGGGCGTGAACTTCATCAAGCGCCACACCCGGCCCTCCCAGAAGAACCCTCAGGGAGGGGTCGTGGAGCGCGAGGCGCCGATCCACGTCTCGAACGTGATGCCGTACGATTCCGGGGCCCGCCGCGGGACGCGGGTGCGGACGCGGGTTCTCAGCGACGGAACGCGTGTCCGCGAGAGCGTGGCCAGCGGCGAAGTATTGGAAAGGCCCAAGGGATAGACATGTCGAGACTGAAGGAAACCTACGAGACGTCGATCCGGCCGCAGCTCATGAAGGAGTTCGGCTACGCGAACCCGTATCAGGCACCGCGGCTCGAGAAGATCGTCGTCAACGTCGGGATGGGAGAGGCGATCGACAATCCCAAGCTGCTCGACACGACGGTGGAGGAGCTGGCCGCCATCACCGGGCAGCGCCCGGCCGTCACGCGGGCCAGAAAGTCGATCTCGAACTTCCGTCTCCGGGAGGACATGGCGATCGGCGCCAAGGTGACGCTTCGCGGCGAGCGCATGTACGAGTTCCTGGATCGCCTGATCAACGTGGCGATTCCCCGTATCCGTGACTTCCGCGGCGTGCCGACGCGTTCGTTCGACGGCCGCGGCAACTACACCATCGGGATCAAGGAGCAGCTCATCTTCCCGGAGGTGGATTACGACAAGGTGGACAAGGTGCACGGAATGGACATCACGATCGTGACCACGGCCGAGCGCGACGACGAAGCTTTGGCGCTGCTGTCGTCCTTCGGCATGCCGTTCCGCCGTCAGGCGGTGCGGCAAGTCGCGGCGAACGTGTAGGCCGGAGGAGGAGACTTGGCCAAGAAGTCCTGGATCGCGAAGAACAACAAGAAGCCGAAGTTCGAGGTGCGCAGAGTGAACCGATGCAACCGCTGCGGCCGGGCCCGGGCTTTCCTGCGCCAGTTCGGACTGTGCCGGATTTGCTTCCGGGAGCTCGCGCTGTGCGGGGAAATCCCGGGCGTCCGGAAAGCCAGCTGGTAGGAGATGGAACCATGGTGATGACGGACCCCGTCGCGGACTGCCTCACGCGCATCCGGAACGCTTGCCGAGCCCGGCAGAAGCGCGTGGACATACCGGCGTCGAAGATCAAGGTCGAGATCGCCCGGATCCTGCTCGAGAACCACTACATCCAGAACTACAAGGTGCTGGATGACGGGAAGCAGGGCGTCCTGCGCGTTTATCTCAAGTACCACGAGGAACGGCCGGTGGTGCACGGCATCGAGCGCGTCTCGCGGCCGGGCCTGAGGGTGTACAGGAAGCAGGACGAGCTGCCGCGCGTGCGGGGTGGACTCGGCACCGCCATCGTCTCGACGTCGAGAGGCCTGCTGACCGACCGCGAGGCCCGCGAGGCGGGCCTCGGCGGCGAGGTCCTGGCCCGGGTCTGGTAGGTCGGGGATGTCGCGCATCGGCCAGAAGCCCGTTTCCGTGCCCGACAAGGTCGACGTCTCGATCGACGGCCGGCAGGTGCGGGTCAAGGGCCCGAAGGGGGAGGTGGTGACCCGGATTCCGGCGCGCATCCAGGCTTCGCTGGAAGACGGCCAGATCATCGTCACGCGGCCCACCGACCAGACCCGTGACAAGGCCCTCCACGGTCTCGCCCGGACGCTGGTGGCCAACATGGTGGAAGGCGTCACGGAGGGATTCGCGCGCCGGCTCGAGATCGTCGGGGTCGGCTACCGCGCCGAGGGCGGCGGGCGCAAGGTGAAGCTGAGCCTCGGCTTCTCCCACCCGGTGGAGTACGAGGCCCCGGAGGGGATCGAGATCACGACCCCCCAGCCCACGGTCATCGAGGTGCGGGGCGCAGACAAGCAGGTGGTGGGTCAGGTGGCCGCGGAGATCCGCGCCTACCGGACGGCCGAGCCCTACAAGGGAAAGGGCATCCGGTACGAGGGAGAGCATGTCCGCCGCAAGGCCGGCAAGACCGGCGTCTAGGCGGATCGACAGACCACGGAGCATGGGATGAGCGGGAGCGAAGCACAGAGGCGGGAGCGGGTCCGACAACGGCGGCACCGGCGGGTGAGGCGTCGCATCTCGGGCACGAAGGAGCGGCCGCGCCTGGTCGTTCACCGAAGCCTGAAGAACATCGGTGCCCAGCTCGTCGACGACACTCTGGGTCGTACGATCGTGGGCGTGAGCTCGCTGTCGCTGCGCCAGTCGGGAACCAAGATCGAGCAGGCCCAGGCCACGGGGAAGCAGCTCGCGGAGCTGGCTCGGGAGCGCGGGATCTCGCGGATCGTCTTCGATCGCGGGGGCTATCTCTATCACGGCCGGGTGAAGGCCCTGGCCGAAGGCGCCCGCGAGGGCGGCCTGCAATTCTAGCGGAGGAGAATTCTTGCCAAACGGTCGCAGCAGCAGAAGTGATCTCACCGAGAACGTCATCTTCATCAACCGCGTCTCGAAGGTCGTGAAGGGCGGTCGGCGATTCTCGTTCAACGCGCTGGTTGCCGTCGGCGACGGAGATGGCCAGGTCGGGATCGGCATGGGCAAGGCGAACGAGGTGGCGGACGCGATCCGGAAGGGAATCGAGTCGGCCAAGAAGAACATGGTCCGGGTCGCCCGCGTGGGGAGCACGATCCCCCACGAGATCCACGGCGAGTTCGGAGCGGGCCGCGTGCTGCTGAAGCCCGCCTCGCCCGGCACCGGCGTCATAGCCGGCGGACCGGTGCGCTCCGTGCTGGAGTGCGCCGGCATCGCCGACATCCTTACCAAGTCGCTTGGATCGAACAATCCGCACAACATGGTCAAGGCGACGATGAACGGGTTGAAGCGCCTGCGCACGCTGTCGGACGTCGCCCGCGAGCGCGGCGTCGCCGTGTCGGAGCTGATCGATCGGAGGCCCGCCCCGGAAGAGGAAGCGGTGACGGAGCCGGCCGTCGAGGTCGCCGAGGCGGAAGCGGCCGAGGCCGAAGCCGCCCCGGTGGCTGCGGGCGAGGAGGAGTAACGGAGCGATGGCGAAAAAGGAGCGAACGCTCGTCATTCGGCAGGTCAGAAGCGCCAGCGGATATCCCGAGCGCATCCGCCGGACGCTGCGCGCGCTGGGCCTCAAGGGCCATCAGAAGTCCGTCGAGCAGAAGGACAGCCCCGCGATCCGCGGGATGATCGAAAAGGTGAGCCACATGGTCGAGGTCGAAGAGTCATGAAGATCCACGAGCTCAAGCCACCGGCGGGCGCCCACAAATCCAGGAAGCGGGTCGGCCGCGGCAACGGCTCCGGTCACGGGACCTATTCCGGACGGGGCGGCAAGGGCCAGAAGGCCCGCAGCGGCGTCAGTATCCCGGCCTGGTTCGAGGGTGGCCAGATGCCGCTCCAGCGCCGGCTCCCCAAGCGCGGCTTCAGCCGCGCCCGGTTCCGAATCGAGGTCCAGAACGTCAACCTCTCCGATCTGGCGCGCTTTCCGGACGAAAAGGAGTTCGATCGCGAGCGGATGGCGGCTCTCGGCATGATCGATGGGGATGGCGGCCCGGTCAAGGTTCTCGGGCGCGGGAAGATCGAGCGCGCCGTGACCGTGCGGGCGGACGCCTTCAGCGCGGCGGCGCGGACGGCCATCGAAGCGGCCGGCGGCAACGTGGAGACCCCGGAGGGCAGTAGCTGACGTGGCTGGACCACAGATTCCGAACCTGTTCAAGATCCCCGAGCTCAGAAAGAAGATCCTCCTCACTCTCGGGATCCTGGTCCTGCTGCGCGTGGGCGCGCACATCACCGTTCCGGGCGTGGACCGGAACGCGCTCACCCTCGCCATCGGCGGGCAGAACAACCTCTTCGGGCTTCTGGACCTGTTCACGGGCGGGGCGCTGCAGCGGGCGACCGTGTTCGCGCTCGGCATCATGCCGTACATCTCGGCGTCCATCATCTTCCAGCTCCTCACGGCTGTCTTCCCGTATTTCGAGAAGCTGCAGAAGGAGGGCGAGGAGGGCCGCCGCAAGATCACCCAGTACACTCGCTACGCGACGGTCGCTCTGAGCGCCGTCCAGGGGTACGGCTACGCCGTGTTCATCGAGAACCTGAGCCCGGAGGCGATCCTCTTCCCGGGCTTCCGGTTCAAGCTCCTGACCGTGCTCGTGCTGACCGCGGGCGCAGTGTTCGTGATGTGGCTCGGCGAGCAGATCACCGAGAAGGGGATCGGCAACGGGATGAGCCTCATCATCACCTTCTCGATCATCGAGGCGTTCCCTGGCGCGGGGGCCCAGATCTGGACGCTGTGGCGGACGGATGTGATCGGCCTGATCACGATCCTGGCCTTCCTGGCGATCATGATCGCCATCATCGCGGGGGTCGTGGTGATGACGATGGCGGTGCGGAAGATCCCCATCCAGATCCCACGCAAGGTGGTGGGGAGAAACCGTATCCGGCAGGGCCAGAAGACCCATCTTCCGCTCAGGATCAACTCGGCCGGTGTCATGCCGATCATCTTCGCGCAGTCGATCATGTTCGTGCCGCCGACCCTGGGGACTTTCTTCCCCGACCTTCCGTGGGTCCAGCGCTTCGCGGGGGTGTTCCAGTTCGGCTCGGCGTGGTACCTGATCCTGTTCGCCGCACTGATCGTGTTTTTCACCTACTTCTACACGGCCATCATCTTCAACCCGATCGACCTCGCCGAGAACATGAAGAAGCAGGGCGGCTTCATCCCCGGCACGCGGCCGGGAGCCCGCACGGCCGAGTACATCGATCACGTGCTGACGCGGGTCACGCTCCCGGGCTCGTTCTTTTTGGCGGCGATCGCCATCGTGCCGATGATGATCTTCGCCTGGGGGCCCTTCCAGTCGATCCCCCAGTTCATCGGCGGGACGGGACTCCTGATCGTGGTCGGCGTGTCCCTCGACACCATCCAGCAGATCCAGTCGCACCTGATCCTGCGACACTACGAGGGCTTCATGGCGAAGGGCGGGCGGAAGATCCGGGGCCCGCGCTACCGCTGATGCCGGGCCGCTACGTGATCGTGATGGGGGCGCCGGGGGCCGGCAAGGGAACCCAGGCTTCGCGGGTGGCTTCCGCCGGGGGGCTTTGCCGGATCTCCACCGGCGACCTCCTGCGAGCCGCGCAGGCCGCCGGGACGCCTCTGGGGAACCAGGCCGAGTCGTACATGAAGGCCGGCGAGCTGGTGCCGGACGACGTCATCCTGGGGATGGTCGACGAAGAGCTCGACCGGTCGGGGTGTTCGTCGGGCGCTGTGTTTGACGGATTTCCGCGTACCGTGGAGCAGGCGCGGGGCCTGGGCGATCTTCTCGCCGGCCGGAAATCGGGCGTGGAACGAGTGCTGGTGATCGAGGTCCCCGAGGAGGAGGTCATCCGTCGTCTTTCAGGCCGCAGAGTTTGCCAAAAGTGCGAAAAGCTGTATCATATAAGCTTCGATCCGCCCAAGGTGGAGGGGCGCTGTGACGCCTGTGGGGGTGATCTTGTCCAGCGGCCCGACGACCGGCCGGAGACGATCCGGCGACGCCTGGCGGTCTACCGCGAAGAGACCCAGCCGGTCACCGAGTTCTACGAGCGCGAAACCTCGATTCCCGTGACGCAGGTCGACGGCGATCGACCGATTGACGAGGTCGCCGACGCGATCCGTCAGCAGCTCGAAAAAGTCGGGGTCGAGTAGGTGCCGGCCGTGGTGACGCTCAAGAGTGCGCGCGAGGTCGAGCGCATGCGCTCCAGCGGTCGGGTCGTCGCCCAGGTGCTGGAGGCGATGGCCGAGGCGGTGAAGCCGGGCGTTTCGACCGCCAGTCTGGACGAGCTGGCCGAGTCGATCATCTCGAGCCACGCCGGTGCCCGGCCGGCCTTCAAGGGATACGGCGGCTTTCCGGCTTCGATCTGCGCCAGCGTGAATGACGAGGTCGTGCACGGCATCCCGTCCCGGCATCGCCAGATCGAGGCGGGGGACATCATCGGCATCGACGTGGGCGTCCTGCTGGACGGCTACCACGCCGATGCCGCGCGTACGTTCGCGGTGGGCGACGTGTCCGACAGGGCGCGGGACCTGCTGCGGGCCACCCAGGCCGCGCTGGAGGCGGGGATCCGGGCGGCTTGCCCGGGCGGATTCCTGGGCGACATCTCGAGCGCGATCCAGGAGGTCGCCGAGGTGGCGGGCTTTTCGGTTGTGCGTGACCTGGTCGGCCACGGGATCGGCCAGCATCTGCACGAGGATCCGCAGGTCCCGAACTTCGGGACGCCGGGGCGGGGCCTGGCTCTCGAGCCCGGGCTGGTCATCGCCATCGAGCCCATGGTGAACTGCGGATCGAGCACCGTGCGCACGCTCGAGGACGCGTGGACGATCGTGACCATCGACGGTGGGCTGTCCGCGCATTTCGAACACACCGTGGCGATCACGGTGGAAGGGCCCGAGATCCTCACGCGGGCCGCCTGAGGAGGCGATTGGAATGAAGGTACGGAGCTCCGTCAAGCCGATCTGCGAGCACTGCAAGGTGGTCCGCCGGCGCGGCGTGGTGAGGGTGATCTGCAAGAACCCCCGCCACAAGCAACGCCAAGGCTAGGAGGGCAGCATGGCACGTATCGCGGGAGTCGATCTTCCGCGCGAGAAGCGCGTCGAGATCGGGCTCACCTACATCTTCGGGATCGGACGCTCGTCGGCCGAGCGCATTCTCCGGCGGTCCGGTGTGGACCCGGACATTCGGGTGCACGAGCTGTCGGATGCCGACGTCAACAAGCTGCGGCAGGTGATCGAGAAGGATTACCGCGTCGAGGGAAGCCTGCGGCAGGAAGTGAACATGAACATCAAGCGGCTGATGGACATCGGCTGCTACCGGGGGCTGCGTCATCGTCGTGGCCTGCCTGTTCGCGGACAGCGGACGCACACCAACGCGCGAACCAAGAAGGGTCCGCGCAAGGCGATCCCGGGCAAGAAGAGGGCGACCGCCAAGAAGTAACCTGCAGCGAGCCGGGAGATCATGGCCAAGGGCGCGAAGAAGAAGAAAAGGATCGTCGAGTCCGAGGGCGTCGCCCATATCCAGGCGACGTTCAACAACACCCTGGTGTCGATCAGCGACCTGCAGGGCAACGTGGTTGCGTGGGGATCGGCCGGAAAGAGTGGCTTCAAGGGTTCGAAGAAGTCGACTCCTTTCGCCGCTCAGATCGCGGCCGAGAACGCCGCCAGGGAGGCGCTGAACCTGGGCGTTAAGCGAGTCCACGTGCGGGTTCAGGGGCCGGGGTCGGGACGCGAATCGGCGATCCAGGCGCTACAGGCGGCGGGGCTGGCGATCCGGTCGATCAAGGACGTCACACCCATACCGCACAACGGATGCCGACCGCCGAAGCGCCGTCGAGTCTGATGTCTTGACCTCGGCCGCCTGAGCGGTCATGTGGAGTTCCGCAACCAAGAGGAGAGCGATCTAGAGAATGGCGAGATATACAGGACCTGTCTGCAAGCTGTGCCGGCGCGAGGGGCAGAAGCTGTTCCTCAAGGGGACGCGCTGCTACACGGAGAAGTGCGCGATCGAGCGCCGCGCTTATCCGCCCGGCCTCCATGGACGGATGGCGGCCCGCCGCCGCAAGCAGTCGGAGTACGCCACGCAGCTTCGAGAGAAGCAGAAGGTCCGGCGCATCTATGGCGTGCTGGAGTCCCAGTTCCGCAATTACTTCCAGAGTGCGGCCGCCACTCCAGGCGTAACCGGCGAGAACCTCCTGATCATGCTGGAGCGGCGCCTGGACAACATCGTCTATCGTCTGGGCCTGGCGCCGTCACGGAAGTCGGCGCGCCAGCTCGTCCGGCACCGCCACATCGACGTGAACGGCCGTATCGTAGATGTCCCGTCCGTCCAGGTGAGCCCGGGGGACGAGATCCGCGTCCGCGAGAAGAGCCGGGAGATGCCGCTCATCCTGGGAGCCATCGAGAGCCGAGGGAAGGAAGGCACGCTGCCCTGGCTCGAGGTCGATTTCAAGTCGATGACGGGCCGCATGCTCGAGCTGCCGACCCGCGAGACGATTCCGATCGCCGCCGAGGAGCAGCTCATCGTCGAGCTGTATTCGAAGTAATAGCGTCCGCGCGAGTTCCATTCGAAAGCAGGAGGATCCAGGAGATGTCCATGAAGAGCTTCGTTTTGCCACGCCGGGTTCAGAAGTCCGAGAACTCCACCGAGACCTACGGGGAGTTCAACGTCCAACCTCTCGAGCGCGGTTTCGGCCTGACCCTGGGCAACGCCATGCGACGGGTGCTTCTCTCCTCGCTGGAAGGAACCGCGGTGTGGGGCGTCCGGATCGACAACGTGCTCCACGAGTTTTCGAACATCCCGGGCAGCGTCAACGACACCGCCGAGCTGGTCATGAATCTCAAGCGGCTCGTCCTGACTCTGGCCGACGATGTCGACGAGACGACGCTGCATCTGCGGACCAGCGAAGCGGGAGAGATCACCGCCGCCGACTTCGAGGACAACCCGCAGGTCGAGATCCTCAACCCGGACCTCTATCTGCTGACCCTCGATCAGAAGCGGAAGTTCGCCATGGAGGTTTTCGTGAAGCGCGGTCGGGGCTACGTCCCGGCCGACCAGCATGAGGACGAACGCCGCAAGGAGATCGGCTTCATCGCGGTCGACTCGATCTTCAGCCCGGTGACCAGGGCGAACTTCATCGTCGAGAACACGCGCGTCGGTCGACGGACGGACTACGACCGGCTGGCGCTGCAGGTGACGACCAACGGTGCCGCTGACCCGGAGGACGCCCTGGCGGACGCGGCCGAGATCCTGCGCGCCCACTTCGAGTACTTCCTCACCATCGAGGAAGGATCGGGGGAGTTCGACAGCGAGCTGGAGGTCAAGCACGACCGGCTGAAGGCGCTGTTCCTCCGTCCGGTCGACAAGCTCGAGCTGTCGGTGCGCTCGAGCAACTGCCTCAAGGCGTCCAACATCCGGACGCTCGGCGACCTGGTGCAGAAGAGCGAGCCGGAGATGCTCCAGTTCCGGAACTTCGGGCAGAAGTCGCTCGAGGAGATCGCCGAGATTCTGCAGCGGCACGGCCTCCACTTCGGAATGGATGTGGAGGGAAGCCCGGAGGCGGGATACGTCCTCAAGGACCGTGAGGAGCTGCGGAGCCTGCCAGAGGTCGCCTTCGAGTTCGACGAGAGCGTAGAGGAGGCCGCCGAGGCCGGAACTACTGACGGGTCCGGCGAGACCGGAGCCTCCAAGGACGAGGAATAGCTCGATGCGGCACCGCAAGAAGGGCAGGAAGCTGGGCCGCGATTCCGCCCATCGCCTGGCGATGACGCGGAACATGGTCACCAGCCTCTTCGAGCATGGCCGTATCGAGACCACGGTGGCCAAGGCGAAGGGCGTCCGTCCGACCGCGGAGAAGCTGGTCACGCTGGCCAAGCGTGGCGATCTGCACGCCCGACGCCAGGCCGCGCGGTACATCAGGAGCCCCCAAGTGCTACAGGGCCTGTTCGATCACTGGGCCGCGATGTACGCCGATCGCAACGGCGGCTACACGCGGGTCCTCAAGGGTGACTTTCGCCACGGAGACGGGGCGGACGTGGCCTATCTGGAGCTGGTGGGGCCCGACGGCGGCACGGCGCCGCCCCCGCGACCGGCCGTGTCGGACGTAGAGGGGAAGGGCAAGTAGGACGGGACTCGTCTTTCCCAGCTTTTCCAGCAGGTGACGCCCCTCCCCTCGGCGGGGCGTTTTTTGTGGCCCTTTTGTGGATGCTTGCATGATGGTATATTAGCCAGCATGGTGGCTTCATGAGACGCACACAAGTCCAGTTCACCGAGGAGCAGATGGAGGCCTTGCGGCGGGAGGCCACGCGTCGATCCGTGTCGGTATCGGAAGCCGTTCGGCAAGCCGTCGACGCATGGGTGACGGCCGACCGGCGGCCGACCGATGAGGAGATCAGGCGGCGGGCCTTGTCGGTAATTGGCCGCTTCGCCTCCGGGAAGACCGATGTCGCGGCCCGGCACGACGACTATCTGTCGGAGGCATACCGGTCCTGACGGCCTTCGTGGACACGTCGGCGGTTTACGCGGTGCTGGATCGCGACGACGATATGCACCCGCGGGCGGCCGAGGCTTGGCGCGAGCTTCTGGAGGATAGCGAGTCGCTGCTCACGAGCAACTACGTCGTCCTCGAGTCTTTCGCCCTGGTTCAGAGACGTCTCGGCATGGAAGCGCTGCGCGTTCTCGCCGGCGATCTTCTGCCGATCATGTCAGTGGAATGGGTCGGGCAAGAAGACCATAGGACCGCCGCTCAGGCGGTTCTGGCGGCCGACAGGCGGAATCTGAGCCTCGTCGACTGTGCCAGCTTCCAGCTCATGCGCCGAATCGGAGTCCAGGCCGCGTTCGCTTTCGATCGCCACTTCGAGGAACAGGGATTCCGGATGCTTCCCTCCTGATCGGCGTGCCGGACGTCCCCCTGCGCGCGTAGCTTCGGACGTCGATGCGTTTCCGTCATTTCCCGCATCTCGTCCTTGCGGCGTGTGCCCTGGCCGTTACCGCCGCCCCCGTCCGTGCCCAGACCGGCGCGCAGGACGCCTCGGCGGCCCCGGCGCGCGGGAGCCCGGACCCCCTGGTCACGATCGTCGAGTTCAGCGACTTCGAGTGCCCCTACTGCGCGCTCGCGGTGCCGGTGATCGACTCGCTCATGGCCCTCCACGGAGACGCGATCCGGGTCGAGTACCGCCACTATCCCCTCCCCATGCACGCCCACGCCAAGCGGGCCGCCCAGGCCGCCGTCGAGGCCCAGCGCCAGGGGGAGTTCTGGGACTACTACGAGCTGCTTTTCCGCAACCGCGAGCGTCTGGCGGACGTCGACCTCGTGGGGTACGCCGATTCGCTCGGGCTGGACTCCCAGGCCTTCGCCGCCGCGCTGGCCGACAGCCGCCACGCCAGGCGCGTGGAGGAGGACGTGTCGCTGGGGTACGCCCTGGCCGTGACCGGGACGCCGACCTTCTTCGTGAACGGCTACCGGATCACCGGCGTGCCGCCGCTGTGGGTGTTCGAGCTGGCACTGGAGACGTTTCGCGAGGGTCGGGTGGAGCGTCGTCCGCTCGAGCCGCCCCGCCCGTCCGGGGAGGACGGGCGGAACGGTCGCTGAGCGCTATGCGGCGTCGGACGTCTCCTCTTCCGGATCGGGCTGCCGAACCGTGCGCGCCTCCGTGCAGTGGGGACTCAGGAAGATCTGCCGCACTTCGTCCCGGTTGGTGCAGATCTGGAGGCGGAAATCGCCCGTGTCGCGCACCTGGTAGGTCACGATGGTTCCCGCCCGGTAATCCGGCTGACGCTTGAGGAGGCGGCTCAGGAGGACCCGCATGTTGCGGGTCTTGTACTGGTCCTGGAGCGCCGAGAGGTCAAAATTGGGCATGTTCGGCTCCCTTTGACTATGGAGTTTCTGGAAGCCCTTAATTTAACGCCTTTTAGGCCTGCCGTCCACGGTCGAGCCGGTAGGGCGGGCGCGCGGTGTCCTCTCTTGAGGCCAAAGCTCCGCACGTCTGTCATGAGCGCCCTCCTGGCTGCCATGCTGGCGGCACCCTCGGCCAGCGCGGGTGACGGACCGTCCGTGGCCGCCGCCCCTTCCGGATCGGGCAGGCGGGCGCTGGACCCCGACTGCGCTGTCTGGATCGTGCGCAACGCCCTCTCCAGCCCTACCGCGTGGGAGCGGGCCCTGGATGCGGTCGAGCGCGTCGGCTGCCGGCAGATCTACCTCCAGGTATCGGGGCGCTGGGACGCCTACTACCCCAGCCGGGTCTTCGAGCCGCCGGCCACGAGCCCGTTCGCTCCCGGGTGGGAGGACCCTTTCGGCCAGGCGGTCACGGACGCCCGCGCCCGGGGGCTGGAGGTCCATGCCTGGATCAACGCGATGCTCGCCTGGTCGGCCGAGGAGCCGCCCTCTCGCGACCACGTTTTCCGTCGCCACCCGGACTGGTTCGTGACCGATTCCCGGGGCCGGTCCATGCGCAGCCTTTCGCGAGTCGAGCTCGATCGGGGCGGGCTCGAGGGCGAGGGATGGTTCCTCGATCCCGCCGTCCTGGACGTCCGGACCGAGCTCCGCCGGTTCGTCCTGGAGCTGGTTCTGCGTTACCCCGTGGCCGGCGTGCATCTGGACTACATCCGCTACCCGAGCGGCTGGGCCCCGGTCGGGGGACCCGAGACCGTCACCTACCTGGTGGGGCTGATCCATGACGACCTGGCCGTGGTGCGTCCCGAGGTCCGGCTGTCGGCGGCGGTCCTGCCGGTGCCGGCGGAGGCCCGCCGCACGTTCGGTCAGGACTGGGCGGCCTGGCTGGAACGCGGGATCCTCGACGAAGCCGTCCCGATGGTCTACCGGAAGGACGCGGCCACGGTGGAGGAGATCGTGGAGGACTACCCGGCAACGATCCCGCGGGCGCGGGTCCGGGTGGGGGTCCGGCTCGACCTGATCCCGCCCGGCGAAGTGCGGCGGGCGGCCCGGGAACTGGAGGGCGAGAGCGTCGGGGGGATCGCCCTCTTCAGCCACAACCTGCTGCTGGAAGACCCCGCCTGGCGGAGCGTGCGCGAGCTTCTGGAGGGGATGGGCGGGCCCTGAAGGCCCGCCGGGCTCAGCGCGCCTTGACGACCTTGTTCGCCCGGATGCAGCTCGCGCAGACCTGGATCCGGCGCGGCGTGCCGTCCACCATCGCGCGGACGGCCTGCAGATTGGGCTCGAACCGCCGGCGGGACTTGTTGTTGGCGTGGCTCACGCTGTTGCCGTACTGGGCGGACTTGCCGCAGATGAAGCACTCTCTGGCCATGGGATGATCCTGAAAATGGGGTGATCCTGAAAATGGGCTCTGGTCAATGAGATCGAAAAAGGCGAGCAGCTAAGCTAGCCGGGGTGGCCGGTGGCGACAAGCGCGGGTGGCGCTCTCCACGAACCCGCGAGACATTCAGCCTCCATCCGAGCGATAGGCCCCATCCAGCGAACCGATTCCTGGTAACGTGGAAGCTCTGCCGGTAGCCTGTCGGGCCTCGCAGCGGCAAATTGCCTGATTCAACATCGAGCCTGTAGAGAGGATTCGCCCTCATGTCCGAGGAACATCGTCCGCGGCGCGTGCTGGTCACCGGCGGCGCCGGCTTCATCGGCTCGCACGTCGCCGAACGCTACCTGGCGGAGGGCTGCGAGGTCACCATCGTCGACGACCTGTCGTCCGGCCGACGCGAGATCGTGCCGGAAGGCGTCGACTTCATTCAGTTGAACGTCGCCGACCCCGCACTCGAAGACGTTTTCGCCGAGGGCGGCTTCGACCTCGTCAACCACCATGCCGCCCAGATCGACGTTCGCGTCTCGGTGACCGACCCGGCGCGCGACGCCCGCACGAACGTGCTGGGACTGCTGAACATTCTCGAGCGGGCGCGGAGCCACGGAGTGGCGCGCGTCGTCTACATCTCGTCGGGGGGCGTGGTCTACGGCGAGCCCGGGGACATTCCGACCGACGAGCATCACGCGCTGCTCCCCCTGTCGCCCTACGGTGTCACCAAGCTGGCAGGGGAGCAGTACCTGCACTACTACGCCCGCATCCATGGTCTCGAGTACGTCGCGCTCCGGTACAGCAACGTCTACGGGCCGCGACAGTCTCCGCACGGAGAAGCGGGCGTCGTGGCGATCTTCGGGTCGCGCATTCTCGGGGGCGAGCCGATCACGATCTTCGGCGACGGGACCCAGGAGCGGGATTACGTCTACGTCGGCGACGTCGCGGAAGCCAACTGGCTCGCCAGCACGCGGGCGTTGCCGGTGGCCGATGACCTCACCTCCCGGGCGTGGAACATCGGCACCGGGCGGGGTACGAGCGTGATCGAGCTGGCCGAGCGGATGATGAGGATCGCCGGGCGCGAGGTCGAGCGAAGCCATGCTCCGGCACGGGCCGGCGAGCTCTACCGGAGCGTCCTCGATGCCTCCCGCGCCGCGGCCGGGCTGGGCTGGCGTCCGGGGGTCACCCTCGACGAGGGGCTCGGGCGCACCCTGGAGCATCTCGGACGGACCATGCGATCCCATACCGTGACTACGGAGGAGAGCCGATGACAGCGCTGCTGCAGGCCGGCACGCGCGACCTGGCCGCCGACCCGACCATTTGGAACATGGTCATGACGAGCGACTGGTTCACCAAGATCATCCTGCTGATCCTGCTCGTCTTTTCCATCGTCTCGTGGGCCATCATTTTCAAGAAGCTGGTGGCGTTCCGAGGGCTTCGCAGCAAGCGGACGCAGTTCTTCCACGCCTTCGAGCACCGGGCGAGCCTGGCCGAGGCGTACCAGACCGCGCTCGCCATCCCGACCAATCCCCTCACCGAGGTTTTCAAGGCGGGGATCCGGGAGCTCAAGCATCTCAGCCAACGTCCGACCGGCGCCGAGGCCGACGACGGGCTGGGGGGTGTGGCCGCCCCGCCCCGCGGCGCGACAGCGATTACGATCCTGGAGAAGGAGTCGGTCCACATGGCGCTCGAGCGCGAGGCGGCGCAGCAGGTGGAGGTGCTCGAGGAAGGGCTGCCGTTTCTGGCCACGACCGGCAGCGTGGCGCCGTTCTTCGGCCTGCTGGGGACGGTCTGGGGCGTCATGGACGCCTTCCTCCAGATCGGCCTCCGCGGGTCGGGGAACATCAACGTGGTGGCGCCGGGCGTGGCCGAGGCGCTGATCACGACGGTTTGCGGGCTCGCAGTCGCGATCCCGGCCGTACTCGCTTACAACTACTTCGTCAACCAGATCAAGGAAGTCGACAACGAGCTTTCCCACTTCTCGAGCGAGCTCATCAACCTGATCGTGCGGGAGAGGCGGGGATAGCCATGCCGACTCCCTTGAGGCGGGGACACACTCTGATGTCCGAGATCAACGTGACATCTCTCGTCGATGTCGCGACCATGCTCCTCATCATGTTCATGATCATCGCCCCGATCTCGATGGCCGGGCTCGAGGTGCGGGTGCCGCAGACGGAGAGCGCGCCTCTCCCGCAGTCGGAGGCGATCGTGGTCTCGGTCGACGCCGAGGGACGGGTGTTCATCGATCGGGCCGAGGTCCGGCCCGAGGCGCTCGGAGACGTTCTGACCCAGGTCCGCCAGAGCCGCGGCCTGGCTCGCGTCTACGTCCGGGCCGACGAGTCCAACACCTACGGCCGTGTGATGCAGGTCATGGGGCAGCTCCAGGCGGCCGGCTTCGAGAACGTGGGCCTGGTCACCGAGCCTCCGCCCCCGGACCGGGAATAGCCGTCGGGCCAGGAGCATGCAGACCGCGCCCGGCCTCCGCCGCTGGATCCTGGGGTCGACCGCTCTCCACGTCGCGGCCGGTCTGGTCGCCTTCCTGCTCTCCTTCCGCGGACCCAGCCGCGAGCTGCCCCCCGTCTATCAGGTGAACCTCGTCCAGGCAGCCGAGCTGGCCGCCCAGCCGCGCCGGCCGCGGCCCGAGGAGGTCGAGTCCGAGCCCCTCGAGCTGGAGCCGGAGGAGAAGGAGAAAGTTCCCGACCCCGAAGAGGAGCCGCCCGAGGAGACGACCCGGGAGGAGCCGCGCGAGGATCCGGGCCCCGACACGACCGAGCGGGAGACCGCCGAGGGCGACAACCTGCCCGTAACCCTCGAGGGCCGGCCCTTCCAGTTCCCGTGGTACCTGGAGGAGATGGTGCGGAAGGTCCAGCGCAACTGGCGCCCGCCGGGGACGACCTCGCTCAAGACCACGGTCTACTTCCGGATCGAGAGGACCGGCCGGATCACCGACATGCGGGTCGAGACCTCGAGCGGCCACTTCACCTTCGACCAGGCCGCCCAGCGCGCCATCCAGGCGGCCTCACCGATGCCGCCCCTCCCTTCCGAGTACTCGAGCGACTACCTGGGCGTCTACTTCGACTTCGACGCGACGGTCCGGCCGTCGGGGTAGGCCGCGCGGTAGAGCGCGGCCTCAAACCCGCAGGAACCTCACGCGCCCGCCATCTCCCGCAGCGTCGAGATCAGCAGCTGGAGACGCCTCACGACGCCCGCCTCGGCCCCGCCCGCCGCCTCTTCCGCCTGCGCGGCCAGCGCCGTCAGCACGGCCGCCTTCTCGTCCCCGTCCAGTCCCGCGGCCCTTTCGAGCACGGCGCCCAGCTCCGCCGCCAGGTCCGGATCCTCGCGCGCGACCTGGTCGAGGAAGGCGCGCGCCACGACCGGGCTCGCCGGCCAGACGAAGCTCCTCTGGGTCTGCGCGTTCAGCCGGCCGACCTGGATCAGCCGGGCCGCCTCGATCTCGTTCGCGGTCAGATGCTCGCTCGGCGTCAGCTCGAATACGTCCAGGCCGCGGCCGATCTCGGAGCCGTAGATGCGGCCGTTGTACCAGTAGGCCGACCACTCGCCTCCCAGGGACAGCGTGTCGGGGTTCATGGGACCGCGATCGAAGAAGGCGATCTCGACCGGATTCTCGGGATCGGTGAAGTCGAAGACGGATACGCCGCCCTGGTACCACGCCTGGACCATGATGTCGCGGCCGGGGACCGGGATCAGCGACCCGTTGTGGGCCACGCAGTTCTCCTCGGCGGTCTGGGGAGCGGGCAGCTTGTAGTAGCCGGCCAGCTCCAGCTCGCCATCGACCAGCTCGAAGATCGCGTCCGCCCCCCACCTGGGGTCGTCGGTCGCCTGACAGCGGGGAAACAGGCCGCCCCCCCACTCGTCGGTGAAGATCACCTTGGTGGCGCCGTCGTTGAACGTGGCCGAGTGCCAGTAGGCGAAGTTCGGGTCGACTACCTCCTCGATCCGGACGGGGTGCACAGGATCCGTGATGTCGAGGAGGATCCCGTTCCCGGAGCAGGCTCCCGCGGCGCGGCCGATCTCGGGGTAGGCGGTGATGTCATGGCACTGGTCCGTGGTCGCCGTGCTCTGCGTGCCCGGCCCGTGGCTGCCGCCCGCCCAGAGGCCAGCGATCAAATCCGTCCCAGCGTCGGCGAAGATGCGGGGCGTCGAGACGATCTCGGCGTCCTCGGGATGGTCGA
>JBOHRQ010000033.1:0-23113 GCA_050732875.1 Gemmatimonadota bacterium | reverse complement strand
GCCTACCTCCGCATGATCGCCACGAGCCGCCTCTTCCTCGACAACGTGGATCACGTCCAGGCCTCCTGGTTCAGCGAGGGCAAGAAGGCGGGGCAGGTCGCGCTCCACTGGGGGGCCGACGACTTCGGCGGGACCCTGTTCGAGGAGTCGGTCCACGCCGAGGCGGCCTTCGTCAACACGACCACGGTGGAGGAGATCCGGACCCTGATCCGCGAGGCCGGATTCCAGCCCGTCCAGCGGACGACCCTCTACGAGCGGCTGCCCGAGACCCGACTCGAGGACATCGTGCAACATGCCCCGCGACGGGTGGGCGGCGGTCTCGATCCCCACGCCCTCCCGGTCATCGCCTGAGCCGCCGGGTTCTGTCGACCCGCATTCCTTGAACGCGGGGAAGAAGAGGCCGGAGGAGAGGAACCCCGGTGTCCTCGCGCGGCTGGGCGTCAACCGCGCGGTGCTCGCGCTCGCGATTGCCCGGATGGCGGATGGCCTGGGAAGCAGCGTCCTGATCATCATCATCCCGCTCTACGTGGCACGGCTGCCGAGCCCCGACTTTCCGTTCCCGACGCCGGTTCTGATCGGGCTGCTGATCGCCCTCTACGGGATCGTCAACGTGCTCACCCAACCGCTCGCCGGGGCGCTGAGCGACCGTGTCGGCCGCCGGAAGGCGTTCATCCAGGCGGGGCTCCTCGTCATGGCGGCGAGCACGCTCGCGTTCATCGCGGCCGAGCGCTACCGCGACCTGATCGTGATCCGCGCCTTCCAGGGGATCGGCTTCGCCCTCACGATCACGGCCTCGATGGCCGTGCTGGCCGCGGTGACCGATCGGCGGACGCGCGGGGCCGCCATGGGGGTCTACGCCACCTTCCGGATGATCGGCTTCGCGATCGGGCCGCTCGTGGGCGGGTTTCTCGTCGTGCACGGCGGGTTCGAGTCGGCCTTCCTCGCCGCCGCGGTTCTGATCGTGGCGGCGATGATCTGCGTGCAGGTGTGGGTGGAGGATCCCCAGCGGAACGCCGGCCCGCCCGCGCCAAGGCCGGACCTCGCGCGGCAGCTCCTGTCTCCGGGGCTGCTCGGTCTTGGCGTGGCTATGTTCGTCATGGCCGCCGACATCGCGATGATGGCGACCCTGGAGAACGAGTTCAACGCCCGCCTGGGACAGACCGCGATCGGCTTCGGGCTCGCCTTCAGCGCCCTCACGGGGAGCCGGCTCCTCTTCCAGATCCCGCTGGGATCCTTGTCGGACCGCGTCGGGCGGCGTCCGCTCGTGATCGCGGGCCTTCTCGTGCTGGCCCCGGCGACCGCGACGCTCGGCCTGGTGGCGACGACCGTCCAGCTCGTGGGCGCCCGCTTCGCGCAGGGCGTGGCGACGGCGGCGGTTGCCGCCCCCGCCTTCGCGATGGGGGCCGACCTGTCCTGGGAGGGTGGGGAGGCGCGTCAGCTCAGCGTGCTGACGATGGGTTTCGGGCTCGGGATCGCCGCGGGTCCCCTGATTTCGGGGTTCCTCAGCCTGCATGGTTTCGAGCTGCCGTTTCTCGTCGGGGCAGCGATGGCGCTGGCGGCGGCGGGGGTGGTGTGGCGCTGGGTGCCGGAGACGGTGGACCGGGAGCTCTGACGCCGGCGCCGCTCGATGCTACTCGCAGTCGTGCGTCTCCTCGCGCTCGACGAAGACGGGCTCGCCGGCGTGCCGCTCGACGGCGACCGCGGCCACGGGCGCGGTCAGGGCCTGGGTCGTGAGACAGCCGGCGCCGGGGGAGATCTCGACCACGGTGACATACAGGCTGTCGGCCGGGGCCCGCACGCTCTCGATGGAGATCGCATAGCCGCCGGTCGATCGCCGTCCCATCGCGGCCACGATCACCATCCGATGCTCCAAGTCGATGGCGGGCGGCTCGGGCGGAGGGATCCGGCCCGCGGCCAGCTCGCCCCAGATCTGGCGCCACTCCGATTCCGTGCGGACGATCGTCCGGCGGCGCTCCTGGATCCCGCTGTAGGCGGGGTCAGCGACCGCCTCGATCGGCAAGATCCCCAGAGTGTCGGCCGTGGCGGCTCGCTCGGCGAGCGGCGGATTCTGCGCGTTCGAGCAGCCGGGCAGTAGGAGGACGCCCAGGAGGCCGACGATGCGACAGCGGCCGGCCGCGCGCATGCCTGGCGCTTTGCGGCGAGGCACTACACCAGCTCCAGGATCTCGACCGGCGGGAGGAGCTCCGCCGCGGACGCGCGCGCGTAGAGGGTCTCGAGGGCCCGCAGACCCTCGTCGCCCATGTCTCGCGTGTACTCGTTCACGTACATGCGGACGAAGCGGCGGGCCCGCTCGCGATCCAGGCCGCGGCCGTAAGCGAGCGCGTACTGGACGGCGTCGTCCTCGTGTTCGAAGGCGTAGTCGATCGATGCCGCCAGCGCCGCGGCGATCTCGCCCGCCAGCTCGCGACCCAGGTCGCGCCGCACGACGTCGAGACCGAGCGGGAGCGGCAGCCCCGTGTCGTCCAGCCAGAGGGCCCCGAGATCGCCGAGCTTCTCGAGCCCCTGGTCGGCGTAGGTGATCTGACCCTCGTGGATGACAAGCCCGGCGTCGACCTCGCCAGCCAGCACGGCTTCGGGAATGCGGTCGAAGGCCATCGGCACGGCCTCGAAGGCGGGCACGTAGAGCCGGGCCACGAGGTAGGCGGTGGTGAGCTCGCCGGGAATCGCCACCCTCAGGCCGCCCAGATCGGCCACCGATGCGGGCCCGTCCGGCTGGGCGACGACGATCGGGCCGTAACCCATGCCCATCGACGCCCCGCAGTGCATGATCCAGTACCGATCGGCGAGCTGCGGGTAGGCGTGGGCGCTGATGGCGGTGACCTCGAGCGGGTCGCTGCCCCCGATCGCGCGCTCGTTCAGGCTCTGGATGTCCGCCAGGACGTGCTCGACCCGGAAATCCCGGATCGTGACCGCTTCCTCGGCCAGGCCGTAGAACATGAACGCGTCATCCGGATCGGGGCTGTGGCCGACCCGGAGGATGCGGGGGCGGCTCGCGATTCTCGATTCCGGTGCCATGGTGGCCGTAACGTATCGGCCGGGCAGGACGTGGGCAACGATGTCGGGTCGGAGTTGCCCGGCTTGCTACGGATTCTTCGGCCTTGTAAGGTCCTGTGAACATAACGGTTGCGAGGTTGACGGCTACGCCCACGAGGGCACCGGGTCGCCTGTGTTCGAGCACGCCGTCATCCTCCGGACCCAAAGCACGTCAGCAGAAGGATTAAGAGGATGGATTCCCTCGAGATCGATTATGCATCCGGACTGTTGGCCGATCAGCAACCGCCATGCCTGTCGCTCTACCAGCCTACGCATCGGCATCACCCCGACAACCAGCAGGACCCGATCCGGTTTGGCAATCTCCTGAAGGCGCTGGAGGAGTCGCTACGGCAGAAGTACGCGGCGCGCGATGCTCGAACGCTGCTGGAGCCGTTCCGGGCGTTGGCCGATGACCAGGAGTTCTGGAATCACGCCCTCGATGGGTTGGCCGTGCTGGGCGCGCCCGGCTTGTTTCGGGCATACCGGCTCCAGCGACCGGTTCCCGAGGGGATCGTCGTGGCCGACAGCTTTCATGTCAAGCCCCTCTTGCGTATCCTCCAGTCGGCGGGCCGCTACCAGGTGCTGGGCCTGAGCCGGCATGAGATCAAGCTCTTCGAGGGAAACCGCGACGTCCTCGATGAGGTCAGACTATCCGAAGCCGTCCCGCAAACGATCACCGAGGCGCTGGGTGAGGACTTGAAGCAACGGCAAATGGAGGTCTGGGCCACGGGCCCCGGTCCGACTGGGGCCGCGGTACGCTACGGTCTGGGATCCAAGAAGGAGATGGATGACATCGACGCGGAGCGCTTTTTCCGCGCCGTCGACCGTGCGATCCTCGATCATTACTCGAAGCCCTCAGGACTGCCCCTGTTGCTGGCGGCGCTCCCGGAACATCACCACCTCTTCCGTCGGGTGAGTCGCAACCCGTTGTTGATGGCCGAAGCGCTCGATATCCATCCCGATGCTCTGTCGATCGAGGCGCTCCGCGACCGCGCTTGGCAGGTGGTCGAGCCTCATTATCTCGCGCGACTGGCCGGGCTGGTCGAGATGTTCGGCTCGGCCCGGTCCAAAGACCTCGGCGCTGATGATTTGGCCGATGTTGCGAGGATGGCCGTGGCAGGCCGGGTCGGGTCGCTGCTGATCGATGCGGACCGCCGGATCCCCGGCCGGATCGACCGCGCAACAGGCAGGATCGAATTCGACGAGCTGGCGCATCCGGAGGTAGATGATCTGATCGATGATCTCGGAGAAATAGTCCTGCAGCGTGGCGGGGAAGTCGTGGTCGTGCCAACCGAGCGGATGCCGACCCGGACGGGCGTCGCCGCGATCTATCGGTTTTGAGCCGCGCGCTAATCCCCGGCGTCGGGCCGTCTGGATGCCCGACGGCAGGCGCGTCGTCTTCGTGGATACGAGGTTGGGTCAGATCGCGTCCATGAGACCCGACGGCACGGACGTGAGGGTGTTGACTGACCAGTCGGGAGGGGCCGGCCACCCCGATCCTTCACCAGGCTGAGACAAACTTACGTTTCATTCCCCGAGACGAATGCACAGGTCATCGAGGCGATTTCGACGGGCGCGGAACATCCCAGCTGGAGCCCGCCCTGAAGCCCTTGCGATCTGAACGCCCAGGCTTTCGGTTCCTCAGCTCGCGACCGCCACACCGGGCTTCGCCAACCCCAACGGCTGCATCCGCCCGTAGGTCAAAGACCGCCACAGCCACTCGGCGGGGCCGAAGCGGAAGCGCCCGAGCCAGAAGCGGCTGAGCGTGACCTCCCCGGCGAACAGCACGAGTGTGGCGGGGGCGACCATCGCGTCCCGGATCTTGAGATCCAGGCCGTAGCCTGCGAACAGCACGTCCAGGATCATGATCTGGAGCAGGTAGTTGGTGAGCGCCATCCGTCCCACCCACGCCATCGGCCCCAGCCGCGCCACCCACGCGCTTCGCCACGCAAGGAAGAGGAGGAGGGCGCCCATATACGTGAAGGCGAGCATTCCCTCGTCGAACAGGCCGAGGGCCCACTGGGCCTGGTTCGAGAGCCCGGTGGGATTGGCCGACCCTTCCTCCATCAGGGGCCGCAGCCAGCGCTCGGAAACCAATGATACGACCCCGAAGATCATGAAGCCGACGATGACGCGCGTCCATCGGCGCGGGTCTTCGAGGAGCCCGCAGCGCAGGGCGAGCATGCCGAGGAGGAAGAGGCACAGCGTGTAGCCGGGCAGGATGAACCACCGCTGGGCATAGAACCACCGCATGTGATTCAGCCGCGCCCGCACGGTGATCGAGTAGCTCGGCTGCTCCTCGGCTGCTTCCAGCCTCGCGTTGATGTCTCGAGCGCGCTGCTGCCAGGCCTCGAGCCTGGCCTCCTCGACTGCGATCGCCCGGTCCGGGCCCATCGTAGCCCGATCGTAGGCATGTCGGCCCGTGCTGTAGAGACTCGGCAGCATCGCGCTCACCACGGCGGCGGCGAGCAGCGCCTGGGTCGGCCACTTCCTGACCGGCAGGAGCCACAGAGCCGCGTAGGCATAGCCCAGAAGCACGTTGTAGCCGAAGAGCGCGTGCGCCGCGAAGCCGAAGAGCGCCAGAACGAGGAGGCGCCGCAGGTAGAGCGGGAGAAAGCGCGCCCCCCGCGCTTCCGACCGCTGGAGCTGGATCGCGAACCCGACTCCGAACAGGAAGGCGAAGGTCCCGGCGGACTTCGTCTCGACGAGGATCCAGATGGCCCAGCTGATCACCGTTTCCAGGGCGGTCCGCGGGTTTGCCGGCAGGTCGTGGAACTCGTTGGCGTAGAAGTGGAAGTGGACGAGGATCATGCCGAGTACGGCAAGGCCCCGCAGGATGTCCAGGGTATGGATCCGCTCTGTTGGAGTGACGGGGGTCGTCAGGGTGGGCGTCGCCGAGGGGGGCGGAACGACCGGTTCCGGGCTCACCGGCCCACTGTAATCCTTGACCATCGAATCTGTCAATCGACTCGGCAAGAGCCGGGGCCGTGCGCGCCACCGAACTTCGGCGTATTTTCGGCTCGCTCCTCGTTGACACGAGCTTCCGAGGAACCTACGATGGCTCGTCCCTCCATCCCTCTGGACCCCGACCGGTAGAGGGTCTTGCGCGTGGCGCGCGTACGCTACATCGCGATCGACGGTGTGATCGGGGTCGGAAAGACCTCGCTCGTCCACCGGCTCCAGGGGGAGTGGGGCGGAAGGCGCTTCCTCGAGCTGGTCGAGGAGAACCCGTTCCTGACCGGCGGCTTCTACCGGGACATGGAGCGCCTGGCCTTCGACACCGAGGTGTTCTTCCTGCTGGCCCGCTTCCGCCAGCAGCGCGAGCTGGCGACCGCGCTGAGCGCCGGCGACGGGCCGGTCCTGAGCGACTACATGTTCGCCAAGAACCGGATCTTCGCGCGGATCACCCTGTCGCCGGCGGATTTCTCGATCTGGAGGCGCGTGTACGAGTCGCTTGAGCCCGAGGTCCCGCGCCCGGATCTGGCCATCTACCTGCGCTCGCCGACCGATCGGCTGCTGGACCGCATCCAGCTCCGCAATCGGCCGTTCGAGCGGGACATCACCCCCGACTATCTCGATCGCGTCAACGCCGGCTACGATCGGTTCTTCGCCGATTATCCGGGTGAGCTGCTGACCATCGACCTCAGGTGGCTCGACTTCGTCGGAAGCGAGGCCGATTTCGCCGCGATCCGGGCCATGGTCGAGCATAAGATCGGCACGATCGAAGCCGGACAAGGGGAGCTGGATCTCCTCGCCGGTCGGGGCTCCGCCGGCGCAGCCGGCGAGGGGCGCGCGTGAAGGTGTTCTGCGCCGTGGCCGGGAACATCGGCTCCGGCAAGTCGACCCTGACCCGGCTCCTGGCGGAGAAGTTTGCCTGGCGCGCCTACTACGAGCATGTCGAGGGCAATCCCTATCTGGCCGACTTCTACGCCCGGATGGAGCGCTGGTCGTTCCACCTCCAGGTCTACTTCCTGTCGAAGCGCTTCCAGCACCACCAGGAGATCCTGGCCGCGCCGGACTCGGTGATCCAGGATCGGACGATCTACGAGGACGCGGAGATCTTCGCCCGCAACCTTCACGACATGGGCCATCTGGACGACCGCGACTTCGAGAATTATCGCGAGCTGTTCGCGGTCATGACGCAGTTCCTGGAGCCCCCCGACCTGCTGATCTATCTGCGCACCTCGGTGCCGGTCCTGCTGGACCGTATTCGCTCGCGGGGACGGGGCTTCGAGCGCGACATCCCCGCCGGCTACCTGGAGCGGCTGAACTCGTACTACGAGAACTGGATCACGGGCTTCGATCTCGCACCGCTCCTGATCGTGGAGACCGATGCCCGCAACCTGGTCGGCGAGCGGCAGGAGCTGGAGCTTGTGGCCAGGCAGGTACAGCGGAAGCTCGAAGCGACCCGCGGCTTTACCCTGCCGCTGTAGGGAACGGCGCCGGAACGGGGTGGGGAAGAGCGGGTAAGCCATCCAGGGAGGGTTCTGCATGAGACGCGCGGTCTTCGAGCTTCCGATCCTCGCCGGAGCGGCCGTCCTCCTGTGGGTGACGCCGGCCCTCGCCCAGGCGGTTCCGGCCGGGCTGGCCGAGAGCCGCGGCGACAGCCTGATGCAGGCCTTCGCGACCGCCGCCGCGGTCGACGCGTACCGGTCCGGGCTGGCCGGTGCGCCCGCCGACCCGACCCTCCTCTGGAAATCCTCGCGTGCCCTTCTCAACCTGGCCGATGAGCGCCCCGGGGAAGACGGTGACGAGGAGTCCTATCGCGAGGCGGTGGAGCTGGCGCGACGGGCCGTAGAGGAGGCGCCCGATCTGGCTCGCGCCCACGCGACCCTGGCCGCCGCGCTCGGCAAGCTCGCCCTCTTCCAGGGCGGGAAGCGGAAGGTGGAGCTGGCGCGCGAGGTCCAGTCCGAGGCCGAGCTGGCGGTCCAGCTCGATGCCTCCGATTTCGCGGCCTACGTCGTGCTCGGAATCCTGAACCGGGAGCTGGCCACGCTGAACCCGTTCCTGAAGGCGTTCGCGCGGACCTTCTTCGGGCGTCTGCCCGAGGCCTCGGTCGAGAACAGCGCCGCGTATCTGGAGCGGGCGGTCGCGCTCGCCCCCGACTACGTCACCCCGCATGTCGAGCTCGCCTTGACCTATCTCGAGCAGGACCGCGATGCGGATGCGCGCGAGGAGCTCCTCCGGGCGATCGCCCTTCCGCCCCGGGAGCAGGCCGACCGGCTGCGCCAGCGGGAGGCGCGCGAGCTGCTCGAGGAGATCGAGGACTAGCGATGCGCGACGTCGTCCTGGGGCTGGGTGCGGTGGTCGCCCTCGCGGGATCCGGAGGCGGTGGGCCGATCCTGGCGGCTCAGGCCGCCGCTTCGGATTCGCCGCCGCGGCCGGCGGTCGCACGGGGGGACAGCCTTATGACAGCCGGCCGCACGGAAGCCGCGCTGGACGCCTGGCGACGAGGCCTGGAGGGCGCACCCGGCGATGTGACGCTGCTGTGGAAGACCTCCATGGGCTTGTCGACCTTGGCCAAGGAGACTCCCGGCAGAGAAGGCGACGGGACCCGGCTCCGGGAGTCGATCGAGCTCGCCCGCCAGGCCACCCGCCAGGGTCCCCAGGTATCCCGCGCCCACACGGCGCTGGCGATCGCCCTGGGCAGCTACGGGGATTATCTGGCCCACGTCCACCGGATCCAGAAGGCCCGCGAGGTGATCGACCTCGGTCAGCGCAGCTACGACGCGATCGAGCGGGCCCGCGTGCTGGACCCCGGCGACTACGCGCCGTACGTGTTTCTGGGGGTCTTTCATCGCCGGCTGGCCACCGTTCACCCGCTGGTCAAGGCGATCGCGCGGACCTTCCTGGGGGGCTATCCCGACGTCTCGCTCGAGGAGAGCGCTTCGCTGCTGCGCCGGGCGGTGGAGCTCGACCCGATGAGCGTCTCCGCACGGACCGAGCTCGCGCTGACCTACCAGGCCATGGAGCGTGGGGAGGACGCCCGGCGGACCTATCGCGAGGCGCTCGAGCTCGAGCCCAGAAGCCGGCTCGAGCGGATCGCGCTCGATCACGCCCGCGAGTATCTGGCCGGCTCGTCTTGACGCCGGCGAGGACGTGACCCGCGGGATGCGGAACGTCCTGCTTCACCTCCGCTTCCCGTTCGTCTTCGTCCTCTCCCCGATCTACGTCTGGGGCGCCTGGATCGTGCCGGGCTGGACGCCCCGGACCACGCTGGGGTTCCTCCTCGTCCACCTCGCCCTGTATCCCGGCGCCAACGCTTTCAACACGGCCTACGATCGCGACACGGGTCCGATCGGGGGGCTGGCCCGACCGCCCTCGGTCCCGCCCGGGCTCGCCCTCTGGAGCACCCTGCTCCAGGCGGCCGGTGCCACGCTGGCCCCGCTCGTCGGGTGGGGGTTCGCGATGGCATACGTGGCGCTGTGGGCGATCTTCACCGCCTACTCCCATCCTCTGACCCGATGGAAACGCTCGCCGTGGCTCTCGACACCGGCGATCGTGATCGGGCAGGGAGGCCTGGGATGGTTCCTGGGGTGGAGCGCGGCGGGTGGGGGATGGCCCCCGGACGCCCGGGCGGGGTGGTCGCTCGCCGCCGCCTGCGCGGCCGTCGCCGCTTTCTTCCCGTTCACCCAGATCTACCAGCGGGAGGCAGACGCCGTGCGGCGGGATCGCACGCTGGCCGCGGTCCTCGGAGTGCGTGGGACCTTCATCCTGGGAGCGGCCGCCTTCCTGGCGATTGCCGCGTGCGGCCGGGCGCTGGAGCTGCCGGGCCTGACGGCGTACTCCGCGGTCGTGGCGGTGGCCGCGACGGGCATGGCCGCCAGGGGCCGGGCGCCGTCCCATGGCCGGGTGATGAGGGTGTCGTATGCGAACAGCCTGCTGCTTCTGGCCTACATGATGGTGACCTGGCCATGACCCACGGGATCGCGACTGGATCGAGGGACGGCGTCGGTTTCCGGCCCGCGCGCTGGCTTCCGGGACGCCACCTGCAGACGCTGTGGAGCCGGACCCTGCGGCGGGGACCACGGGTCGAGATGCGTCGCGAGACCTGGCGAACTCCGGACGACGACGAGCTCCATCTGGACCTCGTCGACGGACCTCCCGGGAGCCCTCTCCTGCTCGCGCTCCACGGACTCGAAGGGTCAAGCGAGTCGCGCTACATGCACGGTCTGCTGCATCTGGGCCGGGAGCGGGGCTGGCGCGGGATGGCCCTCAACTTCCGCTCGTGCGCCGCGCCTCTCGGAAAGGGCCGCGGCCGGTTCCTGATGAACAGGGGGTCACGGCTCTACCACATGGGAGAGACCGGGGATCTGGACTGGGTCGTAGAGACGCTGGCCCGGCGGCAGCCCGATCTGGAGCTGGTCCTGACCGGGGTTTCGATGGGGGGGAACGTCCTTCTCAAATGGCTGGGCGAGCGCGGAAAGACGGTGCCCGGGATCGTCTGTGGGGCGGCGGCGATCTCGACGCCGTACGACCTCGCGGCCTCCGCCGACCACCTGGAATCGGGTCTCGGGCCCCTCTACACGCGCTACTTCCTGGGGAGCCTCAAGGAGAAGGCGCTCCGTTACGCCCAGCGGTACCCCGGCGTGGTAGACGTGGAAGGGGTCCGCGCGGCCCGCAGCTTCCGCGAGTACGACGACGCCGCGGTCGCTCCGATCCACGGCTTCGCGGACGCCGCCGACTACTACGCCCAGTCGTCGTCGCTCATCTTTCTCGAGCGTATCCGCGTGCCGACGCTCGTCGTGAGCGCCGCCGACGACCCGTTCCTGCCGCGACGGGTCTTGGACGAGGTGCGGCGGGCGGCCTCGCCGGACGTGCGCTGTCTCTTCAGCGCGGTCGGCGGCCACGTGGGGTTCGTCGAGGGTTCGCCCTGGTCGGCCCGTTCCTGGGCCGAGGCACGGGCGATCGACTTCCTGGCCGGGTGTCTGGGGGCGGCTGGCCGGGGCTGATCCTGGCCGGCGGTCGGGCGAATAAAGAGGGGGGCGCGTTGGCGCCCCCCTCGAGGTCAGCCGCTCGGTCCCCGGGCGCTCAGTTGAAGAGGTACCGGAACCCGAGCTGGGCCCGCCAGCGCGAGAGCTCGCCCGGGTCCTCGATGAACGTCTCGGTCACACCGCTCGGGAACTGGTAGAGCGGCTCGCCAGCGGCGTTGAAGCCGGTGAGGAGAAGCGGGTTACGGGCGGCCGTATTCACGACCTCGCGCACGCCCCAGTCCGAGTTGATGAAGTTTCCCACGTTCAGCATGTCGAAGCTGATCTGGAACGTGTGGTCGGACAGGATGAAGTCCTGCAGCACCCTGAGATCCAGGTTCGTGTACCACGGGTTGATGCCGCCGTTCCGCTCGGCGATCTCGCCCCGGTGGTCGCTCAGGTAGTCGTCCTGCTCGATGAAGGCGTTGAGCTGCTGCCACTGCTGGTCGGCGGTAGGCCCGCCCTCGATGTCGACCAGGTTGATCTCGTCCTGGCTCCGCGGAATATAGATGAGATCGTTGCCTGTGTTGCCGTCGCCGTTCAGGTCGCCCAGGACCGTGTACGAGTACCGGGAGGTCCGGCCGGCGGTGTAGAACCCACCCTCGGCGGCCGCGAAGAAGAGCCCGAAGCTGGTCGCCAGGACGTCCGACCAGTCGTGCTTGTAGTTGGCGCTCCCGACCACCCGGTGCCGGTGCCCGAACTGCGAGAAGCCGGCGTCGTAGTTGTTGGGATCTCCCTCGACCGGGTTGAACTGCCAGAGGAACGACGAGATCTCGGTCGAGTCCATGTTGTTCTTGGCCTCGGTGAAGTTGTATGCGAGGCTCGCCGACAGGCCGTTCTGGAAGACGTGCCGCACCTGAGCGGTCGCCGAGACGTCGTACCCCTTGCCGTTGCTGTCGACGACATAGGTGTCCGGGCCGCCCGGAGGACCCGAGAGGAACTCCGGGTGCAGCCGGTTGGCACCATTGCCGCCGAAGCGCACCCGACCGTCGGGACCCGGAATGGTTCCCACCGGAGCCACCAGGTTCGGGTTGCGGATGAAGACCTCGTTGATGTTGTCGCCGTACAGGATCTCGAACGTCATCAACGTGTTGGTGGGAAGGAGCTGATCGAACGCCAGGTTCGTGCGCCACACCTGCGGCCACTTGAAGTCGTCAGCCGAGGCGTTCAGGTCGAAGTCGTTGGCGTCCGGGCCCTGGTTGGCGGCCTGATTGCCGATCCACACGAACGGCAGTCGGCCCGTGAAGATCCCAGTACCGCCGCGGAGCTGCATGGTCCGGTCGCCCTTCAGGTCCCAGTTGAAGCCGAACCGTGGCGACCACAGGACAGGGGTGTCAGGGAACTCGTTCCAGGTGAACTGCTCGGGGTTGCCGTCCTCGTCCCTCCAGACGAGGGCGTCCGCCATCGGGGTCGGCGGCAGGTCGGACAGGTAGACCGGCAGGTCGATCCGCACGCCGTAGGTCAGGTTCAGCTGATCCGAGTACCGCCACTCGTCCTGGGCGTACACGGCGAACTGGCCCGGGTTGCTCGGGTCGTCGGCGAAGGGCGCATTGTTCTCCGCGAAGGCGTTGAAGTCGATGAAGTCGGGGCTGTTCGGGTCGGTGCGGGCGAAGAACTCCTCGAGCGACGAGAACTGCGACCCTCCGAACTGGAGAGGCGCCGGGAAGACGCCGAAGTAGAACAGGTTGAACGAGTTCGCGAACTCGAAGCTCTCGAAGCTCGTCCCCAGCGTGTAGACGTGGTTTCCGCGATACAGGCTGAAATCGTTCGTGAGCTGCCACACGTCCTGGTCGAGCAGGTTGTGGACCGAGAACGGCTCATGGCCCAGCGTGGTGTATGTGATACCGTCCTCTGCGATCTCGATCGTCGGGAACGGGGCGCTATTGGGCTCGCGGAAGTCGCGGAACCGGGTGTAGCCGACGAACAACCGATTGGCCCAGGTCAACTGCTGGGTGTTGAGCTCCCACACGAACGAGTTCAGCTCGTTGTTGATCGCGTAGCCCGCGTTCTGGAACGGGAGGCTGTTCTCGTTCGGCCCGCGGCCCGTGTTGTTGATGCTGATGGCAAACGGATGGGGCGGCAGTCCCTTGACCGCGTCGAGAAGATTGTAGCGGAACGTGAACTTGTTCGCGTCGTTGATGTTCCAGTCGAGCTTGGTAATCAGTTTGTCGCTGTCGGTGTTGTTGATGTACCCTTCGAAGACCCCGGGGTCGTACTGGTAGACGTCGATCATCCGCTGGCGGATCGCCTCGAGGTCCTCGGCCCGCACCCGTGAGATCGAGCCACCCGGGGTTTCACCGTCTCGCAGGGCTTGGAAGTTCGAGCCCGGATCCTCCCGACGCTCGCGCTCGTAGTTGATGAAGAAGAACGCCTTGTCCTTGACGATCGGGCCACCGAGGCTGACCCCCGACTGGTTGAACGAGAGATCGGGGACCAGGATCGGGTTGCCGCTGATCTCGTCGCCGATGAACGACTCGTTCCTGGTGAACGTGTAGGCCGATCCCTTGAACTCGTTGGTTCCGCTCTTGGTCACCAGGTTGACCGCCGCTCCGGTGAAGCCGCTCTGGGTGACGTCGAACGGAGCGATCGACACCTGGACCGCCTCGATCGCGTCGTAGGGAACGGGCTCGGCGAACGTCTGGCCTCCGGGGGCAGGGTCGTCGAGACCGAACGGGTTGCCGAAGTAGGACCCGTCCAGCGAGATCGAGTTGTACAGCCAGTTCCGGCCGGCGAACGAGAAGTTCCCGTCACTCCGGGGATCCAGCCTGGTCAGGTCGCGCGTGCTTCGCCTGACGGACGGAAGCTCGACCACCTGGTCCGCAGTCACGTAGGTCGCGGCACCCGTCCGCGAGCTGTTGAGGACCGGATCGACCTCCAGCACCACGTCGATCCCGGCCACCTCGACGGCCTCCGGGACCAGCGTGAAGTCGGTGTCGACGGTCTGGTTCAGGTTGACGAAGATCTCGGTCTCACGCGAGGTCTCGAAGCCGAGCATCTGGACCGTGACGGTGTACGGGCCGCCCACCCGGAGCCCGCGGATGTCATAGCTCCCGCCCTCGCGCACGATCGCCCCGTACTGCGTCCCGCTGGGCTCGTGGACCGCGAGCACGTTGGCGCCGATGACCGACGCCCCGGTGCTGCCGACAACGGTTCCGGATATGGCGCCGGTCGTTACCCCCTGGGCGCGAAGCGCCGCGGGGGCCACGACGAGACCTGAGGCGACCGCAAGATAGACGAATCGCCGCAAACAGCCGTGGAACATGGGTACCTCCGGGAGGGAAGGTCTGATTTCGCTGGGTGTTTCCGGGTCTCCTGCGCGTCCGCCCAATGATACAACGGCCGGTGTGCAAAGCAAGCGTCTCCCGGGCAGGAGGTCCGCCCCTGGACGGACCTCCCCTACTTGTTCACCGTCTTGCTGAGCTCCGCGATGTCGCTGTCCCCGTCGGGGTCGTGGTTGAGGGTGGCGTCGTAGTTGGGGTGCGCAAGCGGGTCCAGCGTGAACGTCATGCTGGAGACCGAGTTCTTCACCGTCACGCTGCCGACCGCGCAGCGCCCGCCGAGATTGGCCTGGGTCACGCAGAAGTCCGGCGAACCGTCGCTCCAGACGCCTTCAACCCGGACGTTCGGGAGCGGGTTGTGGCCGGCGTCGTGGACCGTGATCTCCACCTGCCCCCACCACTTCGATCCGAGCTTGACCGGGAAGCCGTCGAGATCGCCGATGTGGACGCTTTCGGCCGTCGCCGAGTTGTCGACCAGGACGTCCACCGCGTCGAAGCGGGTCTGGCCGCCGGTATCGGTCGCGTGCGCGGTGATCTGATGCCAGTCGCTGGTCGCCGTCGTGGTGTTCCAGTCCATCGACCAGCCGTCCGCCGCCACCGCGTCCGCCCCCAGGGAGACGCCGTCGATCTTGAACTCGACCCACGCGACCCCGTTGTCGTCCTGGGCGTCGGCGATGACCGTGACGGTCCCCGAGACGAGGGTATTGTGGGCGGGCTGGGTGATCGTCACGCTGGGCGGGAAATCGGGCGGCGGCCCGGCATCGACGTCGCACGTGCCGTCCCCTCCGAAGGCGACCGCGTTCACGAACAGGAGCGGCTCGTCGGAGCCGGCGGCGGCGTGCTCGTTCACGAAGCCGCAGGCGTGCCCCTGGGCCAGCGCCGCCCCCAGGATCGCGGCCTTGATCGCCGCGGCGCCGGCGCCGTCGGAGGCTGGCACACCCCCGGTGGCATGGACCTGGAGCGCCGCCGCCCCCGCCACATGAGGCGAGGCCATCGAGGTCCCGCTGATCGTGGCGTAGCCCCCGCCCGGCCAGGTGGAGAGGATGCAGACTCCGGGGGCCGCGATATGGATCGTCGGGCCGTAGTTGCTGAAGTCGGCCAGCGTGTCGTCCTGGTCGTTTCGACAGGTGGGTACGCCGTTGTGGCCAGCCCGGCCGTCGAAGTCGGCCAGCGCCGAGACCACGATCGTCTCCGGCCACGCGTCGCGCAGGGCGGCCGAGTTGCCGGCCGACATGCTGAGGACGACGCCCTGGTTCACGAGATTGCAGGCGGCCAGGTGGAGGGCGCCGGGGGTGGGGTCATCGGCGCACGACTGGCTGTCGCCGGTAAACCCGATCGAGCTGTTGGCGGAGACGAAATCGATCGCCCCGCTCGCCTTCCGGTCCGCCACCCAGTCCATCCCCGCGATCCGGTCGCTCTCGAAGCACTGGCCGTTGGAGCGGCAGACCTTGATCGCCCAGACGCGCGCGCCCGGCGCGACGCCGACCACGCCGATCCCGTTGTCGAGCGCCCCCACCGTGCCCGCCACGTGCGTCCCGTGGCCGTTGTCGTCCGCCCACCTGTGCCCGGGGCCGGACGTGAGGTTCATCCCGCCCGTCACGTTCAGGTCCGCGTGGTTCGGGTCGATCCCGGTGTCGAAGATGGCGACGTCGAGCGGCACTTCGATGCCGCCCGAGCCGTCGATCCCGGCGGCGGGATTGCGCTCCACCTCGATCCGGTCGATCCCCGTGGGCAGCTCCTGCACGTCGATCGAGTGGATCTGGTCGGCCTCGACCGAAAGGACGCGCGGATCGTGCCGGAGGGCCTCCAGGCGCCCGGCGGGAACGGTCCCGGCGAAGCCAAAGAGGGCCGTGCCGTAGGTGTGGCGCGGTTCGATCCCGAAGCCGCGAGCGGTCTCGGCGGCCCGGGCCCGGTTGGCGCCATGATCGCCTGGTGCGAAGGATGGATCGAGGACGACGATCACGTCGGCCGTACCGGCACCGGAAAGGATCGCGGCCCGGTCCGGAGCGACGGGCGGCGATGAGTCCCGACAGGCCGCCATTGCCAGGATGGCGAGCGAGGCGGAAAGCGTGCGCTTCATGATCCGTTGCTCCTCTCGGAGTGACGGGATGCTGGATGGAGCCGGCCTGGGACCTCCGGGATCCATTGTAGCAATGGCCGGCAACTCTGTAAATGGTCGGTTGCGCGCTGCCAGCTCGATGGAACGAGCCGGATCCGGTATGACTCTCTCTCGATTCTGTAAATTATTGAAAATACTTGACTTACGAGATCAAAGATGGTACCTTGTGTGTCCATCGGGGACCGACTGCCCTGTCTCGCCAGCCGACTCCCCGCTCCAGCGTCCCTGTGACGTCTCATTCGCGAGACAAAGAAGGGAACTTCATGACGGAGTACACGCGTAACGTTCGGTTCGAGATCAAGCCTGGCAAGAGCCAGGAATTCAAGAGCACGATGGAGAAGGAAGTCCTGCCGCTGATGAAAAAGCAGGAAGGATTCCGTGGCGAGCTGGCGATGGTCAACGACGACCGTGGCATCGGGATCAGCCTCTGGGACAATCGGGAGCACGCCGAGGAGTATCGGACCAAGACGTATCCGAAGGTCCTCGAGACGCTCAAGTCGGTGATCCAGGGGACGCCGTCGGTCGAGAGCTTCGATCTCGCGGCAACGACGCTGAAGTCGTAAATCGAACGCGGATCCAGCGCAAGAGAGCGCGGTCCCTCCGGGGACCGCGTTTTTTTTTGGAGAGGACTCATCCACCCGCGGCATCTCGCGGTCGCCGGCTGCCCGTCCGCGCCCCGATCAGCGCCATCCGGTAGGGAAAGGTGCGGTCCATGCGCCAGCGGAAGCCGGTGGCGGACGGTCCGGCCGCGCGGGCGAGCCGGAGAAGCTCCTCCGGCCGGAACGCCTTGAGGACCGAGAGCGGGCCGTCGTGACGGATCAGCCGGTTCTGGCTGAAGAGGCGCGCGAGGACCCAGATCGAGCCGGCCGCCACCCAGGAACGGACGAGATCGTTGACCAGGACGAAGCGGCGGCTCACACGGCACATCTCGGCCAGGACCTGGCCGGCGTCATCGACGCCCAGGTGATGGAAGAAGGCCGCGGAGTGGACGACGTCGATGCTGCGGTCCGGGAAGGGCAGCCGGCGTGCGTCACCGCGAACGGCTACGATCCTTCCCCGCGCCGGGACGCGACCCGCTGCAAGGGCGGTCGACAGCCGGCCCAGGTCGAGCACCCACGCCGTCACCCGGCCGCGCGGGGAGGTCAGCCGCTCGACGAGCTGGACCGCGCTACGGCCGTCTCCGCCGGCCACGTCGAGGATCGAGAGGTCGCCGTCCGTCTCGCCCCCCAGGAGCTCTCCGAGGGGTCCCAGCGAAGCGCGATAGCCGCCGAGCCTGAGGTTGACCTGCTCGAGCTCGTGATACGCAGCCGCGACCTCGGCCTCCGTCCCCACCCCGGCGTCCATCCATTCGACGAGCTCGGGGCCGCGCCGGGTCGGCCGCGGCGTCAAGGTGGGGGAAGGGGTGGCGGATCCTGAAGCAACGCCACCGGGCGACCGAGCCACTCCTCTCCGCGCGCCGCCGCCAGGGACAGGAGCGGCCTCGAGGGCTCGAACCATTCCGGCGCGACATGGACCGTTCGCCGCGGGCGCTCGGTCCACGAGGTGGGATCGCACCGCGGGGGCGCGCAGGCCGGCTGGAGCGTGATGTCGAAGGACGTTTCGCGGACGCTCGGGGCCCGGTACTCGATCGCGTAGTCGGTGCGCCGGTTCATGTCGATCGTGCGCAGCAGCATGAACTCCGCCGTCAGGTCGTGATCCAGATCGTAGAGAAGCGCCACGTACTCCACTCCCGGCGGGCCGCCGATGGAAAACCACAGGTAGCGCATGCCTTCGGCTCCGCGGCCGAACCCGATCGACTCGTCCCGGCCCTGGAAGCTTCCCTTCAGGTAGACCCCCGTCACCGTGTCGTTCCGGAAGGCTTCGAGGCTGACGCCCCTCTCGGGCGTGCTCAGGATCGAGTCGGCAGCCCGCAGCACGTGCCGCACCTCGAACGGGCGCCCGCCAGGAGTTGCCGAATCGGGCTGCTGGGCCATCGCCGGTGAGGCGGGGGCCAGCACGGTCAGGCCGGCCGAAAGCCTGGCCGTGATCCACCACCGCTTCATGAGGGCACCCGAGCCTCTTCGGGGAGGGCGGGCGGACAGGGCGCCGGCGTCCAGCCGAACCCACCCACGAACACCGCGGCGGCCAGGAGCGGCACGACCGTGAGCCCGAGGATCAGGCTCGGGATTCCGTACGCAGCGACAATCGGCCCGGAGACCAGCCCGCCCAGCGACATCCCTGTGTCGAAGGCGGCCAGGAAGACGCTCAGGACCATCCCGCGCGTGCGGTCGGAGGCGGCGTTGGCCACGATCCCGTAGACCGCCGGCTGATAGGCGCCGAATCCGACGCCGAGCAGGACGGCGGGGAGGATCATCGAGAGCGTGTCGTGGACGAAGGGGGCCGTGGCGAGCCCGAGCGCATAGAGGGCGAGTCCTCCCCAGACCAGCGGTCCGTCTCCCCACAGCCGGGCGATCCGTCCGATGGCGAGCCGCACGACCAGCGACGCCGCGGCGTAGGAGAGAAAGAAGAGCCCGAAGTTGAACTCGACACGCTCCTCCAGCAGGATCGGGATGAACGCGAAGAGGCCGCCGTGCGCGAGCGTGACGAGGAGGAGGGTCGTCGTGGGGACGAGGACGTCCCGCCGCAGGATGGCCCGACGATAATCCGCGCGCGACGATCTCTCCAGGTGCTGCGGCGGTCGGCTGATCCTCGCTCCGCATGCCAGCGATGCCAGGGCGCAGGCGGTGATGGCCGCGAACAGGGTCGGGTACCCCCAGCGCTCCGAGATCTCGATCCCCACCAGCGGCCCCAGGGCGAAGGCGAGGATGCTGGAGGTCGACAGGTAGCCCAGGAACTCCGTCCGGCGGTGGGGCGGGGAGAGATCGGTGACGAGGGTGGTCGAGGCTCCGCTGAAGGCGGACAGCCCCATCCCGTGGACGACGCGCACGGCGATCAGGAGCCCGAACGCCGTGAGCCAGATGTAGAGCGGGGATACCAAGGCGACCACGAGGCTTCCCAGGACGAGCAGCGGGCGCCGTCCGCGGCTGTCGAGGGCGTGGCCCACCCACGGCCGGACGATCAGCACGCCCAGCGAGAAGCTGCCCACCACGAGGCCGATCTCGATCGGATCGCCGCCCAGCGAGCGCACGTAGAGCGGCAGCGTCGGAACCAGCATGCTGACCGACAGGAAGAAGGCGGCCAGGGCCCCGAACAGGAGCCCCATGTCACGCCGCGCCTCGGGGCTCAGCACGCGCGGCCGATCCCGGGAGGCGGCACCCTTGGGCCGCCTCACTTCTTCCGGGCGATCGATTTGGGCTGGAGAAACAGGAGCAGATAGTCGCGCCCGCCGGCCTTGGAGTCCGTCCCCGACATGTTGAAGCCCCCGAACGGGTGGACCCCGACCAGCGCCCCCGTGCACTTCCGGTTGACGTACAGGTTGCCGACGTGGAACTCCTCCTCGGCGCGGCGGATCTTGTCGGCGTCGTTCGTGTAGACCGCCCCCGTCAGGCCATACTCCGTATCGTTGGCGATCTCCAGCGCCTCGTCGAAATCGCGCGCCTTGATCACGGCCAGCACGGGGCCGAAGATCTCCTCGCGAGCGATCCGGGCATCCGGCTTGACGTCGGCGAAGATCGTGGGCTCGATGTAGAAGCCCTCGGAATCCTCGTAGTGGCCACCCAGGACGAGCGCGCCCTCGCCTTTTCCGGCCTCGATGTACTCGCCGACCTTCTTGAACTGGCTGGCGCTCACGACGGGTCCCATCCACGAGCCTTCCGTCACCTTCCCCGGCTCGATCTCGCCGGCCCGCTTGACGAGGCGTTTCAGGAACTCGTCGTAGATCTCGGCGTCCACGATGGCCCGCGAGCAGGCCGAGCACTTCTGGCCCTGATAGCCGAAGGCGGAGACGGCGACCCCTTCGACCGCGGCATCCAGATCGGTGTCCCGATCCACGATGATGGCGTCCTTGCCGCCCATCTCGGCGATCACGCGCTTGAGCCATTTCTGCCCGGGCTGGACCTCGGCCGCGCGCTCGTTGATCTCGATCCCCACCTGCTTGGAGCCGGTGAAGGAGACGAACCGGACGTCGCGATGATCCACCAGCCGCCGGCCCACGATTTGACCGGGGCCGGTCAGGAAGTTGAGCACGCCGGGCGGCAGCCCGGCCTCGTCCATCACCTCGACGAACTTCCAGGCGATCGCCGGCGACTCGCTGGCCGGCTTGATGATCACCGTGTTGCCGGCGACGATGGCGGCCGACGCCATCCCGGCCAGGATCGCGAGCGGGAAGTTCCAGGGGGGGATGATCGCGCCGACCCCGAGCGGGAGATAGACCACTCGGTTTTCTTCGGGCTCGTAATCGGCCAGCGGGTACTCGTCGTAGGCATAGTGGAGCATGAGCCGGGCGTAGTAGTCGCAGAAGTCGATCGCCTCGGCGACGTCGGCGTCGGCCTCGCCCCAGCTCTTCCCGACCTCGAACACCATCCAGGCGGCCAGCTCGAGACGGCGCTTGCGCATGACGTCGGCGGCCTTGAAGAGGAAGTCGGCGCGCTCGTCGGCGGGGACCCGCTTCCAGGTCTCGAACGCCCGCGCCGCCGCCGCCACCGCCCGGTCGGCCAGCGCGGCGTCGCCCTTGGGGAAGAGCCCGATCACCTGGTCCGGATCGGCCGGGTTGATGGAGGCGAACTTCTCGTCGAAGGTGACGTCCTCGCCGCCGATCCGGTTCGGGTACGACCGTCCGAGCTCGGCCTCCACCTGGCGGATCGCCGCGCGCATGCGATCCGCCGTGTCGGCGTCGCCGAAGTCGTGGTAGGTCTCGGGGCTGAAGTCCGCCAGCCGCTCCTGGAGACTCCGTGCGCTGCGGACGTCTTCTCGGGTGGTGGTCGTCGGGCTCATCGCATACCTCTGGATCGAAGGAGAATCGCCTGGTCGTCGCACCGGATGGACAGAAGCTCCGCCCGGCCCGGCGGGGCGTCAACCGAGAAGCCGCTGACGGCCTCGCCCGTCCGCCAGCGGCCAGGATCTGGTGCCTGTGATCGAGGATGACGGCGTCGTCGTCCACGATTCGACCGAGATCCTCCGCCACCTGGAGACGCGCCACACCGACCCGCCGCCCTTCCCCAAAGATCGAGCGCGGCGGGGGGAGATGGACGTCTTCCTCGACTGGTTCAACGGGGTCTGGAAGCGACCCCCGAACCTGATTTTCGTAGAGGAGGACAAAGCCGAGCCCGACCCCGGCCGGATCGCGGGATGGGGGCGCCAGGCCGAGCGCCCCCCAGATCCCCCTGTAGGGGGCACGGACCTTGCACTCGGAGAAGACCTTCGGGTGCCCCCCGCCCCATGGAGAATCGCCACACCGGAGGACGTCTGGTGGCCGGCGGCGGGCGCAACAGCCGCGTCCATCGCCGTAACACGTTGGAGCACAGGAGGATCGATGGCCGACAACCGCTCAAGCACCCGGGTCCGCCCGGAGCGACCGGAGCGCAAGAAACGGGTCCGACCGGAACGCCCCAAACGCAACAAGAGAGAGCCGATCGATCGGCCGAGGCCGCGGATAGCGCGGCTGGGGACGGCGATCTATCTCCTGCTCGCGTTCATCGCCTACCTGCTCCCGGTGGCGATCACGCGCCCCGGGGAGGAGCTCCAGACCACCTTCGTCACGGTGATGGCGTTCCCCTGGAGCCTGCTGGCCATGATGTTCCGCGGCACCGGTCCGATGGGCCCGGGGCTCGAAATGCTCTTCCTGGGGATCGGGATGCTGGCCAACGCCTGGATCATCTACGCGGCTCTCGCCTGGTGGTCCCGCCAGCGGGACTGAACCCGCCGGAAGCTCCTCCCCCCTCTGCTTGGGCCTGTCCCAGGGGCGCCGGATGAACCCGTCCGAGCGCCGCCGGGTAGAAGCTCGAGCCAAACCCCGGCGCGGGCGGCGCCGGTCGGTCGTGAGGGCGCATCCAGGAAATCCGAGGAGGAGTGATGGAGAGGCGTGACGAGAGCGTGATCACGGGCGGTCCCGGGTTCCTGCCGGCGACCGTCCTGGCCGTCGGGATCGTCGCGGCGGCGGTCGTCTTCGGGCTCTTCCTCTACCGGTCCCGGGCTGCCCGCGACACGATCCAGGTGACCGGCGCGGCCACCCGGCCCTTCGCCTCGGACATCGTCAAGTGGCGCCTCGTGCTGGCGCGGCCGGTGCCGACCGGGGAGCTCGCCACGGGCTACGGGGCCCTCGCGCGGGACCTCGAGCGCGTGCGCGATCGGCTGGAGTCGAGCGGCATCGCCTTCGAGGACATCGGGGTCCAGCCCGTCAACGCCTATCCCAGCTTCGACCAGTTCGGCAACCGGGTCGGCTACAACCTGAGCCAGAGCCTCTATGTGATCTCGCGCGACGTGGACCGGCTGGAGACCCTGGCTCTCAACCCCGGCGAGCTGATCGCGGGCGGGATGGTGCTGGAGTCCTCGCAGCTCGAGTACTTCTACTCGGGGCTCGACTCCCTCAAGCACCAGCTCCTGGCGACCGCGACCGAAGACGCCCGCACCCGCGCCGAGGAGATCGCCGGGGGCTCGGGTTTGGCGATCGACCGGATCGCGTCGGCCCGGGCCGGCGTCTTCCAGATCACCGAGCCCTTTTCGACCGAGGTCAGTGATTTCGGCATCCACAACACGGCGACCAGGAAGAAGGAGATCACCGTCACCGTCCACGCCACGTTCGTCGTGGACTGACG
>JBOHRQ010000032.1:0-24560 GCA_050732875.1 Gemmatimonadota bacterium | reverse complement strand
AGCTCAACGAGGTGACGCGCGCCTTCTTCGAACGCTCGGCGGCGATCGAGAGCGGCCAGCTCGCTGAGGACATGCAATCCATCGCCGGGAACCCGGCCGACAGCGCGGCGGCGGCCCGACTCTCGGAGTCGCCCTACCTGAACGCGCTCCTCCGGACGACCTGCGTGGCAACGATGCTCGAGGCCGGCAACGCCGAGAACGCGCTTCCCCAGACGGCCCGGGCGGTGGTCAACTGCCGGATCCTTCCCAGCGGGTCGCCGGACGAGGTCGAGGCGACGCTGATCTCGGTCCTGGACGACCCCGACATCGAGGTCAGCCGGCTCAACGAGCCGACCGCGAGCCCTCCCTCCCCCCTGACCGACGAGGTCCTGGGGACGATCGAGGAGCTCACCGGGGAGATGTGGCCGGGTGTCCCCGTCGTGCCGACCATGTCGACCGGCGCCACCGACGGGCTCTACGTGCGGAACGCCGGCATTCCGGTCTACGGTGTGGGCGCCATCTTCGAGGACACGGGCGACAACCGCGCCCACGGGCGGGACGAGCGGGTCGCGATCGAGCGCTTCTACGAGGCGCTCCGCTACTGGTACCGGATGGTGAAGGAGCTCTCGACGAGCTAGCGGCGGCGGTCCCGGCGGTCTTCCCGTCGATCCCGGCGGTCCTCGCGCCGGTCGAACTGGTTCTCTCGGCGGTCGCGCACGTTTTCGCGGCGGTCCCACCGCTCCTCCTTCCTGTCGAAACGGTCCTCGAGGCGGTCCCGGCGGCCGCGGTCGTAGCGGGGGTCGCGGACATCTTCCCGGCGATCGCGATAGTCCTCCCTGCGGTCGCGGACGTTCTCACGGCGATCCCACCGGTCTTCGCGACGGTCGCGCCGATCCTCGCGCCGGTCCAGCAAGTCCTCGAAACGGTCCCGGCGAGGGGCGTGGCCGGCGACGGTCTGGGCCGACGCGAGGGGAATCAGGAGCAGGCTGAGGGCGCCGGCCAGCGTGGCGGTTCGGATGAGGGACATCCTCGTTCTCCAGGTCAAGGTTGGCGGAGCTCGATCCTGGTGATCGGACGGGCCGGGCCGGTGGGACGTTAAGCGGAACCCCTGTCATAGCGGGGGTAGAATCCCGCCGGGTCGCCTCAACGCGGAGGAAAGATCATGCGGATCGCTTCGTGTGCCGTCATCCTGCTTGCCCTCGGCCTGGTCGCCTGTCGTGGAACGATGTCGATCGGGGAGCTTCTCGACGATCCCGGACGCTACGACGGCGAGACGGTCAAGATCAAAGGAGAGGTAACCGGGTCGGTGGGCGCGCTCGGCCAGGGCGCCTATCGCGTCAGCGATGCCACAGGTACCATGAACGTCCTGAGCCGCGGCGGCGGGGCTCCGCGCGAGGGGGCGGAGGTCGGGGTGGAGGGCGAGTTCCGCTCGGTCTTCACGCTCGGCGACGCCTCACAGGCCGTCATTCTGGAGGAGCGGCGGTTCGATCCGTAGCGGGTTTTCCGTTTCCGCGAGAATGACGGCACGTTCAGCGGGTCGCTGCACACCCGGCGACATTCCCTGAATCCCGCCCGCTCGAGCAGCCGCCCGAATCGCGGTTCCGACCGCAGGGCGTCGAAGATGGGCTCAGCCTTCAGCAGCCGGACCCTCCAGTCGCGGTCCTCGATCGCCCCCTCCAGCAGTTCGAGGGCTCGCTCCGTCTCCCCCAGGCCATAGTGGACGAGGGCCTTGTCGAATGCCACCGAGGATCCGTCAGATCGGTCGCCCCGGGCATCCAGCGCGACCAGCGTCTCACGGGCCTCCGCCCGGCGTCCGGTGATTCCCAGCATGTAGCCACGCGTGGCGAGGACGGGGGGAAGGAGCCGCCGATCTCCGGCCTCGCCCGCCGCCACGCACGACGGACCATCGAGCGGCTCCTTCCGCCCCCCGGTGCACGGTGGCCTCGCCCGGCGTCCCGCGCGTGGCAGGCGATGAAGAACCCTCTTCCTCCTTCCTGAACAACCGCTCCACCACTTTCAATCGCGGGATTTCCCGGGCAAGACCTGAGGTAGCTGCAAGGAAGCTTCAGGGAACCGGCCGCCTTTACCATCCAGTCATCGCACAGGGGAAACCGAACCTGTGATCCCCGGAAGGAGAGAGCGATGCCGCGTTCCGCCTCAGCCCGTGCCGCCGAGCCACCCGACGTCATCGTCGGGCTCGCCGGCCTCGTGCTCGCCCTCGCCCTGATCTCCGGCTGCTCGCTCAAGACGATGGCCGTGAAGAGCATGGCGAACACGCTCTCGGGAAGCGGCGACGTCTTCGCGCGGGACGATGATCCGGAGCTGATCCGCGACGCGGTCCCGTTCGCCCTCAAGACCTACGAATCGCTCCTCGAAACCGTACCGGAGCACGAGCCGCTGCTGCTCGCCACCTGCCGCGGGTTCACCCAGTACGCCTTCGCCTTCGTTCAGCTCGATTCCGAGAAGCGGCAGCATGACGACTACCCCGAGTCGAAGCGCCTGCGCGACCGTGCGCTGCGACTCTATCTGCGCGGTCGGGGCTACTGCCTTCGGGCGCTGGATGTGCGGTTTGGCAGCATCGGCGCGGCGCCGGGTCTGGCGGTGGATCCGGTCCTGGCTCAGGCCGAGCGGGAGGATGTCCCGCTGCTCTACTGGACGGCGGCTTCCTGGGGATCGGCCATTGCGCTCGCTCCGGACGAGCCGGACCTCATGATCGACTTCCCCGTCGTTCGTTCTCTCCTCCAAGGCGCCATGGATCTCGACGAGCCGTGGGAAGACGGGGCCTTGCACGAGGTCCTGATCACGATCGAAAGCCTGGAGCTGCTCGGTGGCTCGGAGGACCGCGCCCGCCAGCACTTCCACCGGGCTGTCGCCCTCCAGAAGGGTCTATCCCCCGGACCGTACGTGGCTCTCGCGACCAGCGTATCGGTCGCCAACCAGAATCGAGAAGAGTTCGAGCGCCTGCTGCACGAGGCGCTGGCCATCGACCCCAATGACGATCCCGGCCACCGGCTGGCGACCATCATCACCCAGGACCGGGCCCGGTGGCTGCTCGACCACATCGATTCGCTGTTCTCGAAGTGACGCCCTCTACCTGAAAGCAGGAGGAACGACCATGTCACGCACTCTCGGAATCATCACCTCGGCCGTTGCCGCCATCGTCGCGATCCCACCCGCACAGGCCGTCGCTCCCGTGACGACGATCCGGCTCGCGACCTTCGCGCCGGCCAACACCACCTGGCACGATGCCCTGAGCGAGATGGGCCATGCCTGGCAGACGTCGACGGAGGGCAGGGTCCGCCTGACCGTCTTTCCCGGCGGCAGCCAGGGAACCGAGAAGACGGTCATCGCCTTCATGCGTGTCGGGCAGCTCGACGCGGCGCTCCTGCTGCCGGGCGGCCTTCCGGAGATCGACGACTCGGCCCGGGTGTTCAGCATGCCCTTCTTCCTCGAATCGGATGAGGAGCTGGCGTACGTCCTGGAGAAGGTCGGGCCCGCGGTCGAGAAACGCTTCGAGGCCAGAGGCTTCCGAGTGTTGAACTGGCCGACGGCGGGCTGGGCGCGGCTGTTCTCGAAGGAGCCGATCCGCAACCTGGCCGATGCCCAGAAGGCCAAGCTCTTCACGAGCCAGGGCGACGAGCGGGCCGTTCAGTGGTTCCGGTCGAACGGTTTCAAGCCGGTGGCGCTCTCCGAGACCCAGGTCCTGCCGCAGCTCAAGCTGCCGAACGGGATGATCGACGCCGTGCCGAGCCCGCCGTACGGCGCCATGGCGCTGCAGTTCTACACGGCGGCGCCCTACATGCTGGATCTCAACATCGCGCCGATGGTCGGCGCCACGGTGATCAGCGAGAAGACCTGGTCCAAGATCGCGCCCGCGGACCGCGCGAAGATGCTGGTCGCCGCAAAGGTCATGCAGAAGCGCATGATGGTAGAGGTCTCCAGGCTGGACGCCAACTCCATCGCCGCGATGCGCAAGTCGAGGCTCACGGTGACGAAGCTCGACCCGGTAGCGGCGGCCGAGTTTCAGGCCACGGCCGACAGGATGGTAGCGGGGCAGCGCGGCGCCATCGTGCCCGCCGACATCTACGATCTGGCCGTCAAGGCGCGCGCCGAGTTCCGGCGGTCGAGGGACCAGGCGGGGCCATGAAGACGGACCGGTGGTCGGCTGCCCGCGCGGTCACTCTCCGCGTCGAGGACACGATCGTGGCGCTGGCCGCGATCGGAATCATCGTCCTGCCGCTCGCCGAAATCCCCTTGCGCAAGGTGTTTGGCATCGGGATTCCCGGTTCGGGCCCGTTCACCCAGCATCTGACCTTGTGGGTCGGCATGCTCGGCGCGGCCATCGCGGCGCGGGACGGCAGGCTGCTGGCGCTGGCCACCGGCAGCTTCATCCCAGAAGGCCGCCTGCGTGTGACCGCCCGGATCACGGCGGCCGCCGTCGGGGCAGCAGTGGCGACCCTCTTCGCGGCGGGTGGCAAGGCGCTCGTCGATCTGCACCGCCTGACCGGTGAGGTGCTGGCCGCCGGTGTCCCGACCTGGACTGCCGTGGTGGTCTTCCCGGTGGCCTTCGGCCTGATCGCAGTGCGCATCGTCTGGCAGGCCTCGCCCAGCTGGCCGGGCCGCGCGCTGGCCGGCATCGGCATCGTGGCCGGCCTGTGGGTGACGCATAACCTCGATGCGATGGCCGGTCTCGAGGCGTGGCCGTTCGTGGCCCTGATCCTGGCGGGCGCCGCGCTGGGGATGCCGATCTTCGCGGTCCTGGGCGGCGTCGCGCTCGTCTTGTTCCTCGTCCAGGGCAGCCTGCCGGTCGTGCTTCTCATCAAGGCTCACGAGCAGCTCACGAGCGAGACCCTGGCCGCGATTCCGCTGTTCACGCTGGCCGGGTACCTGCTGGCCGAGGGACGCGCGTCCGAGCGGCTGCTGCGCCTGTTCCGCGCCTTCTTCGGCTGGATGCCTGGCGGCACGGCCATCGTGACTGCCGTCGTGTGCGCCTTCTTCACGACGTTCACCGGAGGCTCCGGGGTGACCATCCTCGCCCTCGGGGGTCTGCTGCTGCCGGCCCTCCTGGCCGACGGGTACCGCGAGCGCTTCTCGCTCGGCCTCATCACGGCCGCGGGTTCGCTGGGGCTCCTGCTGCCCCCGGCCCTCCCGCTCATGCTCTACGGCATCGTCGCCACCACCGTCGCGCTGGAGGACCTGTTCATCGGCGGGTTGGTGCCGGGCCTGCTGCTCCTCGTCCTCGTGGCCGCCTGGGGCATGCGCGAGGGCGTCATCGCGGGGGGCCGGCGCCCGCCCTTCCGCGCAGCCGAAGCCGGTGCCGCCCTATGGAACGCCAAGTGGGAGATCCTGCTGCCGGTGGTCGTGCTGGCCGCGCTCTTGAGCGGCTATGCCACCCCGGTGGAGTCGGCGGCCCTCGCCGCGCTCTACGCCCTCGTGGTCCAGCGGTTCATCCATCGCGACCTGCCGTCCCGCGAGGTCGTTCGCGTCACGGGCGACTGCATCGCGCTGGTCGGCGGCGTGCTCGTCATTCTGGCGGTCGCCGTCGGGTTCACCAACTACCTGGTCGATGCCCAGGTGCCCACGCTGCTCATCGACTGGGCCGGGGACAACATCCGATCGCAGGCCATGTTCCTGCTGGCGCTGAACGGATTCCTGCTGCTCGTCGGCTGCCTCATGGACATCTTCTCGGCCATCATCGTGGTCGTCCCCCTCATCGTTCCGATCGCCGATGTCTTCGGGGTCGACCCGGTTCACCTCGGCATCATCTTCATCGCCAATCTGGAGCTGGGGTACCTGACGCCGCCCATCGGCCTGAACCTGTTCCTCGCGTCCTACCGGTTCCGGCGTCCGGTGCTCGAAGTGGCGCGCGCGTCCTTTCCGATGCTCGTGATCATGGCCGTCGGCGTCCTGCTCATCACCTACGTGCCCTGGCTCACGCTGGGCCTGCTCGGCTGGCTGGGACGGGGATAGAGGAGTAAGGAACGATGCCGAGAGGGGTGTACTATCCACTCGCGCTCCTGGTCTCGGCCTGCGTTTGGGCCGTCCCCACCCACGTCAGCGCGCCGGTCGTCCCCGGCAACCTTGGCGAGATCTCCGAAGACGGGACGGCCCTCCTCCGGCTGGAGGAAATCGATCTCAGGCTGGAGGCGCGGAATCAACGTGGGAGAGGCGCTGCGGTTCTGCTCGGCCCGCTCGGGTACCCGCTGGGCGTGATCCCTGGTTCCTGGATCGTGCGGGACAGGTCGAGCATGCCGCTGTCCATCTATGTCGACTTCGATCCCCGGGAATCCGGCTTCGCGTTCGATCCGATGGCGATATCGCTGACGCCGAAGGACGGAAGCGCCCTTCGGCCGGAAGGCTACCTGGGGCCCGGTCGAGCGGAGCGCGCCAGAGCCAGGTCCTCCTTCGCGTTTCGCTGCATAGAAGCCGGAACCGGCCGCGAGCTCGCGCGATCGACCGAGAGCCGGACGTTTCCGCTCGAGCCCGGCAGCGGGAGGAGGTGCTTCGTCCTGGAGTTTCCACCGTTGTCTCCCGATGTCGCCTTCAGCCTGGCTCTCGATGGGCTTACGAGAGAGGGGAAGCGCGTGCGCCGGTGGCCGGTACACTTCAACAAGCGAGCGGCCGAAACCGGGCGGTTGTTTCCCTAAAGGCTTCCGCCCAGAATGGCTCGGGCACGGGCAAGGCGCTCGGGATCACCGATCTCGAGCCAGGGGGCGCCAGTCACGTCGTGCGGAAGGATCGCGTGGCCACCGGTGGAGAGGCGCAGGTAGAGGTTGATGATCGAGAAGACGCCCGCCTCGGTGATGAGCCCGAAGATCTCCGGCGAGATCGCGTGGATGCCGGCGAACGGCCACGCCTCTGCTTTCCGGCCGGACTTCCGGCACCGCTCGCTCTCGCCCGTGGCGACGTTTTCCCAGCCGCACAGCCCCCGGTCGTCGAAGAGCAGGTAACGAGTGGTCTCGCGGCGACCGACCGCGAGCGTGGCCAGCGCACGAGTCCGGCGATGGGCGTCCAGCATATCCGCGAGATCGATGTCGGTGACGATGTCGCCGTTGTGAAGGAAGAAAGGGCCGTCCTTCCGGAACAGCGGCTCGGCGTGCGCCAGCCCCCCGCCCGTCTCCTGGGGCTTCTCCACTTCGACCGAGACGAGCACTTCCACGCCGAGGTCACCGGCCAGCCGCGCCGCCTGCGCCTCGATCTGATCCGCATGATGGTGGGCGTTGACGATGATCCGATCAGCGCCAGCCGCGACCAGACGGCGCGCGATCCGCTCGAGGATCGGGACCCCGCCGACCTCGACGAGAACCTTGGGCGTATGATCGGTGAGCGGGCGGAGGCGGGTCCCCAGCCCCGCCGCCAGGATCATCGCGTCCATGGAAGTTCTGACCGGATCAGGAGGAGGCCGTCGCCCGTTCGGGCCGCGAGGCGTGCCCTCCGGCACCGGCGGCCTGCGGCCAGGTGGGCTCCTCGCGGTGCATGAGGCGGATGGTGGCCTCCGGGAAGCGCTCCTCCAGGTGGCGGGCGAGGCGTCCCGCCAGGTACACCGAACGATGCTGCCCCCCCGTGCAGCCGAAGCCGATCGCCAGGCTCTGGAAACCTCGGCGCAGGTACTCGGCGACCTGCGCATCGACCAGCGTCCGCGCGCTGGTCCAGTAGTCGGCGAGCTCCGGCTGGGCCTCGATGTATGCGACCACCGCGGGATCGAGCCCGGTGCGGTCCCGGTACTCCGGCAGCCGGCCCGGGTTGGGAAGAGCCCGGCAGTCAAACACGAACCCACCGCCGTGGCCGCCCATGTCGTGCGGGTAGCCGTGGCGGTAGCTGAAGCTGTGGACGTAGACGGTGAGCCCGGTGTCCTCGTCATCGATCTCGCCGCCGGCCGACCACTCGTCGGCGATTCGGCCGAACGCGGCTTCGATCTCGGGCAGCTCGATGGGCAGGCCCGCCTCCAGGAGCTGGCCGGCGTTCCGCGCGGCGTAGGGCACGCTCTGGAGAAAGCGCGGTTTCCTCTCGAAGAAGCCGCGGTAGCCGTAGGCCCCCATCGCCTGCATGACGCGGACGAGCACGTAGCCGCGATACAGCTCGCGGAAAGTCTCGCGATCGACGATGACGTACCCCTCCAGGGCGTCCAGGTAGTGCTCGAGCAGGGCATCCCGGTTCCGTGCCGGAATGTCCGCCTTGGCGTCGTAGAGGAGCGACGCCACGTCGTACTGAAGCGCCCCCTTCCGGCCGCCCTGGTAGTCGATGAACCAGGGCTCCCCATCCCGCAGCATGACGTTCCGCGACTGGAAGTCGCGGTACAGGAAGTGATCCGTGTCGGCCCCGAGCAGAAACGCGGTCAGCCGCTCGAAGTCCCGCTCCAGCCGCGCCTCGTTGAACGGCACGTGGGCGAGCTTGAGGAAGTGGTACTTGAAGTAGTTCAGGTCCCACAGGATGGACTGCCGATCGAACGCCGCGCGCGGGTAGGCGACCGAGTAATCGACCGCGCGATGGCCTTCGATCTGGAAGCGGGGGAGGATCTCGACCACCCGCCGGTAGACGTCGAGCATCGGGCGCGGCAGGCGCGATCCCCGCCGCCGCCGCTCCTCCTGGAGGGCGTCGAAGAGCGTGGTGTCACCGAGATCTTCCAGCAGCCACACGCCGCTCTCCTCATCGGCCGCGTAGACCTCCGGCACGGGGAGACCGGCCTCCCGGAGGGCGCGCGAGTAGGAGAGGAAGGCCCGGTTCTCCTCGTGATCCGGGCCGAACGCGCCGATGACGGTGGTGCCGTCCGCTCCCACCAGACGTCGGTAGGTGCGCGTGGAGCCGTCGCCCGGCAGGTCGAGGACGGCCGTCGGAGCGGCGCCGTAACTTTCGCGGTAGAGACGGAGGAGGGGCTCGCGCATCGCGGCGAAAGGTAGGGCGGCCCCGCACGACGGCCAACCCGGATGGCCGGCAGGGATTGAACGGGCGGCCCGGAATAAATCGTCTGGATGCGTGTACGGAAGGTGTGCGTCGGGCCGGGCCGCTCAACCCTGGAGGAACGGATCATGGATCGATCGCCCCTGCTCGTCTTCCGCGCCCTCTTCTGCGGCGCCCTCGCCTTCATCGCCTCGGCGGCGCTGCTCTCGTGCTCCGACGGATCGCTCCCACCGTCCGAGTCTGCGGACGAGGACTCCTACAACCGGGCCGGGGCCGCGGCCCCCGAGGCGGCCACCGGCGACGCCACGCTCACGCTGGCAATGTCTCCCGAAGCCACGCGCGGCGTCATCCGCAGGGCGAGACTCGATCTCTCGGTGGCCGACACCGACCGGGCGGCCGGCGAGATCACGGCGCTGGCCGAGCGACTGGGCGGCTACGTGGGCGACCTAACCGCGCGGCGCCGCGACGAGCTCCTCTTCTACGATCTCACGATCCGGGTTCCCACCGCCCGCTACGGCGAGGCGTTGGCCGCGCTCAAGGGCCTGGCCACGCGGGTCGACTCGGAGTCCCGTTCGACCGAGGATGTCACCGATCAGATCGTCGACCTAGACGCCCGGCTCGAGACCCTGCGCGGCGTCGAGACGGAGCTCCGGGCGCTCCTCGCCGAGTCCCGCCGCCAGGGCCGCGACGTCGCCGCCATCATGGAGATCTACCGCCAGCTGACCGAGATCCGGACCCAGATCGAGCAGCTCGACGCCCGGCTGGCGAACCTCGAGCGGCAGACGGCGCTGTCCACGATTCAGGTCGCGCTCGCGCCGGACGCGGCCGCGCGGCCGGTCCTCGGCGACGACTGGCGGCCGTCGGAGACCGTCCGTGAGGCGTTCGGGATGCTGGTGGGTGTGCTTCAGGGCCTGGCCGAGGTGGCGATCTTCGCGGCCGTGTTCCTTATGCCGCTGGGCGCGCTGGGGTTCGCGGCGTGGCTCATCTTTCGACGTACACTCCGGGCGGGACGGCTTGCCCAGCCTGTTTCCAGGCGGCTATCCTGAAACGTGGATGTGCTATGTTTTTCCCAGGTGAAGATGAGCCACGAGGAACTCGCCCGGCGCCTCGAGGAGGCGGCCCGGCAGCGCTTGCTCCTCCGGCAGTGCACCCGGGAATGGCGGGCGCTCGGTCACCAGATTCTGTCGAGGCGCGGCACCTACAGCGGTGAACCTGAGCGATCCGACGAGCGCGGCACTCGTGGCCGTCGAGGCCGCCGAGCGAATCGATGGTGATTACGCCCTTTACGGGGGGCTCCTGCTCGCGGCTTACGACGAACCGCGGGAGACGCGCGACGTGGATCTCGCGGTCGCCTCGCTTCGCGCCGATCCGATGCGGACCTCACTCACCGAGATGGGTCTCTCGGTAGCACCGAACTTCGAGGGCATGGTCTTTGGTGGACTCGTCGTCGACCGCATCACCCTCCTGGGATCCGAGGACGACCTGGGCCTCAACACGATCGACCTCGTTCGGCCTAGGAGCGCGCGTTTCGCCGGTGAGGCCTTGGAACGGACTCCCCGAGCCCCGCTCCGCGGACGGACGGGGAACCACCGCGCGGCGTCCCGGTAGCGTCCCTCGGAAGCAGCGGGCTCGACCTGGATTACATGGCCCGGATGGAGGCGACCGAGCCGCTCGACGCGGACCGATCTTGATGGAGATCCGAGATCAGCTATGACTACATTATCAACGTAAGATTCCCTACCCGGTCGGCCTCGGGGATGCTATCCTCGGAGTCATGTTCTTCCCGCGGACCGACACCGACTCCCGCCTTCGCCAGCCTCGCCAGGCCCGGCCCGGCATCTTCGCGCCCCCCAATGGGCGGGCGGACGCCACGGGCGTCCGCTCGGCAGCCGCCGCGGCCCGGTAGCGCCCCTACACCGGGGCGCCTCTCCGGCGCGCCGCGGCCCCGTTCTTCTCCCACGTTACGAACCGCCGGCCCGAGGAGGGCGCCATGTCCGATATCCGAGTTTCCGCCGAGCGTGTCTTTCCGATCCTCAAGCAGAGCATCCTCGTCGACGGCTTCCACATCGTCATCGATCTCGAGAAGTCCCACGGCACGACCATGGTCGATGCGCTGACGGGGAAGGAATACCTGGACTGCTACGCGTACTTCGCCACTCTGCCGATCGGGCACAATCATCCGGGGATGGAGGAGAAGGACTTCCGCGAGTCGCTCATGCGGGCGGCTCTCGCCAACCCGGCCAACAGCGACGTCTACAGCCGGGAGTACGCGGGCTTCGTGGAGATCTTCCGACGGGTCGCCGTGCCGGAGCCATTCCAGCACCTGTTCTTCATCGCCGGCGGCGCGCTGGCGGTCGAGAACGCGATGAAGGCAGCCTTCGACTGGAAGGCGCAGAAGAACCGGGCGCGGGGGGTCGAGGGAGGCGCCGACAAGATCCTGCACTTCGTCGACGCATTCCACGGCCGGAGCGGGTACACGCTCTCGGTGACCAACACCGATCCCGCCAAGACGCGTGACTTCCCGAAGTTCGACTGGCCCCGCGTGTCCAACCCCAGGCTGAGCTTCCCCGTGGACGACGAAGCCATCGAGAAAGCAGAGGCCAGGGCGATCGCCGAGATCGAGGCGGCCTTCGAGAAGGATGCGCACGGGATCGCCGGGATCCTGATCGAGCCGATCCAGAGCGAGGGCGGCGACCACCACTTCCGGCCCGAGTTCCTGCAGGCGCTTCGCCGCCTCGCCGACGAGCATGAGGCGCTCCTCATCTTCGACGAGGTCCAGACCGGGATGGGGATCACCGGGACCATGTGGGCCTTCGAGCAGATGGGCATGGTCCCCGACATCCTCGCTTTCGGCAAGAAGGCGCAGGTGTGCGGCATCATGGTCGGCCCGCGGATCGACGAGGTCGAGAAGAACGTCTTTCGCGTCTCCTCGCGCATCAACTCGACGTGGGGAGGCAACCTGGTCGACATGGTACGCTCTGCGCGCTACCTGGAGATCATCGAGGAGGAGGAGCTGATCGCGAACACGGCGCGGGTCGGCGAGGCGTTCCTGGAGCTGCTCCAGGAGGTCCAGGCCGAGTTCCCGGAGTTCGTCTCCAACGCTCGCGGCCGGGGCCTGCTGCTCGCCTTCGACCTGCCCGACACGGCGACCCGTAGCGCCATCCGCCAGAAGTGCTGGGACGTAGGACTGGCGACCCTGGCGTGCGGCCCGCGCAGCCTGCGCTTCCGGCCGTCGCTGATCTTCAGCGAGGGGGACGCCGAGCAGGCGATCGACATCCTGCGCCAGGTCCTGGCCTCGCGCCCGGTCGAGACCGCGGACACGGTCGGCACCGGCAAGGCGATCTGATCGCCGAGACGGATCGTCGCTCGAGACGTCCGGGTATGAACGGAGATCGCCCCCGGGGCGTCAGAAGCCTGAACACGTACTTGCATCCCATCCAGGAGCGCCGATGAACCGCCCTTCGATCCGCTTCGTGTCCATCCTCGCCCTCGCGCTGTTCGCGGCCGCCCCGCTGCCCGCGCAGGAGGCCGGTCCCGGATCCCTCACCCTCGAGCGCATCTTCTCGTCGAGCGACTTCCAGCTCGAGCGATTCGGTCCGGCGCGCTGGCTGGAGGGCGAAGGCGCGTACACGACCGTCGAGCCGTCCGAGGCCGTCGAGGGCGGGCTGGACATCGTGCGTTACGACGCGCGGACGGGCGAACGCGAGGTCATGATCCCGGCTTCGGAGCTGATCCCGGAGGGCGGCCAGGGGGCGCTCGAAATCGAGGACTACTCGTGGTCGCCGGACGGCCAGCGGCTCCTCGTCTTCACCAACTCGGAGCGCGTCTGGCGGGACAACACCCGCGGGGACTACTGGATCCTCGATCGCGGGTCGGGAACCCTGCGGAAGCTCGGCGGCGACGCGCCGGAGTCGACGCTCATGTTCGCCAAGTTCTCGCCCGACGCCTCCCACGTGGGCTATGTCCGCTACGACGAGAACGACATCTTCGTCGAGGACCTGGCGAGCGGCGAGATCACCCAGATCACGACCGACGGCTCACGGACGATCATCAACGGAACCTTCGACTGGGTCTACGAGGAGGAGCTGAACCTCCAGGACGGCTGGCGCTGGAGCCCGGACGGGGAACGGATCGCCTACTGGCAGCTCGACGCCAGCGGCGTCGGCGAGTTCCTGCTCCTCAACTCCACCGACTCGCTCTACTCGTTCACGGTCCCCATCCAGTACCCGAAGGCGGGAACCACCAACTCCGCGGGCCGGGTGGGCGTCGTGAGCTCGACCGGCGGCGAGACGACCTGGATGGTCGTTCCCGGCGATCCACGCGACAACTACATCGCCCGGATGGACTGGGCGGCGAGCTCCGACGAGCTCGTGCTCCAGCATCTCAACCGCCTTCAGAACATGCTCCAGATCATGCTCGCCGACGCGTCGACCGGCGAGGTGCGGACGATCCACACCGAGAGCGATCCCGATGCCTGGGTCGACATGCGGGTCGAGCTCTTCGAATGGATCGAGGACGGCCAGCGCTTCCTCTGGATCAGCGAGTCGGACGGCTGGCGCCACGCCTACGTCATCTCCAGGGACGGCGAGGAGCAGCGGCTGATCACGCCCGGTGAATACGACATCATCGACGTGGTCGGCGTCGATGCGGCCGAGGAGTGGCTCTACTTCCTGGCCTCACCCGACGACCCCAAGGCGCGCTACCTGTACCGGGTCCGGATCGACGGTACGGGCGAAGCCGCGCGGCTGACCCCGGAGGAGACCGGGACCCATGCCTACGACCTGGCACCCTCCGGCAACTGGGCCTTCCACACTTTCTCGTCCTTCGGCATGCCGCCCGTCATCGACCTGGTGACACTGCCCGCGCACGAGTCCGTGCGGACGCTCGTCGACAACGCCGGGCTCCAGACCACCATGGAGGCGCTCGATCGGGGTCCGGTGGAGTTCTTCCGCGTTCCGAGTGCCGAGGAAGGGCTGATGCTGGACGGCTGGGTGATGAAGCCGCCCGGATTCGACGAGTCACGGGAGTATCCCGTCCTTTTCTACGTCTACGGCGAGCCATGGGGACAGACGGTGACCGACTCCTGGGGCGACGAGAGGTACCTCTGGCACGTCTATCTGACCCAGCAGGGCTACCTCGTGGCGAGCGTCGACCCCCGTGGGACCCCGGCTCCCCGTGGCAGCCACTGGCGGAAGGTCATCTACCAGCGGATCGGGACCCTGACCTCGGCCGACCTGGCGGCTGCGGCCGAGGCGTTCGGCGAGCGCCCGTGGGTCGACGAGTCGCGGGTCGGGATCTGGGGCTGGAGCGGTGGCGGCTCACAGACCCTGAACGCGCTGTTCCGGTATCCGGAGATCTTCGACCTCGGGATGGCCGTGGCGCCGGTTCCGGACCTACGCCTTTACGACACGATCTACCAGGAACGCTACATGGGGTTGCCGCAGGAGAGCCCGGAGGTGTACCGCGAGTCCAGCCCGCTCACCTGGGCCGACCAGCTCGAGGGCGATCTCCTGGTCGTCCACGGGACCGGCGACGACAACGTCCACTTCCAGGGGACCCAGCGGCTGATCAACGCGCTGGTGGCGGCCAACAAGCCGTTCACGATGATGGCCTACCCCAACCGCACGCACGGCATCTTCGAAGGGAAGAACACGACTCTGCACCTGTACAGCCTGCTGACCCGCTATCTGGAGGAGCATCTGCCTGTGCGGGCGCCGGAGCCGGTCGCGGTCGGCCGGTAGCGGCGACCTTGGTCAGCCGGCGGCTCCTCGTCCGGAATCGTGCTTCCGCCTGACGAGTCCGACCCCCAGCGTGAGGAGCCCGGCCACGAGAACCACCGCGCCGACGTAGGCCAGGTTGATCAGGACGTTGGGCTCGGTGGCGTCGGGCGACAGGACCGACAGGAAGAACGCGGTCGGGAGCAGGATGGCGGCGGAGGGGATCGAGGCCCGTACGAACCGCCGGGCGCCCTCGCCGAGCGCCGCCTCGTCCACGTAGCGGAGCGCCACCAGCGAGAGGATCAGGAGCACCCCGGCGTGGGCGTGTCCCGCGCGCCCCAGGTCCTGCCGGAGGGCGTTCTGTGCGTAGGCCGGGTCGTGGACGAGCAGCGTGAGGACGCTGACACCGCCGATCACGACCGTCGGAAGCAGGATGAGCAGGATGCCGGCCACGCGGCGCGATTCGGGGCTCATGCCTCACCTCTTGATTGGTTGACGGGAGAATCGCAAACGAGGATGAAAGAGGCGAGAACGGTACCAGACTCCAAGTAATCCTTAATCTCCCAGATGGCTACACGGCAGCCGTCCTTCTCCGCCGTCAAGGTTCCAGGGCCAAAGGGACGGAAATTGAGCTCATACCTCCCATCATTGTCCGAGCGTACGCCACACTCCTCGCATACGGGCGGCCCTAAGCAGACGCCCTTAGTGCGCAGGCTTTCTTGGCAGTCCAGATGCTCCTGATAACTCTTATCTTCCCAAAGTCGGACCCTCGCATTGCCCAGCGGCGCCAGACGCAAGCCAGGCGGGACCGAGTCGCCGAGGAACACTTGGCTTCTAGCATCGGATGGAGGATCGATCCACCTGAAGACTCTCCCTTCGATCCTGGGATTCGAATCCACGAAGGGGCTCAAGACGAAGCCCGTCATTCCAAGAATAACTCGGAGCGGATAATACGCCGCATGAGGAATGTCCTCGACCTTGTCATCGAACACACGAAACGCTACGAGAGCAAGCAGAGGGGTTGCGGCACCCAGGGCAATCAGAAGAACAAGAGCCCCTGCCACGGCCGCGATCATCCGTCGAGTGAGAAATAGACCGGTCGAAAGAAGAAGCGCGCCGACCGCGATCAGGGGCGCCGCAAAGACAGTCTCGATTAAGCCGTGCGGTGAAGGGGTCGAAATCTTCAGCAGCAGACACCCAGCGACGATGATCAACATTCCCAGTACGATCAGGATGCGGTTCATTGTGATTCGGTGTCTACCAGTGGGGCCATCGTTCTGCAGGATTTCAAGCCTTCATGTCTTCCAATGATCCACTCGTCCAGGGCGGTCCCGGCGGTCGGAATCCCTTTCGGATAGCTCGGGCCCGGCGCGGGATGTTCCCGAGGGCGACCGGGACGGCTTACCGTCGGCCATGGCGGGAATATGGGCTCACGCCCGGCCCGCTTCAACGCGACCCGCGGTGGGCATTCCCCGGCCCGTCCCGGTATAATCGGCCCATGACCGAAGGCAGCGTCGAGCCCGTCCCTTCGCCCCGGATCGAGGGACTCGAGTGGGGCCGCATCGAGGTCGAGGGAGCCCCAGCTCCGTACAAGGACGCCAAGCTCTGGCCGGGCGGCTCACGCGAGTGGGACTGGAACGAGACCGGGACCCGCCACGAGCCGGGTGTGCAGCCGGCCGACGTGGAGGAGCTCCTCGAGCACGGGACGACTACGGTGGTTCTCTCGCGCGGCATCCAGCGCCGGCTCCAGGTCCGCGCCGATACCCTCCAGCTGCTCGAGGAGAAAGGTGTCCGAAGCCACGTCCTCCAGACCGAGGAGGCTGTCTGTCTCTACAACGAGCTTCGGGAGAGGGAGGCGGTAGGCGGCCTCTTTCACTCCACGTGTTGACGCGCACATCCCTCCTGGCGATGGCGGCGATCGTCGTCACGAGCGGCTGTGCCGATACGGATGGTCTGACCGGCGAGTGGCAGGCGGTCAGCGACAACGCCGAGGGCTCGTCGTTCGTCTTCCGCGAGGACGGCACCGCGCTCTGGCTCCTGCCCGACACGTTCCAGCTCGCCTACGAGGCCGATCTCGGGGCTTCGCCGCACACGCTGGACCTGTCGGGGTTCGAGAGCGGCCCGCTCGAGGGCTACGTGCTGTACTGCATCTTCGAGCTCGAAGGCGAAGACACGCTGCGGCTCGACTGCGAGCCGGGGGTCCCCGGGGAGCGGGGGGCGAACATCCGTCCCGGAGAGTTCGGCGCCCAGCAGACCCAGACGTTCGCGCGCCGGGGAGGCGGAAGCTGATGACCGCGGATGCCTCCCGGCCGGGCCTGCGGCGGAGTCGCGAGCAGCGGATGATCGCAGGCGTCGTCGGTGGCCTGGCCGAGCGCTACGACCTGAACGTGACGATGCTGCGCGTCGTGTATGTGGTCGTCTCGATCCTGAGCGTGGCCTTCCCCGGAATCCTGGTCTATCTGCTCCTCTGGATCATCGTGCCGCTGGAGCCGCCGCGGCCCCGGTGAAGCGCTCGGAGCCCGAGCCCGATCTCGAGGCCCGGGAGCGGGTCCGAAAGCGGGCGCTCCGGCTCCTCTCGGGCCGCGAGCATACGGTCCGCGAGCTGGGCGAGAAACTTCGGGCGAAGGGCGAGGCGGACGAGGAAGTCGTGCGCACGGTCGTCGAGGAGCTGGCCCGGAAGGACCTGGTCAGCGACGCGCGCTTCGCGCGCGCCTTCGCGCTGGACGCGGTGCGCATGAAGCCCCGCGCCCGGCGCCGGATCGTGAGCCAGCTGGTCGAGCGCGGCGTCCCGGCGGCTGCGGCGGGTCACGCGGTGGACGCGGCGTTCGACGAGGAGGAGGTCGACGACCGGGCGCTCGCCCGGCGTATCGCCAAGGCCCAGCTTCCGAGGGTCGCCGACGCGTCCGACGAGACCCGCTGGCGGCGGGTCGCCACCCATCTCCAGAGACGCGGCTTCGACAACACGCTCATCTACGACGTCTGCCGGGAGATCCTGCCCGAGCCGGGCGCGTGAGCTGATGCCCCGCGCCGCCATCATGACGGCGCCCGAGGCGCCGATCGAGGTCCGGGACCTGCCGGATCCCCGGATCGAGCCCGGGGGGATCCGGCTCGAGACCATCTACAGCGAGGTCTGCGGGACGGACGTCCACCTGTGGCACGGCCGGCTCGCGGGCGTGCCGTATCCGATCGTCCCGGGTCATGTGTCGGTCGGCCGGGTCGCCGAGACCGGGGGTCGCGTGACCGACCTCGACGGACGGCCGATCGAAGTCGGCGACGTGGTGACCTTCCACGACGTCCACGAGACCTGCCACCGATGCTGGTTCTGCCGGATGGGAGCGCAGAACCGCTGTCCCCATCGCAAGGTCTACGGCATCACCTACGGGGTCTCGGAGGGACTCCTGGGCGGCTGGAGCGAAGCGGTCTACCTGAAGCCGGGGGTGGGCGTGATCCCGCTGCCCGAACAGGTGGATGCCCGGCTCCTGATCGCCGGCGGCTGCGGGCTCGCCACCGCCATCCACGCGATCGACCGGGCCGGGATCCGGATCGGCGACCGCGTGGCCGTCCAGGGAGCTGGCCCGGTGGGTCTCAGTGCCGCGATCCTGGCCCTCCTGTCGGGAGCGGGAGAAGTAATCGTCGTCGGTGGCCCGGAGTCCCGGCTCGCGATCGCGCGCTCGATGGGTGTCGACGAGACGGTTTCGCTCGATTCGACGTCGGCCGACCAGAGGATCGACCGGGTCAGGGAGCTGACCGGCGGCCGCGGCGCCGATCTCACGATCGAGGCTACCGGATCGCCAGCGGCGATCCCGGAGGGCATGCTCATGACGCGGGACGCCGGACGCTACGTGATCGCCGGGCAGTACACGGACGCCGGGGACGTGACCATCAACCCCCACGCCATGATCAACCGGAAACACCTGGACGTGCGCGGAGTCTGGGGGGCCGGCTACGATCACTTCCACCGCATGGTGGACGTGCTGGCGCGCCACGGCCGGCGGATCGGCTGGAAGCGGATGATCGGCCGTTCGTACGGGTTGGACGAGATGAACGAGGCCCTGGCCGACGTCGAGGCGGGCCGGGTCGTGAAGGCGGTGGTTGCTCCCAACGGGTGAGCGGCCGTAGGACGGAGCTCATGGAGAACGGTAAGGAGTGGCGACCCGCGTTGGAGATCCCGCTCGAGACCTGCACGATCCGGAGCTGGCGGAAGGACGATGCCGACTCGATTGCCCGGCTCGCCAACAATCGCGCCGTCTGGCGCAACCTGCGCGACCGCTTCCCGCATCCCTACGCCAGGAAGGACGCCCGGTCCTGGATCCGGACCGCCCGGCGGGCCGACCCGCAGACCTTCTTCGCGATCGACGTGGAGGGCGAAGCGGTGGGAGGGATCGGACTGCACCCGCAGTCGGATATCCTGCGCCGGTCGATGGAGATCGGCTACTGGCTGGGGGAGCCGTACTGGGGTCGGGGGATCGCCACCCAAGTGGTCGTCGCGATGACCCGCTACGCCTTCGAGCATTTCGACATCGCCCGGCTGTACGGCTACGTCTTCGAGTGGAACCCGGCCTCGGGCCGGGTCCTCGAGAAGGCGGGCTACCGGCTCGAGGGCCGGCTCCGGAAGGCGGTCACCAAGAACGGAAGGACGATGGACATGCTGGTGTACGGATTCACGGAGGATGATCGGGCGGAAGCCGCCGATGGGGCGGAGCAGGAGCGCGGATGACCGAACGGAGCGGAAAGCGCTCCCGCGACGAGACCCGCTGCGGATGGGCCCGCACCGGGCTCTCGATCCCCTATCACGACCGGGAGTGGGGCGTCCCCTGCCGGGACGACCGCCTCCTCTTCGAGCATCTCCTTCTGGACTGCGCCCAGGCCGGCCTCTCGTGGGAGATCATGCTCAAGAAGCGCGAGGGCTACCGCCGGGCGTTCGCCGGGTTCGATCCCGAGAAGGTGGCGCGCTTCAACCGGCGCAGCGTGGAGCGCCTCCTCCGGGACGCTGGCATCGTCCGGAACCGCCAGAAGATCGAGAGCGCGATCGGAAACGCGCGGGCCTTCCTCGACGTGCAGGACGAGTCCGGGACCTTCGCGGATTATCTGTGGAGCTTCGTCGACGGCCAGCCGATCCAGAACCGCTGGCGGAAGATCGAGCAGGTTCCCGCGAAAGCACCGCTCGCCGAGACCCTCAGCAAGGATCTCAAGGGACGCGGCTTCTCGTTCGTCGGCCCGACGATCGTCTACGCGTTCCTGCAGGCGACGGGGGTCGTGAACGACCACCTGGTGGGCTGCTTCCGGCACGCGGAGTGCGCGCGGCTGGCGGGCTAGCCCCCCCGGCGCGAGGTCGCGCCCCCGGAGACCGCTTTGTCAGCCCCTCCCCTTCGCGGGCCGGCCCGGCGGACGGGTCTCAATTTTCCAGAACCCTCTTCCCCTTGAAGGACGGGGCCGTCCTTCGTTTCGATTAGCTCGCACTGGATACTGATGCTCTTGATCGGGATATACCCGGCGGAGTCAATCGAAGAGCTGGTGATGCGGACGCCCTTCAACGCGTACCCCCGGCAGCCCGTCCCGCCCTATCGGCGGCGCTGGCCGATATGTGCAGCTCTGTGACCGGGGAAACCGTTCGCCTACAGCGATAGCTTTGACCAGCTTACGTAAGAAGCCCGGTCCAGCCTCTTGATGACGGCCGACCCGCGGGTCCTGGCGGCGCGGCGTCCGGGCCACACTCGAAGCTAATGAGTGCGCTCAATCCTGCGGATCTCCCGCACCTCTCCGCCGCGTTCTATGTATCCTGAATTAATCAATTGTCGTCGGCCGTGAATATACGGCAATGACCCCTTCAACACCAGAGGCCTTGAGAAGAGGGGCAATCGAATCCACCACTTGGACACGATCCATCCACCCCCCTGAATACGTTGGAGTGAGACCTTGCCCTCGTGCCGCAAGTCAACAGTTTCAGCGATTGGTCCCGTATAGTGGAATATGATCTCGCGGAGGGCCGCACTCTCAGCATCGAGCCACAGCACCCCGGCAATGTCCGATGTCTGAGAAGCGATTGGCTCGAAAGCAAGTCCCACGCGCTGCCCCGTAGTATCGGCCAAAGAGTAAAAGCAATGTGTTTGTGCAAAGGCATCAGACAGAAGCAGTTCTGCGTCAGGCCCGAAGTAAATTGTATCTTGCTCTTCAGTGTGGATAAATCCACTGAGGTTCAATAGTTCTGGTGGTATAGTGGCAAATGGACTAAAGCCACTAACGGTTATATTTTCTACCTCTTCACGCTTAAACTTGAGATCTACTCCCAAGAGTCGGGTATATAGTCTTAGTTGAAACTCGTGCTCATTATTCCTGTGAGTCCAGCGCACGCGTTCGAGCGTCTTCCTAGCTTCCTCCCATAGAACGCCAGCCGGGCGTGTTGGAGAAAGATCCGGACGACAATCCGCATCAATTTCAACTGTCAAGCTTTCGATCTCAATAGGGTCAACCGGTGCAGTCAGCGCAATTTCGCGAGACGTTTCTACTGACATGTGAAATGGCACCGATTTAACAGTGTAGTAGCCAATGCGTTCGGCTACTAAGCGCCACATGCCCTGCCGAGGGACGCTTAAGTTAACTATTCCTTGAGAGTTGGTGATACCCTCGCTTACGGCACTATCGGTTGAATCCAAGAGCGTTACCATTGCCTCTGGTATCGGGAAACCGGTCCTTTCCTCTAGTAGAGTTACTTCAAGCGCTTGCCCGCTGGCATCGGGGGGCGAATAAAGTAGGTTAGATCCCGCAACGAGAAATAGGCAGAGAGCTTGAAATCTGTGGTCCCGACCCAAAGGGATATGGCATGGCAAGACGATGAACCCGCGAGAAAACTCAAAGACTACTCGAACAACGTTCTTTGGAAGGAGGAAGAAGGAGATGCTGGGGTGGTCTAACAAAGATCAAGAGAAAATCAATGGTTCCGCTCTCGCCATTGCTGCATGGCATCATCCGGATCCTCGCGAAAATGTCTAACGCGCTCCTTCAATGCGGGCGAGAGAGAAGCTAAAAGGTCAAGAGTATCGTCTGTCAGATTAATGCCCGAGATTGTCTCTCCGAGTTCCTCGCCTTCAGTATTTCTTGGAATAGGCGGACGGGCTTTGTTCTTGTAACGAGCGGAAACCAGGTTCCCGGCCTCGATTTCGGGTAATACTAAGCGGTAAGCTGCCAACAATTCTGCGTCAGTAAAAGGATACCAATTATCATTACTCTCTTGTCCTTCTATCATTCTATGCTCCACCATTACTTCATTGCAAGGAGGCTGCGCTTTCGCGTTCACGTTGTCGAGATTACAAAGGGCCGTTATCGCCACAATCGTGTTCAACTGCCGTCGCATACCACCTCTCCATCAATGACAATCACCCAGCCTTCGGTACAATGAGTTCCACCCGAGAGGATATAGCTATCAAGCGCATTCTGCCAGCTCCCGTGTTCGCCACTGCCGCTTCTTGTGGAACCGCTGCTATTGCTATAAGCCCAACCACTTGACCAATCATTTCCGTTATCCCCGAAGGAGCTTGGCCCATTATCGCCCCGATACGAGAACCATTGCATGGTGCCTACGTAAACGGTGATACCTATGAGTGTTCGCGCCTTAATAGTATAGCAGTAGCCGCGAATTGTTCCGGACCATATGATCCAGTCGTCATCGTCGCTGACCCACGGACCTGGAGGAAGACGGTAATCTGCATATGGAACGCCGGCTGAATAGTAGGCAAGCTGCAACGTTGCTCTTCCGTTTATTCTGTAATGATGGCCGTTATACCAGAAATGGGGATAATCCACATAAGGGGGACATGTATACGGGATCGCCGTGCTATATCGAGGGTTTGCCCCGCTCCAAAGAGGGCGGCTTGCATCATATGTTGTCCTATACAAGAACGCCATTGCACCGCTGGCTGGACCACTAGTATACTTGATGTCTGAGATTTGCGTAGAAAATCTGAGCTCGCCCTCATCAGGTCCCGAGATATCAACGTCACTGCAAGTTAGTATCAACGGCAGGCAGATCAAACAAAGGAGAAGACCCAGCTTCTCATATGCTTCCTTCTCGAATCAGTACTTGTCTGATCCTGACCTTGCAGTCCTGATTCTACCACAGAACGGTTCCCCTTGTCGAGAAGTAAGAACAACGTCTAACCTCATCACAGCTATGCAGTTTTGACAAGCAGGGTAATCACCTGACACCGCTCCTGCCGGGTCGGATCTGTACGCGGCCTTCTTCACCTCCTTTCTCGCGGCGCTCTTCTTGGCGCAGAAGGACCTCAACGCTACCTGGCGCGGGGTGCGGGATGAACGGGCGAACCCCCTACCAGGCGTACCGGGAGGGCCCCCCGAGGAAGGCCAAGCGGGGAGCCATCTCGTCGACGGACTCGTACCACTTGGCCCGGCCCTGGATGCGGAGGTGCTCCTCAAGGAAGTGTACGGTGGAAGCGCTCGATGAAGCCATTGCTATGCGGCCGGCGTACTTTGGTCGTCCGGTGCTCGATCTCCTCGAGCTGTTGGAACAGCTCGTAGGGATGCCGGTCGGGTCGGCCACGGAACTCGCGACCGTTGTCGCTGAGGACGGTCGCGATCTTGGTTCGGTGTTCTCGAAGAACGGTAGCACATCGTTGTTGAGGATCTGGACCGCCGTCAAGGGCAGCTTGCTGTTGTACAGCCGCGCCCAGGCGTATCGGCCTACGGCAGCCGAGCACGATCTGCAGGTAAACCCAGCCGACCCCTTTCAGCGTGCCGGTGAAGAAGGTGTCGACCGCCACCAGCTTGCCTGTAATGGGTCGTCTCGATGTGCCGCTCGCGGAACTTGGGGCTTGGTTCGTAAAGTACGCGTCCCCTAACGTCGTAATAATCGGCGTCACTTCTATGATGTCGCGAAGCGCCGCGCTAAGGCCCGGGAGTGGTTCGGAGTCGAGCCTGTTTGATAACCTCTCAGCTGGCATCCAGCGTCCCGGTCTGGCGCCGCTTGGCTCGGCCGCAATTCACGCTGTAGCTTCGAGATAGCCACGGAACGGAACCTTCACTGCCGGGCGGCGGGCGAGCCGCCTTTCGTCATTACATGACCGGACACGAGATCCGCTACCGCTTCCTCGACTTCTTCGTCGCCAACGGGCACACCCGCGTGGCCTCGGCCCCGCTCGTCCCGCAGGACGACCCGACGCTGCTGTTCGTGAATGCCGGGATGGTCCCGTTCAAGGACGTCTTCACGGGGAGGCGGAAGCTGGGGTTCAACCGCGCGACCTCGTCGCAGAAGTGCCTGCGTGTCTCGGGGAAGCACAACGATTTCGAGAACGTCGGCTACACGCCGCGGCACCACACGTTCTTCGAGATGCTCGGCAACTTCTCCTTCGGCGACTACTTCAAGAAGGAGGCGATCGAATACGCGTGGGAGTTCCTGACCGAGGACCTCGAGCTGTCGGCCGATCGCCTATGGGCAAGCGTCCACGAGCGGGACGACGAGGCGGCTCGCCTGTGGCCCGAGGTGACCGGGATCCCCGCCGAGCGTGTCCTCCGTCTCGGCGACGACACCAACTTCTGGGCGATGGGGGACAGCGGTCCCTGCGGCCCGTGCTCCGAGATCTTCTGGGACTTCGGGCCGGAGTACGGCGAGGGCACGCCGGCCGACAACGAGGAGCGCTACCTCGAGATCTGGAACCTGGTGTTCATGCAGTTCGAGCGCTCGGCCGATGGCGCGATGAAGGACCTCCCGCGTCCGTCGGTCGACACAGGGATGGGACTCGAACGCATGGCCGCGGTCGTCCAGGGCGTCTACTCGAACTACGACAGCGATCTGTTCACGCCGATCCTGGAGCGGATCGCCGAGCGGACGGGGCGGACCTACGAGGCCGACACCGAAGTCGGCGTCTCGTTCCGGGTGCTGGCCGACCACGGGCGGGCGTCGACCTTCCTGATCGGGGATGGCGTCTATCCGACCAACGAGGGGCGCGGGTACGT
>JBOHRQ010000031.1:0-24633 GCA_050732875.1 Gemmatimonadota bacterium | reverse complement strand
GTCCGCTCCCGGGCCCTCCGCGCCCTGGCCACGATCGAGGGAGGGGTGCCCGTCGAGCCCATCCGCCGGCTCGCCACCGACACCGACCAGCGGGTCCAGGCGCGGGCCTGGCGCGTGCTCTGCGCAATGGATCCGGAGGAATACCTCCCGCGGATGGAGACCTGGCTCGATTCGGAGGAGCCCGACCGGGTCGAGGCCGCGATCGTCTGCCAGGTCCGCTACGGGGGCGAGGAAGGCGAGGAGAAGGCCACGGAGGCGATCTCGCGTCTCGTCCGCCGGGTCGGCGACGAGGGGGCTTCTATCCGGGCCGCGTGCGCGCGCGCGCTCGGACAGCTTGGCGGGCTCCATCCCCTCCAGAAGCACCTGGCGACACTGCTCAGCGACTCCAGTCCGGAAGTCCTCAAGGCGGCGATCGTGAGCGCGGGGCAGGTGCCCCGGCCGGATCTGATCGGCGCGCTCCTTCCCCATCTGGGCCCGATCCCGACCCGTCCGCTCGCCGTGCGCGCCCTGTCGGCCTATGGCGAGCCGGGGATTCCCTATCTGTCGGCTGCGCTCCGCGATCCCGATCTCTCCGAGGCGGTGCGGCGCTGGCTGCCGAGCGTGTTCGTCCAGATCCCCAGCCCGGCCTCCCTGAGGGCGCTGGCCGAGGGACTGCCCTCGCTGTCCCGCGAGAGCCACCGCCTGTACGCGCTGAAGGCGCTGGGGAAGCTCCGCCGCCGGTATCCGCGCTGGACGGTCCCCGTCGAGGCGGTCCGCGACGAGCTGGACGGAGAACTGGAGGAATCGTACGACATCGAGCGGCAGCTCGTCGCCTTGCGGGCGATGGCGCGCGACCTGGAGGGCGAGGACGCGGGCATGATGGGGGCGTACGCCTGGGCGCTCGGGTTCCAGGCCGAGCGCACGATCGAGCGGGCCTTCCGCCTCCAGGCCTTGCTCTACAGCCAGAAGACGATTTACTTCGCGTATGCGGGGCTGACGAGCGGGGCGTCGATGTACGGGGCCCACGCGCTGGAGCTCCTGGAGACGGTGCTGGATCGCGGAGACGCGCGACGTCTGATCCCGCTCATCGATCCGGACTGGAGCACGGATCAGCGGCTCCAGCTCGGTCGCCGCTGGTACCCCCTCGAGGACCGCGAGCCGGCGGAGGATCTCGAGGCCGTGCTGGAGGAAGCCGAGCCCTGGCTCAGGGCCTATGCCGTACCGGTGGCGGCCCGTGCCTATCCGGAGCGGCTGGGACCCGAGCTCGAGCGTCTGGCCGCCTCCGGCGACCCCATCGTCCGGCGATTGGCCCGGCGCTACGAGAAGGGCAGAGAGGAAGAGGGAGCCATGGCGATGAGCTCGGTCGAGAAGGCGGCGGCGCTGCGGCGTACGGACCTGCTGAGCCAGCTCGGCGCGGACGATCTGCTGCAGCTCGCCGCGGTGGCAGAGGAGCGCACGTTCGACGCCGGCGAGTACCTGTTCTACGAGGGCGAGGAGGGGGACTACCTCTATGTCGTCCTCAACGGGACCCTGCGGGCGGAGAAGGGTGGGCAGGAGGTGACGATCGCCGGCCCCGGCGAGGCGATCGGGACCTTCTCGGTCCTCGACGGTGGGACGAGATCGACCGACATGGTGGCCGTCGAGACGACGAGGACGCTCGCCATCCACAGGGCCGACATGGCCCAGATCCTGGCCGACAACTACAGCCTGGTCGAGGGGCTGTTCAAGCACCTCACGGGCATCATCCGCGAGATGAACGAGCGAGTGTTCTCGGACGAGGGCGGGCCGCCGGAGGTCAAGCCGCCGACGGCATGAGGGGTCCGTCGGGACGGGCGGCGAGATCGGGACGGGCACATCTCCTGGATATCCGTGTGTAATTCGAGTTGAACACGGCACTTCGAAGCGGTAAACGTCTCGACGGTGGCATAAGGGAGGACGCATGGATCTCGAATCGACCATCGCGGAGCGAGAGCTGACCGACGTGGAATCCGGAAAGCCGGTCAGAATTCGGGTGGAGAGGCCGCAGCAAGTCGCGGATGATGAGTGGTGCTGCCGATTCTCAGTCGAGGGTGCGGAGCACGGAAGTTTGGACCGGGCCTACGGCATCGACAGCCTTCAGGCTTTCGTTTTGGCGCTGGAAGGAATACGCCTGGCTGTAGAGGGTAGGAGAGATCAGCTATCCTGGCTGGGGGGCCCATCCGGCGAGCTTGGGCTATCCCGGAGAGTGCCAGATTTTCTAGGACTCAAGTTCGAGCGAGGGCTGAACGAGCTGATTGATTGCGAAATGGCGGCCTTGACGCGGGAACTGAAGGAGAAGACAGACAGCGCCTAGTTTCACCTAGTCGTCAAGCCCCTTCCGGAACCCTTCCCGCCAGCTCGGCCAGCGTGGCGCCCAGCCGAGCTCGCGCTTGGCCTTGGCGCTCGAGATCCCGCGATTCTCGGTCATGATGGCGACGCCCGCGGCCCCCACATGGAGCCGGGCCAGCCATGCGGGAATCCCTCGCGGCGGCCTGGCGCCGACCGCCTCTGCGAGCGCGGGCAGCCACTCGGCGACCGGAGCGGGATCGTCGTCGGCGACGTTGTAGACGCCTGGCGCTCCGCGCTCGACCGCCGCCAGGGTCGCGCCCGCGACGTCATCGATGTGGGCGAACGACCATATCCCCGTCCCCTTCCCCACGATCGGCATCTGCCGGCGGCGGACCGCTTCCACGACCGAGCCGCCCTCTCCGATCGACGTCCCCGGTCCGTAGAACCAGCCGTAGCGCAGGACGAGGCCTTCCAGCCGCTCGGCGCCAAGGACCGCGGCCTCGAGCTCACGCAGGGCGTCCAGCGTTCTTCGGAAGACCGCCGGCGGGTCGGGATCCAACGGGTCCTCCTCGGTCTTGATCGCGGTCCCCTCGCGCGCGTATCCCCATCCCGCGAAGCCCTGCGCCACGAAACGGCGCGCGCCGGCCTTCGTTGCCGCGGCCACGAGGTGGCGCGTGCCCTCGGCCCGCAGCCGGTCGGTCAGCGCGAAGTCGCGGTCGAAGTGCCGCAGGTCGACCTGATCGGGGATCGCGGTGAGCTGATGGATCACGATCTCGGGGCCGGCTTCCGTGACGGCCCGCATGACCGCGTCCGGGTCGAGCGCGTCGGCGACGGCTGGCTCGGCCCCCCTGGCCTTCAAGTCGCCGGCCTTCCCAGACGTCCGCGTCAGCCCGACGACGTCGTGGCCGGCTCCGACCAGCAGCGGCACAAGACGCCGTCCGACGACGCCCGTGGCGCCGGCGAGGAAGACTTTCATCGCTCACCTCCCGATCTCTTGATCAGGTGACTACTGGTGGTTACTTTCGAGCCATGAGAGCTGTGGGAATCAAGCAACTCAAGGCCCGCCTATCCGAATACGTACGCCTCGCGCGGGCGGGAGAGACGATCCTCGTCACCGACCGCGAGGAGGTCGTCGCGGAGCTCGGCCCCTCCCGGCGTCGCCTTCCCCCTGCCGGCTCGCTCGATGAAGTCCTGGACAGAATGGCCGAAAAGGGCCTGCTGACGCGAGCCGCCAGATCCAAGGACGGGTGGACCTGGCAAGTCGCCAATCTGGGACTCCCCGCTGGAACCGCCAAGAAGTTCCTTGATGAGATTCGTGAGGATCGAGTTTGACGCGGCCGCTGTATCTGGATACTTCCGCCGTACTCCAGGCGGTCCTCGAGGCGGGTGCCTCACCGGAGACCAAGGCGCGGATTGACGAGTCCGACCGCCTAGTGACTTCTCGCCTCTCCCGGGTCGAATCGGCCCGCGTCTTTCTGCGGCTTCGAAAGCTGGGTGAGCTTTCGGAAGCCGCTGTGGCCGACGCAGAGAACGCGGTTCGATCGGTGTGGATGCGGTGCGAGATCCTGGAGCTCACCGAGACCGTATGCGATCTCGCGGAGCAGGTATCGCCAGGAAGCCTGTTGCGTGCGCTCGACGCCCTTCACCTGGCGAGCTACGTCCTGGCGCGTCGACACATCGACGATCTGGAGCTCTTGACCTTCGAAGAGCGGCTGCTGGCAGCCGACGAAGGACTCTAGGGCGGCGCAGACCTTCCCTCAGAGGTGGAGCACCTCGCCATGGACGTCCAGCGCAGCCTCCTTGACTGCCTCGGCGAGGGTCGGATGGGCGTGGACGGTCAAGGCGATGTCCTCGGCGCTGGCGCGGAAGGCGGCCCCTACCACCAGCTCGGCGATGAGATCCCCGGCGCGCGGGCCCAGGATGTGGCATCCCAGCATGCGGTCGGTCTCCGCGTCGGCCACCATCTTCACGAAGCCGGTCGTGTCGTTCATACAGCGGGCGCGCCCGTTGGCGCTGAACGGAAAGCGGCCGACCTTGATCTCGTGGCCCTGGTCGACGGCCTCCTGCTCGGTCAGCCCGACGGTCGCGATCTCGGGATGGGTGTAGACGACGCCCGGGATCGGGAAGTAGTCCATCTCGCTGTCCCGGCCGGCGATCCGCTCGGCCGCGACGATTCCCTCCTCGGACCCCTTGTGGGCCAGCATCTTCCCGCCGATCACGTCGCCGACCGCGTAGACATTGATGACTCCAGTCTCGAAGCGCTCGTTGACCTGAATGAACCCCTTGTCGTCGGTCTTGACACCGATCCGCTCTAGGTTCAAGCCGTTGGTGACCGGCTTCCGGCCGATCGCGACCAGCATGCGCGTGGCCGAGAAGGAATCTTCGCCTTGGGCGCCAGCCAGCTTCACCTCGACGCCGCCCGGGCCGACCTTCGCCTCGGTCACCTTGGTCCCGGTCCGGATGTCGAGCCCCTGCTTCCGGAAGACCTTGATCCCTTCCTTGGCCAGGTCGGCGTCCATGCCGGGGAGGATGGTGTCCAGCATCTCGACGACCGTGACCTTCGTCCCGACCCGAGCGAAGACCGAGCCCATCTCGAGCCCAATGTAGCCGCCTCCGACAACCAGGACCGACTCCGGGATGTCACCCAGAGAGAGCCCTTCGGTCGAGGAGATCACGCGATCGCCATCGAACGGCGTACCCGGCAAAGCGACCGGAGCCGAGCCGGTCGCGATGATGACCGCGCTCGCCTTGACGTGCCGGGCGTGGTCCCGGGCCGTGACCTCGATCAGGCCGGGCTCGACGAAACCGCCCTCTCCCTCGACGTGCTCGATCTCGTGCTTCTTGAACAGATAGGCGACCCCCTTCGTGCTTGCGTCGACGACCTTCTGGCGGTGCTTCTGCATGGTCGGCCAGTCGACCGACACCTCGCCGACCTTGATCCCGATCTTCCCGGCGCTCTCCCGGATCCACGCCACGTGCTCACTGGCGTCCAGGAGCGCCTTGGAGGGGATGCAGCCCACGTTGAGGCAGGTGCCGCCCAGATACTCGCGCTCGATGCAAGCGACCTTGAGGCCGAGCTGGGCAGCCCGGATAGCGGCCACGTAGCCGGCGGGACCGGAACCGATGATGGCGAGATCCAGCTGGAGATCGTCTTTCTTAGCCACTCACTTCTCCGGGGCTATAGTGATACGCTCGGCAGGGTTCAGATCTCACAAAGATGTAGTATCTGTAGTTCCATTCCTCCTCGAGGACAGAGAAAACACCATAATCCGGAGGTAGCCCCTCCCGCATCTGGCGTTCGCTGAGAACTTCAGGCCACCAATCGGTTCTGCCTTCACGATAGCGGTCGCCGCCCAGCCGAACACCGGACTCATCCGCGCTTAGATCTGCTGGCGTCACCCGCTTCGCGCTCTTGAGGGCCAGCCTCATATGATCTTCCACGCAATTCGAACGCGACCACGAAATACCCGTGTCCGTATCGTACTTCACATGGATGTCGATGTTCGTCCTGGGCATCGTCATGGGATAACCAACGTAGATTTCAGAGCCAAGAAGGTCCTGATGCGTGGCAAAGTGCTCCTCGTGAACCTCGACTTCGATGATGATGATTACCACGATGATCAACAGCGCTGCCAGCAGGACCGCGAGAAGCAATGCGGCGACGAGGGCCTTCGCGAAGAAGCCCATCACGCGCTTGATTCGGGGCGCCTCGTTCCCAAACTTTCCTAGCATTGTGGATCGACCGGGATGATGGTTTCAGTTCAGTGGAAAAGGTTATCCCGGGTAGCCAGGCTAAGCGACTTCAAACTGCAGCTTTTTTAAGTCGGCCCTGGGCACCCTTGACTCCAGCTTCAGAATCTCGACGCCCACGACCTGTCGTTCGGCGTTAAAATCGAGAACGATACCGGGGCGCACCTCTTCCGACTCCACGATCTCGCTGTCATCGAGACGCAGGTAGAGTGCATCCGCTTTCTCGTCGTAGTGCAATCTCATTTCCTCTTCGCACTCCTGTCGAAATAAGCGGTCACGATTCGGGTTGGACTTACGCGGTGATTATAGATCACTCGAAGGATCCTGCCCTCCCGTTCCGGAATGGCAGCCAAAGCGTGACGCAAATCCGCATCCGATCGATCCGGTTCCTCAACCTCCGGCTCTCGGAGGACCCGCTCGATCCATTCAAGCTCGAGGGCTCGCTCCAAGATTACCCTCTCTGCATGGGCTGTTAGAGCAAAAGCAGGACGTTCCTGGTTACCGCCCAGTCCTACGCCTCCAGCAACAGCCGCTCGGGCTCTTCGAGCAGCTCGCAGATCCGCCGGAGGAACTGGACCGCCGGCGTGCCGTCGACCAAGCGATGATCATAGGACAGCCCGAACCACATCATGGGCCGGATCACGACCTGGCCGTCCCGGGCGATTGGCCGCTCGACGATCTTGTGGATCCCGAGGACCGCCGACTCGGGCTGGCTGATGATCGGGGTCGAGAGGATGGCGCCGAAGCCGCCCGCGTTGGAGAGCGTGAAGGTCCCGCCCTGGATGTCCTCCATCGCGAGCTTCCTCTCGCGGGCCTTCTTCGCCAGCTCGTCGATCTCGCCGGCGATCTCGACCATTGACTTCCGGTCGGCGTGCTTGACGACCGGCACGATGAGGCCGGCCTCGGTGTGGACGGCGACGCCGATGTGGTAGAAGCGGTGGTAGACGATGTCGTCGCCCCGGATCGATGCATTGACCTGCGGAAACTCGCGCAGCCCGGCGATCGAGGCCTTCATGATGAACGGCATGTAGGTGAGCTTGTAGCCGTGCTGGGCGAAGAAGTCCTCCTTGATCCGCTCGCGGAGCTCGACCAGGTCGCCGAAGTCGCACTCGTCCACCGTCGTGACGTGGGCGGCCGTGTGCTTGGACTCCGCCATCCGGTGGGCGATGGTCTTCCGGATCGAGGTCATCGGGACGATCTCGACCGGCTCGTCGGGACCATACTCGCGCTCCGGGGCCTCGGCAGCCGGCCGGGCCGGCGCGGCTTCTGCCGCAGCGGGCGCCTCCGCTTCGGGCGCGGCCTCCAGGTACGCCTGTACGTCCTCGCGGGTGACGCGCCCGGCCTTCCCCGAGCCTTCGATCACGGTCAGGTCGAGCCCGTGCTCGCGGGCGAGCTTCCGGACGGCGGGCGAGGTCTTCATGTCCTCGGGAATGACCGCCTCGCCGCCCCGAGCGGCGGGGCGAGCGGGGGGCCTGGCGGCCGGCCGGCGAGCCGGCTCCTCTGCAGGCTCCTCCGGCGCTTTCTCCTCGGGGGGCGCTTCGGCGGCTTCCTCCTCGGCCTCCTCGGCGCGAGGCTTAGCGGCCTTCGCGGGCTTCTTCTCGGCTTTTTTTGGCTCCTTGTCCTCGGCGGGAACCCCCTCTTCCGCGGGCACCTCCTCGCCTTCCTGGGCGATCAGGCCAAGCACCTCGCCGACGGCGACCGTCGCTCCCTCCTCCTTCTTGATCTGCGCCAACGTGCCGGCCTTGAAGGCGGTCACCTCCATGTTGATCTTGTCGGTCTCGAGCTCGACGACGGGCTCGTCGGCGGCGACCGCGTCGCCCTCCTTCTTGAGCCACTTCCCGACCGTCGCCTCGGGCACGCTCTGCCCGAGCGAGGGGACCTTGATCTCCAGCGGCATCCTTTTCCTCCGCTTAAGCCTGCAAGTCCGAGAACGGCATCAACGGGCTGCTTCGACGCCGACGATTTCCTGGTATAGTGCGTCCGGGGCGAGATCCAGTCCCCCCGGCCAGGCCAGCGTTCCACTTTCCTTGTCGATGTAGACCCTGGCGAACTCGTCAGGATTGTTCCAGACTCGGAAAACACCCTTGCCCACGAGATCAGAAAGGTCCACCTCTCCGATCTTTCCATCCTCGAAGCGTATCTGAACCCGATAACCGGACCGTGGTTCGACGTGAACGATTCTGTGGATCATCGTCTCCTACGGCAGAGGTTCGATCTTACTGAGCGGCTCGTGTTCCCGAGCCTGTTCCCATACCCGCTTCAACTCGCTCTGGTGAATACTGGCCATTCCGTCACCATGCCCATGGCTCGCGGAGGGATTCGTCCCACGATCACCGCCAGCGACTCGATATCGACCAACACTTCATCTCCTGCATAGATCGCGTGGAAATGTGCCGGTCCATGCTCTCGGTAGTACATGTAGATCGCGATCCCATAAAACTCGCTGACCTTCGGCATCAGGCGATACGATCATCACGAGCGGCCAACAACCCACGCCTTCAGACGGTCGCCGTGGCGCGGATTCCCGCCGCCACTTGGTCGACGTCGGGCATGTAGTGGGCCTCCATCGTGGCGGCCGCGGGGAACGAGGTGTTGTGGCCGCAGATCCGCTTGACCGGGGCGTCCAGGTCCCAGAAGCAGCGGTCGGCGATCATGGCCGCGATCTCGCCGCCGATCCCGCCCGTCCGGGGCGCCTCGTGGATGATCACCGCGCGACCGGTCCGGGCAACCGATTCGAGGACCGTCGGGAAGTCGAGCGGAAGGAGCGTCCGCAGGTCGATCACCTCGGCCTCGATCCCGTCGTCCTCGGCCAAGCGCTCGGCGGCCTGCATCGTGACGTGGAGCATGTAGCCGAAGGTGATCGCGGTCACGTCGTCCCCCTCGCGGGCCACCTCCGCCTCGCCGATCGGCGTCGTGACCTCCTCGCCCTCCGGGAGATCGTCCTTAATCGAGCGGTAGAGCTTCTTGTTCTCCCAGTAGATGACGGGATCCTGGCTGCGGATGGCCGACCGGAGCAGCCCCGCCGCGTCGCGCACCGTGGACGGCGCCACCATGACCAGGCCCGGCACGTTCATGAACAGGGCTTCGTTGGACTGGCTGTGGTAGACACCGCCACCGACGCCCCCACCCCACGGGCAGCGGATCGTGATCGGCATGTCGTAGGTCCCCGCCGTCCGCCACCGGTAGCGCGCCATCTGCTGGACGATCTGGTCGAACGCCGGGTGGATGAAGTCGGCGAACTGGATCTCGGGCAAGGGCCGGCAGCCGACCATCGCCGCGCCCACGCACATCCCGGCGATCAGCGACTCGGAGATCGGGCTGTCGATGATCCGCTCGGGGCCGAACTCCTCGAGGAGCCCGCGCGTGGCCTTGAAGACGCCCCCGTAGATGCCGGTGTCCTCGCCGATCAGGAAGGTGGTCTCGTCCTTCGCCATCTCCTCGTGGAGGGTGTGGTTGATGGCGTCGATGTAGGTGATCTCGGCCATCGCTACGCCTCCTCCCCGCTCTCGCGACCCAGGACCTCGAACCCGCGGTACTCCTCGGCGTAGACCTCCGTCAGATAGGCGTCGGCCTCCGGGCGCGCGCTCGCCTCCGCGAACTCGATCGCCTCCTCGATCTCCTGACGGACCCTGGTCTGGATCTCCGACACGGCATCGTCGTCCAGGAGCCCCTTATCGCGGAGGTAGGCCTCGTAGCGCGGGATGGGATCCCGCTCCATCCACGCCTGGACCTCGTCCTCCGAGCGGTAGTCGGCGGGGTCGATGTCGGAGTGCCCGAACCAGCGGTAGGTCTTCATCTCGATCAGCGTCGGTCCGCCGCCCTTGCGGGCGCGCTCCAGGGACTCGCGGGTCGTGTTCCAGACCTGGACGACGTCGTTGCCGTCGATCGAGATCCCCGGGAAGCCGTAAGCGTCGGCGCGGTGGCTGAGATCGGTCAGCGCGGTCGTGAGCGAGACGGGCAGCGACTCCGCCCAGAGGTTGTTCTGGACGACGTAGACGATCGGCAGCGCGTGCACGCCGGCGAAGTTGCAGGCCTCGTGGAAGTCCCCGTGGGCGGTGGCGCCGTCGCCGCAGAAGGCGACCGCGACGTTCTCCTTCTTCAGCATCTTGAAGCCGAACGCGGCGCCGGTCGCGGTGACCCAGTTCATGGCGATCGAGGTCGCCGGCTGCATGACCCACCAGTCCGGGTGCCAGTAGTGGCACGCGGTGTATCGGCCCTTGTCCGGCGAGTCGACGCGCCCGTAGACCTGCGCGGCCAGGTACTTGAGCGGGATTCCCTTGCCGGTGGAAGCGCCGAGATCCCGGTGGCTGGGACCGACGAAGTCCTCCTTCCGCATCTGGAAGGCGCTGACGACGTCGCAGGCCTCCTGGCCGATCTGACTGTAGAAGGTCCCCTCGAACCGTCCCTGGCGGAACAGGCGGCGCATCCGGGCGTCGAACTCGCGCGTCTGCACCAGGCGCTCGAAGAGATCGAGCTTGTGGCCGTCCGACGCCCCCTTCATCTCGCCCTTCAAGCGGTACTTCTCGGGGAACTTGCGGTCGATGTCGACCGCCTGGGACTCCTTTCGGCGCTGGTCCTGGAGGAACGCCTTCTTCTCGTCGACGGGGGCCTCCTGGGCCTCAGCCTCCGCCTGTTCCGCGATCGGCTCCTCGGGCTTCGCTTCTTCGGCCTCGCCCCCGGCCGCGGGCCCTCCCGCATCTTCGGCCGGCTCGGCCGTCTCCTCCATCTCCGGCTCCTCGACCTGCTGGGCCACGCCCTCCTCGGTCGACTCCCCGGTCCGGGTCTCCTGGTCCTCGCTCATCCCTTCCTCGCTCGATGAATGCGGATGGCTCCTCATCCCGCGGATGCTTTGAGGAGACGGCTCTTCATGAGCTGCCGGTCGGCCCGGTACGAGCTCCTGACCAGCGGCCCCGCCTCGACGTGCTGGAACCCCATCCTCTCGCCGATCCGGGCCAGCTCGGCGAACTCGTCGGGGTGAACGTAGCGCGCCACCTCCAGATGCCACGCCGAGGGCCGCAGGTACTGGCCCAGGGTCAGGATGTCCACGTCGCGCTCGACCAGGTCGCGCATCACCGCCAGCACCTCGGCCGTCTCCTCGCCGAGGCCGAGCATCATCCCCGTCTTGGTGACCGCCCCGGGCGCCCATTCGCGGGCCCGGGCGAGGAGCTCCAGGGTCACCCCGTAGATGCCTCCGCCGCGCGCCCGGCGATAGAGCCGCGGCACGGTCTCGACGTTGTGGTTGAGGACGTCGGGCCGGGCGTCGAGCACCGTCTCGAGCGCGTCCGGGTTCCCCTGGAAGTCGGGGATCAGGACCTCGACCGACGTTCCCGGCGAACGCTCGCGGATCTCGCGGATGCTCGCGGCGAAGATCGCGGCGCCACCGTCGGAGAGGTCGTCGCGGTCGACCGAGGTGATCACCACGTACGAGAGCCCCATCCGGACGACCGCCTCGGCCAGCCGCGACGGCTCGTCCAGGTCGAGCTCGGTCGGCATCCCCTTGTTGACCGCGCAGTAGCGGCAGCCGCGCGTGCAGGTGTCGCCCAGGATCATGAACGTGGCGGTCCCATGGCCCCAGCACTCGCCGATGTTCGGGCAGCGCGCCTCCTCGCAGACGGTGTGGAGGCCCTGTCCCTGCACGACCTCCTTGACGGCCACGAACTCGGGCCCCCCGCCGGCCCGGATCTTGAGCCACTCCGGGCGCCGCTGGCGGGTGGGGGAGGCGGCTGGCGGGTGTTCCGCTCCGCGGATGGTGGCGGTCGTCATCGTCCCTCACCTCCCAACCGCGGCAATCCGCCCGGCCCGAAGACCTCTGCGAATGCGCGCGCGAGCGCGTCCTCCACCCGCTTGCGCTCGACCGGACGCCCTAGCAGCTCGGCCATCGACGTCACCCGCCGGCCGGCGATCCCGCACGGCACGATGAGATCGAAGTAGGAAAGGTCGGTATCCACGTTGAGCGCGAAGCCGTGATGGGTGATCCAGCGCGAGACCCTGATCCCCATCGCCGCCACCTTGGCGTCGCCGACCCAGACGCCGGTCAGCCCCGCCGCGCGCCCCGCGGCGATGCCGAAACCGGCGAGTGCCTGGATCAGGACCTCCTCCAGATCGCGCAGGAAGCGGTGCAGGTCGCGGTCCCGGGGAGCCAGGTCGACGATCGCATAGCCCACGATCTGGCCGGGGCCGTGAAAGGTGATGTCGCCCCCGCGGTCGGTCTCCACGAACTCGACGCCGCGGCCGGCGAGATCCGCTTTCGAGCCCAGGAGATGGTCGATCGTGCCTCCCTTCCCAAGCGTTACCACCGGCGGATGGGAGAGCAGCAGGAGCGTATCGAGGATCTCGGACGCCGCCCGGCGCCGGACGAGCTCGCGCTGGAGTGTCCACGCTTCCCCGTAGGGCACCTCTCCCCGGCGCTCCACCGCCACCCCGGCATGCAGGTCCGGGGCGCGGGTCAGGCGGGCGGCCGAGATCGTCATCGGTGTTTCTCCGGAAAACGCCTGAGGGCGGCCGGACACGCCGGCCGCGAACGAGCGAACGACTGGAATCGGGTCATCAAGGTATTCCGGGGGATTTCGACCTGCAATGCGCGGATGGTACGAACCCGAACTAGCGGCCGCCTTCGGTCGTCTTTCCCCAGCTCGTCAGCGACGCCCGACCGGGAGCGAAGGCCGACAGGTCGACGGGCTCCGGCCGGCCGATCACGAGCGCCGCCACCGCCGCCGCGGTCAGGGGCGCCAGCAGGATCCCGTTCCGGTAGTGGCCGGTCGCGTAGACGAGGCCCGGCAGGTCGGGATCGGCTCCCAGGACGGGCAGGCTGTCCAGCGTGCCGGGCCGGAGACCCGCCCACCGCGAGACGACCTCGGCCCCCGACAGGACGGGCACGATGTCCACGGCCGACGCCACCAGCGCGTCCACCTCGACCCGGCTCACCCGGTCGTCGAAGCCGCGCTCCTCGACGGTGGCCCCGATCACCACCCGGCCGTCGTTCCGGGGGACGCAGTAGGCGCCGCGCCCGCCCACGATCCCCCGGATGGTCGGTTGTCGTGAGCGGACCGCGGCCATCTGTCCTTTGACCGGATGGACGGGAAGTGGGCGCGGCAGCCCTGCCAGTCCGCCGCTCCAGGCGCCGGCCGCCACAACGACCCATTCCGCCGGCAACAGGCCCCAGTCGGTCTCGACCCCCGCCACGCGACCGCCGGCCGACCGGAGCGCCAGGACGGTGGCTCCGGTCTCGATCTCGATTCCCGGCGCGGAGCCGGCCGCGGCGGCGGCCGCCGCCATGAGCCGCACCGGGTCCACCTGATGGTCGTCCGGAAGGTGGAGTCCGACGGCCGCCGCGTCGGTCACGGCCGGCTCGAGTTGGCGGATCTCCTCGCCCTCGAGGATCGCGGCTTGGAGGCCCCGCGCGCGCTGAGTCTCGGCGCTACGGCGGAGGCGGCCGGCCTCGACCGGGGTAAGGGCGACGACCAGGGTCCCGTCGGCTCGATAGCCAACGTCCAGCCCGGTCTCCGACTCCAGTTCGGCCACGAACTGGGCGTAGCCCGCCCGCCCGGCCAGGCAGAAATCGAGCATGGCCCGGCCGGCCTCCGGGCCGGGCACCTCGACCAGCAGGTCCTCGGCGGCCTCCATCTGGGGAGACAGCATCCCCGCCGCCGCCGTCGACGCCTCCTGCCCGAGATCCGCTCCCCGCTCGAGGATCCGGACGGTCAGACCCTCCCTCGCCAAGGCACGGGCGGTCAGGCATCCGACCAGCCCGCCGCCGACCACGGCGACATCCGGGGAAGTGCGCAGGGGCATGATCGTTCGAGAGGTTACCGGTTGTGGGTAGTGGCGGCGATGATCGGGCATGATGCTTACATCATTTCGAGCTGCAATCTACCGATTGGTATTGTTGCAATCGACCGAATGGAGTGCTATGGGACTGTGAAAGGTAAGGAACGCGGGAGGCTGGTCAGCCGGCCCCGCAGGGATGCTTTACCCGGCGCGCCGGGTGAGGCTAGACTCGGGGTCAGGTACGATTTCCTAGCCGGGGGGCACAGGCCGATCTTATACTCACAGATTCACGATGAAGATCATCGCCAACCCGCGCGCCGGGCACGGGAAGGGAGCGCGCAACATCGAGGCCCTGCGTGACGCGATCCGGCGGCGGGGCAGGGACGACAGCGTCCTGCTGACCGAGCGACCGCGTCATGCGACCGGGATCGCGCGCGAGCTGGCGGGCGACGAGCCGCGGATCGCCGTCCTCGGGGGCGACGGAACGATCGGCGAGGTGGCCGACGCCCTGGTCGGCAGCGGAACCCAGCTGGGGATCCTCTCGCTGGGCACCGGGAACGACGTGGCGAGGAGCCTCGGGCTGCCGTTCAACGACCTCGACGCGTCGCTCGACGTGGCCCTCGACGGGCATGTCCGCAAGATCGACGTGGGGCGGGAGCGCGACCGCCATTTCGTCTCCGTCCTCGGGGTCGGCTTCCCCGCCGTCGTCGCCGAGCAGGCCAACCATACCCGGCTCAAGGGCTCGGCGGCGTTCTTCGTGGCGGTCTACCGCGCGATGAGCCGCCTCGAGCCCGTTTCGATGACCATCCGGCTGGACGATCGCACGCTGGAAGGCGAGTACGTGGCCGTGATGGTCCAGAACACCCCCTTCACCGGCGGCGGGCTCCGGATGGCCCCGGGAGCGGAGATCGACGATGGCCTGCTCGATGTCGTCGTCGTGAACGAAATCGGCAAGCTGGACCTGATGGTCAACTTCCCAAAAATCTACCGGGGACGGCACCTGGAGCACGCCAGCTTCGAGGTCCATCGGAGCCGGAGCGTGCGGATCGACGCCGCCTCCCCGCTGCCCAAGATGTTCGACGGCGACCTCGAGGGTGTCTCGCCGGTCGAGGCGACCATCCTGCCGCGAGCGCTCGAGGTCGTGGTCCCCACGCGTGGCCGTGGCTGAAAGCATGGACCGCGTCACCGGCTTCCTGACCGGGAAGCGCCTCCTCATCACCGGCTCGACGGGCTTCCTCGGCCAGCCGCTGGTCGAGAAGATCCTGTGGGCGGCTCCCGAGGTGGAGCGGATCTGGGTCCTGATCCGTCCCAAACGGCGCTTCGGGGGCAACCTCGAGCCCCCGGAGGAGCGGCTTCGGAAGGAGCTCTTCTCCTCGAGCGTCTTCGACCGCCTGCGCTACCGCCACGGCGAGGGGTTGGAGGCGTTTCTGGAGGAGAAGGTGGTCGCGGTCGCCGGCGACATCTCCGGGGACGGCCTGGGGATCGCGCCCGGCTTGAGCGACGAGCTCAAGAGCTCCCTCGACGTCGTGATCAACAGTGCCGCGGTGGTCGCTTTCGACGCGCCGATCGACGACGCGCTCGACCTCAACACGATGGGCGCAGGCCGGATCGCCGACTTCGCGGCCGGGTGCGATCACGCGCTCCTCCTGCACGTATCGACGGCCTACGTCTGCGGGGCCACCAACGAGACGATCCCCGAGACCATCCACCACGCCGGCGATCCATCCGCCGGCGAGCCCTTCCCGTCCCGGCGGTTCACCGACCCCGCGCTCGACATCGAGCACATCCGGGCCCTGATCCGGCGGGTCGAGGAGGAAGGCCACGGCCCCGAGGTGCGCCGGGAGCTCGTGCACTCGCTCGTCCAGCGCCGCCAGGGACGCGGGGCGGACCGTTCCGAGCCGCGGAGGGACATGATCCAGAACCTGCGTGGCCGGTGGATCAAGAATCGGCTCGTCGAGGAAGGCATGGCCTGGGCGCGCCAGCGCGGGTGGAACGACACCTATACGTACACGAAGGCCCTCGGCGAGCAGATCGTTCTCGCCCGGCGTGGCGACACGCCGACCGCCATCGTCCGGCCGGCGATCATCGAGAGCAGCCTCGCCGAGCCGAGCCCGGGCTGGCTCGACGGACTGCGCATGGCGGACCCGCTGATCGCGGCGATCGGCAAGGGCCGGCTGCGATCCCTGCCCCTCGATCCCGACGTGACGCTCGACCTGGTACCGGTCGACATGGTCGTCAACGCGATGCTGGCGGCCCTCCCGCGTCTCGCCGAGGAGGGTGGCCTGGCGATCTACCAGGTGGCCACGGGTGCGCGCAACCCGGCGAAGATGGGGCACCTGCACGACCTCATCGTGCGCTACTTCCGGGCCAACCCCATGTTCGACCGCCAGGGCGAGCCGATCCGGGTCAAGCCGCTGTCGTTCCCGCCGCCCCCCGTCTTCCGCTTCCAGCACCGCCTCAAGTCGGTCCCGCTGGGCCTGGCCGAGAACGCGCTCGAATGGCTCCTCGAGCGCGGGATCGGGGCCGGCTGGCTGGGCCGGACGCGGCGCCGGATCGCCGCCGCCCGCGCGGCCCTCGACAAGCTCTACTACTACGGCGAGCTCTATGAGCCCTACCTGAACCTCGACTGCCGATTCCTGGTGGACGAGGCGATGCGCCTCTATGAGTGGCTGTCCCCGGACGACCGCCGGCGGTTCAACTTCGACGTGAGCCGGATCAATTGGCGTCACTACATGCAGGTCCACATCGCCGGCGTCAAGAAGCACATCCTGAAGATCGAGCGCGCCGGAACCCTCGAGGTGGACGACGAGGACGCCGCCCGCCAGGCATCGGTCTCGACGATCTTCGATCTTCTCGAGACCACCGCCCGGCGCCTGCCCGACGGCGTCGCCCTCCAGATGAAGCGCGATGAGGAGTGGCAGACGATGACGTTCGCCGAGCTCCGCGAGGCCGCCCTCGCCATCGGCGACCGGTTCCTGCGCCTGGGGCTCCGGAAAGGGGACCGTGTCGTCCTGTGGTCGGAGAATCAGCCCGCCTGGGGCGCGGCCTACCTGGGGGCGACGTCGGTCGGTCTCGTCGTGGTCCCCCTGGACGCCCAGACCTGGCACCGCGAGGTGTGGTCGACGGCCCGCTTCACCGAGGCCCGGGCGATCCTGGCCTCGCCCGGATGCTTCGCCGAGTTCACCGCGGAAGGGCTGGCCGCGAACGAGCGCGAGCGTCACCCGATCCCGCTCCTGGACGTCGAGGACGGCTGCCGCCCGTTCGACCGCGAAGAGTACCCCCGCTCGACCCGGCATGCCCTGGCCGATGCACCGGTTCCGCGGCCCGAGGTCGACTCCGACGATCCGGCCTCGATCATCTTCACGACCGGCACGGCGGTGGACCCGCGCGGCGCGGTGCACACCCATCGGAACTTCCTCAGCAACCTGTTCGGCATCAGCCGCGTGCTGTCGGTCAGCGAGCAGGACCGCTTCCTGTCGGTCCTGCCCCTCTACCACGCGCTGGAGTTCACCTGCGGGTTCCTGGCGCCCATCCACCACGGCGGCACGGTCACTTACGCCCGCTCGCTCAAGCCGCGCGTCATCCTGGAGACGATGCGCGAGACCGGCACCACCATCATGCTCGGCGTCCCGACCCTGTACGCCCTGATCCGCGAAGACCTCGAGCGACGGGTTCTGGGGGTCGGCAAGTCGCCCATCCGCTCCAACCTGATGGAGACGACCAAGCAGATCAGCCGCTCCTGGGAGCGGACGTTCAGCCGCAGCATCGGGCGCCAGATCTTCAGCCGCGTCCACCAGGAGATGGGCGGGGGAATCCGCTTCTTCGTGAGCGGCGGGAGCGCGCTCGGGCGCGAGCTGTACGAGGACTACCAGGCCATGGGGCTCACGATCTATGAAGGCTACGGGCTCACCGAGACGGCGCCCGTCCTCACCGTGAACCCCCTGTATCAGAGCCGGGCCGGCTCCTGCGGCAAGCCGCTCCCGGGCGTCGAGCTCCGGCTCTGGCACACCGACAGCGACGGCGTCGGGGAGATCATCGTGCAGAGCCCGAGCCTCATGAACGGCTACTTCAAGAACCCCGCCGCCACCGAGCGCGTGATCGTCGACGGCTGGTTCCACACCGGCGACCTGGGATGGGTCGACGCCGACGGATACCTCTATATCACCGGCCGCATCAAGGACGTGATCGTCACCGGCGCCGGGAAGAACGTCTATCCGATCGACCTGGAGGCGATCTACCGGTCGATCCCTGCCGTCCGCGAGATCTGCGTGGTGGGGGTGCCGAGCGGGCTGACCGAGGAGGTCCACGCCGTCGTCGTCCCCGAGCGGAACGCGGTCGAGGAAGCGGGCGACCTGGCGGCCGTGCGGAAGCTCGTCCAGCGCGACATCCAGGCCCTGGCCCGTGAGCTTCCGAGCTACCACCGCGTCCAGCAGCTCCACGTGTGGGGCGAGCCGCTGCCCAGGAACCGGTCCGGGGAGATCGACCGCGCGGCGGTGCGCGAGCGGGTGCGGAAGGGGATCCGCGCGCCGACGCCGGCCCCCGCCGAGGGCCGGCGGGAGCGGCTGGCCGAGGCGATCGGCCGGGAGCTCGCCCGGCTCTCCGGCTTCCCCGCCGGGGACATCGGCGTCGACCGCGACCTGTACGACGACCTCGGCCTCGACAGCCTGAAGGCCATCGAGCTGTTCCTGTTCCTCGAGCACGAGCTCCGGATTCCGCTTGACGACGACGAGGCCTCGCGTGTGCGGACGGTCGAGGAGCTCTTGGCGGCGGCCGGCGTGCCGTCCCGGACCCGCGCGCGCCCGCCGGCGGCCCGGCGGCCCGAGATCCGCTCGGCGCTGCCGTTCGACGAGCGGTCGGTGCTGGACCGATGGCTCTTCGAATCGGCCGTGCTGGGGCTCGAGACCCTCTACGGATCGTACTTCGACCTCACGATCGAGCACCCCGAGCACCTGCCGCGGAGGAGCCCCTACCTGCTGGCCGCCAACCACTCGAGCCACCTGGACGCGCCGGCCATCCTTTCGGCCGTGCGCAGGATCCGCGGCTCCGGAGCCGCGCGCGCCATCCACGTGCTCGGGGCTCGCGACTACTTCTTCGACACCGCGCTCAAGAGCTGGTTCTTCAGCACCTTCCTCAACGTCGTCCCGATCGAGCGCGAGGAGGCTTCGCTGGCCGGGCTCAGGATGGTGAAGTCGATCCTGGGGGAGGGCGAGTCGGCGCTCATCTTCCCCGAGGGGACGCGCTCGCGATCGGGCGGGATCCAGCCGTTCAAGCCCGGGCTGGGGCTCTTGGCCTGGGAGCTCGGGGTGCCCATCGTCCCGGTGCGCATCTCGGGGACCCACGACGCCCTGCCCGCCGGCCGCTCGCTGCCGAGGCGCGGGAAGGTGACGGTGACGTTCGGCGCCCCGGTCACGATGGACTCGTACCGGGAGGCGGGCGAGAGCCTTCCTCACGACGCCCTCTACCGGACGATCGCCTCCGATGTCCGGAAGACGATCATCGAGCTCGGAAACGGGGCCGCGACGGGCGGCACGGAGGCGGAGCCGCCCAGCGGGGAGCGCGAGGCCGCCGGACCGGCGTCATGACCGGGGGGACCGCCGCCTTCTTCGACGTGGACGGGACGCTGGTCGACAGCGACATCGTCCGCTACGGTGTCGAGATCCGCACGGCCGAGATGCCCGCCCCGCTGCGCTGGCTCTGGATCGCCGGCTTCCTGCCTCGGATCCCCTACTACCTGGCGCTCGACCGGAAGAGCCGGTCCGCCTTCCAGCGCGCCTTCTACCGGATCTACGGGGGGCTCTCGACCGACGACCTCGCGGCGCGGGCCGAGGCGTTGTTCCATCACTACATCGAGCCCCGGATCTATGCCGCCGGCCGCGCCCGGGTAAGCGAGCATCGACGGAAGGGGCACCGGGTGGTCCTGGTGAGCGGGTCGGTCGAGGCGATCGTCCGGCCGCTGGCGGAGAGCCTGGCGGTCGGGGACGTCCTCGCCCCGCGCCTCGAGGCGGTCGACGGGCGCCTGACCGGCGCCCTCGAGGGGCCGCCGCTCTCCGGCGATCGAAAGGCCGCGGCAGTGGTCGGCTTCGCCGAGGCCGAGGGAATCGACCTGGAGGCCTCGTTCGGCTATGCCGACAGCCTGGACGACCGGCCGATGCTCGAGGCGGTGGGCCGGCCGGCCGTGGTGAACCCCGATCGGCGGCTTCTCGAAGCGGCGCTCGGCCGTGGCTGGGACGTCTACCGCTGGAAGGGGCTCGACCCCGTGGTCGCGGCCGGCGTCTGACATGCTGGCCATCCAGTACGTCCGCAGCGTCCCGCGCTACCTGACCGCGCGCTATGCGGCTTCACGCTGGCCGAGACTCCTGGGCGCGCCCCTCTCCCCCGTCCGGCTGGCCGAGATCGACCCCCCGGCCCTGCCCGGTCCGCGCTGGGTCCGCGTCCGGCCGCTCCTATCCGGGATCTGCGGCTCCGATCTGGCCACCGTGACCGCCCAGGGGAGCACCTATTTCTCGCCCTTCGTGTCGACCCCATTCGTCCTCGGCCACGAGATCGTGGGCGTCATCGAAGAGGTCGGCCCGGAAGCGCGGCGGGTCGCGGTCGGGGATCGGGTCGTCGTCCATCCGCCGCTCCACTGCAGGGTCCGCGGCCTGGCGGATCTCTGCGTCTCTTGCCGGGCGGGCGACACGGCGCACTGCCGCCGGGTGACCGAAGGGGACCTGAGCGCCGGGATCCAGACCGGCTACTGCCGGGACACGGGCGGCGGCTGGAGCTCGGCACTGGTCGCCCACGAGCTCCAGCTCTGGCGGGTTCCCGAGGGCGTCGACGACGACGCGGCCGTCCTGATCGAGCCCTACTCGTGCTGCCTGCACGCGGTCGAGCGGGCGCTCCTAGGCCCCTCCGACGGCGCGGGGACTCCGACGGGCGAGGCTCGGAGCGTGGCGACCCTCGACGAGAACACGGAGGCTCCAGCCGACGTGAGGATCCCCGGCGGGGCAGCTATCGCGCTCGTGATCGGCTGCGGCTCGATCGGGCTCCTGACGATCGCGGCTCTCCGCGCTTCGGGGTTCGAGGGCCGCGTGGTCGCGGTCGCCAAATACCCGCATCAGGCGGGGGCGGCCCGGGATATGGGCGCCGACGACGTCGTCCCGCCCGGGAACCGCCCGACCCTCGGCGCCGCGGTCGGTGCGACACTCCACGAGCCCGAGCTAGGCCCGCCGACCGCCGTGGGGGGCGCCGACGTGACGTTCGACTGCGTGGGAGCCGGGGGCACGCTGGACGACGCCATGCGCTTTACCCGCCCCCGGGGCGCCGTTATCGTCGTGGGCATGCCGGGCGTCCCCGAGGGAATCGACTGGACCGCGATGTGGCACAAGGAGCTGGACGTCCGGGGGAGCTACACCTGCAGTGACGAGACCTTCGAGCGCGCGGTCGAGGACGTCACGGGAATGGTCGGTCGGCTGGCTCCGCTCGTGACCGGCCGCTTCCCGCTCGAGGAGTATGGCCCGGCGATCCGGACGGCCCTGGACGCCGGCCGGCTGGGTCACGTCAAGATCGTCTTCGAGCCCCGCTGACCGCCCGCCGATGCGCTACCTGACCTACTCCGGCAACAACCTGATCTCGGCGGACCTCCCCGACGACGCCACCGTCCTCTATCCGCCCGAGGCGATCCCCGGCATTCCCAAGCGCTCGATCCCCCAGGCCCTCCGCGAGGCCGTCGAGAGCCCGCTCGGGATGCCGCCCCTGCGCGAGCTGGTCGGCAGCGAGTCGCGCGTTCTGATCGCCTTCGATGACAACTGCCAGCCGTTTCCCCCCATGCAGCGGCCCGACATCCGGCAGATCATGATCACCCGACTCCTGGAGATCCTCGAGGACTACGGGGTCCGAACGGAGAACGTCCAGCTCCGCTGCGCGGTCGCTCTCCACCGGAAGATGCGCCGCCACGAGATGGAGTACATGCTGGGCGAGCGGCTGATGGAGGAGTTCTGGCCCGAGCGCCTCAAGAACTTCGACGCCGAGGACCCCGAGGACATCGTCGCGCTGGGCGAGACCGACCACGGCGAGCCGATCCAGACCTCGCGCGCGGTCACGGAGTGCGACCTCGTCATCTATGTCGACATGATCCAGATCCCCCTGAACGGCGGCCACAAGTCGGTCGCGGTCGGGTTCGGGACGTACGACTCGATCGCCCCCCACCATTCGCCGAAGATGACCGAGCACTCGCCGCACGTGATGCAGCCCGAGGGCTCCCACATGCACGACTCGATCCGGCGGATCAGCGAGGCGCTCCAGCAGCACTGCCGGATCATGGTCATCGAGGCCGCCATGAACGGAGCCACCTATCCGGCGCCCATGCGCTATCTCTGCAAGCCGCCCGAGCGGCTCAACCCGGCCGAGCGGATGCTGCTCCGGACGACCCCGACTTCGATGAAGGCGCTCCCCGAGCCCGCCCGGGCCAGGATCTTCCGCAACGTCCGCTCCCAGTACGAACCGATCGCGATCCACGCCGGGACGATCGATCCCGTCCACGCGCGGACGCTCGAGGTCCTCCGGGACCAGCTCGAGGTCGAGGTCGACCGGCAGTACGACACGCTCGTCTTCGGGCTCCCGGATCTCTCGCCCTACGCCATCGACGCCCGCATCAACCCGGTCCTCGTCGTGAGCGATGTCCTGGGCTACGTCTTCAACTGGTTCTGGAACAAGCCGTTCGTCAAGAAGGGCGGGGTCGTGATCATCCTGAATCCCGTGTTCGAGGTGTTCCACGATCTCTACCACGTCGCCTACAAGCGGTTCTGGGACGAGGTGCTGCCGAAGACCAACGACCCGTTCGAGATCCAGGCGGAGTTCCAGGAGGCGTTCGCCCGGGACGCCCACCTGATCGAGTGCTACCGCGAGCGGTTCGCCCACCACGGCTTCCACCCGTTCACCGTGTGGTACTGGGCGACCTATCCGCTCAGGTACCTCTCGGAGACGATCCTGGTGGGGCCGCCCGACGACCGGGCTGCCAAGCGGCTCGGGGTCGGCTGGCAGCCCACGCTCGACCGGGCGCTGGCGCGGGCGCGGGAGCTGACCGGCGGCGACGACGTGATCGCGCTCACGATCCCGCCCTTCATGTATGTGAGCGTGAACGGGCGAGACTCCGCGCAAGCCTAGCCACTCTGCTCCAGCACCGGCTCCAGCCCTTGTTCCGCGCGGTCCAGGAGCGGCCGGAGCTCGGGATCGCAGTCTTCCAGAGCTCGATGAACCGCGCATAGTCGTCGGCAGCCGCCTGGGGCTCGCCCAGCTTCTCGTAGATCTCGCCCTGGCGCAGGTAGCCCGGGGCGAGGTACAGGAGGTCATACGAGGAGTGCGCGGAGAAAGAGCCGAACCAGCGGAGGGCCTCGCGGGGTTGTCCGAGCGAGGCGAGGAGCTCGGCGCGGAGATAGCGTTCGTTCGCCCTTGTAGGGCGAGGGAGCCCATGCGCCCGCGTCAGGGGGCCACCAGATCACCCGCGGCCCGGTCGTGCCCCTCGCGACCGGGTCGCGGCGCATTAAGATCCTGCCGGGCCCGTGCGCGAATTCTCGCAATCAATGGACAACACGCGGTACGACTGTAGTCGAGGGCGCCTTGGACGTGGGCGGTCAGGGGCTGGCCGGGAGGCGGGCGTCATCGCAGTGACCATACCACCCTTCATGTATACATCCGTAAACGGTCGGGGGGTGTTCCGAACCGACCTCGCGGGCCGCGTGTTTCCGCGGCGAGGAGACGGGCATTCCGTCGCTCAGCTCTGTGTCGCAGCCTTCGCGATCCTCGCGGCGACCATCTCGCGATGCTCATCGGACAGATTCGGCACCGCTGCCAGTCGTTCGACGAGCAGGTCGATGTCGACCAGACCGCAGCGGACCAGCGCGGTGCAGAACTCTAGGTCCCTGGGGCGATTGGCGATCGCCTTGGAAATCCACAGATCGTGGGGTTCGAGGCACCAGGCGGTGGCGCCCATGGTCGCGGGCGTCGTAAAGGGTAGGAGACGATCCCGCCACCCGTCCGGAAGCACTGCAGTCGTTTCGACCACCCCCTGGGCGTAATAGCCGAACGTAGCATGGAACATCGAGGCCTCGCCGATCGCCCCATCGATGAGGTCCGCCAGCACGCCTGTCGTGTCGCCGAAAGCCGCAACATCCACTTCGATCGAGCGTTCGGCTTCCGGCGGCAGCCCTTCCGGGTTGGCGCCATGGATCGCCTGGCTGCCGATCACCAGGATTTCGTCCGTATGGAGTATGGCGCCCACGGCTCGAACGACGTGCTCGAACTCGGCTCGCTTCACGGAGTTTTTCGCTCGTGCTTTGCAAACCGCTCGTAAACGCGTCTGCGTTCCTCGGCGTTGAGGACACCGGCAAACGGTGTTGCATGACGCAGCTCGCGCGCCAGAGGCCGCGGATCGACCAAAACCGCGACGAGGTATTCGTCCGGAAGATCGAGCAGAAAGGCCCACCTGTCGAAGATCGCCGACGCGTTGGGATGCGTTCGCCTCATGAGCAGGAGCGTCTTGCGTGCCTGTTCGCGGGCCGCGCCCGGGTCGGACCGCAGCTTCTCGGCGATCGCCGAGTGGAGGGCGAGACTCCGTCGATCCTCCCGCGTCAGCGCCGGGATGAAGTCGATGACCATGTCCAGGTCGGCGGCTCGGGCGAGCCGTTGGATCGTGTTCAGGTTTGGCGACCGGGCTCCGGCCTCGTACGCGGCGATCGCTGGCTGCGACGTGCCTCCGAGCCTGGCGAGACGGGCCTGCGTTAGCCCCGCTCGCTTTCTCAAACGAACGATCGGCTTCTCGTCCATGGGCAGAATATATCTAAAACGATATGC
>JBOHRQ010000030.1:0-25517 GCA_050732875.1 Gemmatimonadota bacterium | reverse complement strand
GCGTGGCGGCGGCCATGGCGAGCGTCACCGCCAGACCGACCCGGATTCCCGCCACGACCCCGAACGCGGCGATGAGCGTCCCTCCGATCAAGGGGGAGACGAGCCTCGGGATCCGCTTGAGGATCGATTGGACGGTGAAGCCCATCGCCCGGCGGTTGGGAGGAAGGGCGTCGCCGATCACGGCGAACGTGGCCGGGCTTCCCATGCTGGGCCAGGCCATGGCGAAGGCGAGCCCGAGGAAGACCCATGGCCACGAAGGGCTCAGCAGGTAGGCGAGGTACCCGAGCCCGGCCAGCGCGATGAAAAGGAGGAAGGCGCGGCGCGTGCCCAGGCGATCGGCGAGCGCGCCTCCGGGATACTGGTACAGGGCGTCGCTGAAGTCCTCGGCGGTCCCGAAGAGCCCGATCGCGACCGGCCCCGCGCCCAGGGCCTCGAGATACTTGGGCAGGAACCTCTTCCACAGCTCCTCGCCAAGGCCGAGGAGCAGGAAGGCCCCGGCCGCGGCGCCGACGTTGCGCTCGAGGGCGAGGAAGTCCCGCCACCCGGCCGCTCGACCCGGCGACGTCGCCGGCCGCCCCGTCACGCCAGCACCGCCCGCAGGAGCCCGGCCAGCCCACCCGCCAGGACGAGCACCGGCAGGCTCACCCGATTCCGCGCGAGCACGACGAACACGAGAACGATGAGGACGATCGCGAAGACATCGGCGCCGGCCGCGCCGGCCGGCTGCACGGTGGCGTCGCCGAGGAGCACGGCCAGGTAGAGGATGACGCCCACGACCGCCGCGGTCACCCCGGTCAAGGCGCCGTCCAGGAGGCGATTCCCTCGCAGGGCCTCGATGTGCGGCGCGCCCAGGAGGACGAAGACGAGGCTCGGGAGAAAGGTGACCCAGGTCGTGACGAGCGCTCCCACGATCGCGCTCGTCAGGGGGCTCATCCCTTCCGGCCGTCCCCACGCGGCGACGAACCCGACGAACTGGACGACCATGATGAGGGGACCCGGCGTCGTCTCGGCCAGCGCCAGCCCGTCCAGGGCCTCGCCGTGGGTCAGCCAGCCGAGCGGGCCGCTGGCGGCCTGGGTGACATACGCCAGGACCGCGTAGGCGCCGCCGAACGTCACCAGGGCGGCCTGGGTGAAGAAGCGGTACTCGGCGGCATGGACGCTCGCCGCCCCGCGCCAGGCGAGGAGCGCGAGGTAGGGGAGGAGCCAGAGGGCGAACCCCACGAAGGCGACCTTGAGTGCGCGTCGCCAGGTCCCGGAATCGCTGCGCACGCGCGCTGCGGTCTCTTCGGCCCGCGGATCGTCCGCCACCCGGCGGGCGAAAGTCGCCGGCCACCAGCGCGCTCCGGCCAGGCCCGCCAGACCCGCGCCCAGCACGATCGCCGGAAAGGGAACATGGAGCAGGTACATGCCAACGAAGGCGGCCGCCGCCAGAACCACGTGCCCGGCGCGGGTCAGGGCGCGTCGGCCGATCCGAAGGACCGCGTGCGCCACGATCGCCACCACCACGGGCTTGAAGCCGGCCAGGATCCCGGCCACCCACGACACCTCGCCGTATGTCACGTAGATCCACGACAGCGCCAGGAGGACCGCGATCGAGGGCAGGATGAACAGGATCCCGGCCGCCAGCCCGCCGCGGATCCGATGCAACCTCCACCCGACGTAGGTGGCGAGCTGCTGCGCCTCCGGGCCGGGCAGGAGCATGCAGAGGTTGAGGGCGTGGAGGAAGCGCTCCTCGGAGATCCAGCCCCGCTTCTCGACCAGCTCCCGGTGCATGATCGCGATCTGGCCGGCCGGGCCGCCGAACGAGATCCATCCCAGGAGGGCCCAGAAGCGGAACGCATCGCCGAAGCCGGGCAACGCCGCCGGCTCAGGCCGTTCCACAGTACTCGATTGCCGCGCGGGCGAGGATCTCGGCCAGGCGCGCGACCGAGGCGAGATCGACCCACTCTTCGACGGCATGGGCGCCGGCTCCCGCAGGGCCCATGACCACGGTGTCCACGCCCGCCTCGCCCAGGAGCGCCGCGTCCATCCAGTAGGGCCGGCCGACGAGCGGAGGGCGGCGGCCGAGGATCTCGGCGGCCGCGCGCGCGAGCGCGCTCACGACGGGGCGGTCGGCGCCGGCCTCGAACGGCGCCCGCGCGAGGGTCGTGACCGCCTCGGCCTGGAAGGAGGGGTCCTCCTCGTGGAGCCGATCGAGGATGGCGCGAATCTCCGCGAGCGCCTTCTCCGCGCTCTCCCCCGGCACGGTCCGCCGCTCGATCGTGAGCTGGCACCGGTCGGCGTACGTGCTGGGCCCGGTGCCGCCATCGAGGACGGCCGCGTGCAGCGAGGGCGGGCCGACGAGAGGGTGAGGTGTAGACACGCGGAGCTTCCGCTCGAGGTCCTCAAGACGGGCCAGAAAGCGGCCCATCCGCAGGTTGGCGTCGACCCCCTCCTCGAAGCGGCTCCCGTGGGCGGCGCGGCCGTGCGTGGTGACGTCGATCCACGCGAACCCCTTGTGGGCGAGACAGATTTCGAGCTCGGTCGGCTCTGTGACGATGGCTGCGTCGGGGATGACCGCGGTCAGGACGTCGGACATCCCGAGGCTCGCCACCTCTTCGTCGGCGACCGCGGCCACGATCACGTCGCCGGCCAGGGGCGGAGCCCGCTCGACCAGGGTCTGGGCGGCGGCGAGGCACGCGGCCAGGCCGCCCTTCATGTCGTAGGCGCCGCGCCCATAAAGCCGGCCGTCCCGGATCGCGGGCTCGAACGGGTCCTCCATGCCTTCGACCCCCACCGTGTCCAGGTGCGCGTACAGCATGAGCGAGGGGCCTCCCCCAGCGCCGGCGAGGGTTCCGAGGACGCTCACCCGGCCGGGTTCGGGCTCCCGCCGCTCGACCCGGAGGCCCATCTCGGCGAGCTGGCGGGCGACCAGGTTGGCGAGCTCGGCCTCGTCGCTCTTCCCGTCAGAGAGAGCCGGGTTCACGGACTCGACCCGCACCAGCTCGGCCAGCAGGGCGGTGGTCGTTTCGACGGAGATCGGCATACGGCCGGCTCCTCTCGGGTCGTTGGGTCGCGGTGAGATCCCGACGGCGGACTTGTGCCCCGGCGATGGCGGTGCTACAATCGCTATAATGAATGATACAGTTGAATCAAAAGGTCAAGAGGGACGGTGGCTCATCCTCACCCACCAGATCCCTCCCGAGCCCGGCTACTTTCGGGTCCGGGTGAGGCGACGGCTGGCCGGGATCGGAGCCGTTCCCTTGAAGAACTCGGTCTACGTGCTTCCCGAGCGCGAGGACACCCGGGAAGACCTGGAATGGCTGCTCCGGGAGATCGTCCGGGACGGCGGCGAGGGATCCCTCTCGGTGGCCACGTTCATCGACGGAGTCACCGACGGGCGGCTCAGGGCGGCGTTCAACGCGGAGCGCGACGTCGCCTATCGCGAGGTCACGGAGGAAGCGGACCGGGCCCGGGTCGTCGAGCCATCCGCGGACGATGGGGGGACCCGTAACGGGCCCGAAGCGCTGGCCCGGCTCGAGCGAAAGCTCGAGGAGATCCGCGGTCTCGACTTCTTCGAGGCGCCGGCACGGGAAGAGGCCGAGCAGGCGGTGGCGTTATTGGAGCTCGAGCTCCGCGCATCTGAGACGGGGGAGGAAGCCATGCACGAAGAGACGTGGTCGCTCGAGAAGCCACGGGGCAGGACCTGGGTCACGCGGCGCGGGGTCCGCGTGGACCGGACGGCGAGCGCCTGGCTGGTCCACCGGTTCATCGATCCGGAGGCGCGCTTCAAGTTCGTCGAGCCGACCGGCTACCAGCCGTCCGAGGGCGAGCTCCGGTTCGACATGTTCGACGGCGAGTTCACGCACGAGGGAGAGCGGTGCACGTTCGAGACCCTGCTGCAGCGATTCGGGCTGGGGGAAGATGCCGGCCTCGCGGCGATCGCCGAGATCGTCCACGACCTGGACCTCAAGGAGAGCCGGTACGGCCGGGCCGAGGCGGCCGGGATAGCAGCCGTCCTGGCCGGGATCGCGCGGGCCCACGACGACGACGGGACGCGGATCGAGCGCGGCTCCGCGATGTTCGACGACCTGTACGAGCACTTCCGGGACCCGCGCGCGCACGCTCTGGAAGGGTCAGGACGATGATACGTAGCTCAATGACAGGCTGCCGGAATCCTACTCCACGTTCCCCATGAGCCGCTTGATGGCCGGGCTCACGACCAGGGCGAAGAGACCGACGCCGCCGGTGATCATGGCGACCGTGCGGAAGAGGTCCGCCGGCCCCAGGGTCCCCAGCGTCCCCGCGACCAGCCCGGCGATTAGGTTCCCGAGCGCGGAGGCCACGAACCAGACCCCCATCATCTGACCGACCCGGTTGCGCGGCGCGAGCTTGGTCATGGAAGACAGCCCGACCGGCGATAGCGCCAGCTCGCCACACGTGTGGAGGAAGTACATTACGACGAGCCAGGCCGGGGAGGCCGGGTTCCCGGGCGTGGCGTTGGCGGCCCCCCAGGCGATGACGAAGAACCCCATCGCCAGTCCCAGGAGACCAAGCCCGAACTTCACCGGTATCGAAGGGTTGGACCGTCGGTTGGCCAGCCACACCCACAGGGTTCCGAACAGCGGGGCGAGGATGACGATGAAGAAGGAGTTCACCGACTGGAGCCAGCTCGCCGGCATCTCCCAGCCCAGCATGACCCGGTCGGTCAGCCCCTCGGCGAACAGGTTGAGCGAGGAGCCGGCCTGCTCGAAGCCGGACCAGAAGAGGGCCGCCAGGAGGAAGAGCCAGAAGATGACGCCGAGGCGGCGCTTCTCCATCGTCGTATGGCCGCCCGCGACCAGTAGATAGACGAAGTAGAGGACCGTCAGGCCGACGATCACGACGCCGAGGCTCCGCGCCACGGTGGTGAGCGGGATCGCCAGCACGCCGGACCGGACGAGCAGGACCGCCAGGACGATGACCGCCCCGACCCCCGCCATCGTGAGGTAGAAACCCCGGCTCTTCCGTGCGAGCGCGCCCGGATCGCCGAGGTCGAGCTTGCCGGCATCGCCCAGATGGTGGAGGCCCCGACGGTACTGGATCAGCCCCGCCACCATGCCGATCCCGGCCAGCGAGAAGCCCAGGTGCCAGTTCATTCCCTCGCCGAAGTAGCCGCAGAGGATGGGTCCCAGAAACCCGCCCAGGTTGATGCCCATGTAGTAGACCGAGTAGCCGGCGTCGCGTCGGGCGCCGCCCTCGGGGTACAGATCGCCGACGATGGCGCTGATGTTGGGCTTGAGGAGCCCCGTGCCGATCGTGATCAGCATGAGGCCGAGGTAGAATGTCTCGATCCTCGGGACCGCCATGCTGAAGTGGCCGGCCGCGATGATGCAGCCGCCCACGAAGACCGACTTCCGGAGCCCCCACAGGTTGTCGGCTACCCAGCCGCCGGGGAGGGCCAGCAGATAGACCATCGCCGTATAGAGGCCGTAGATCGCCGCCGCCTTGTCGACGTCGAAGCCGAGACCCGGGTTCTCGCCCGTCACCGCGGCGGTCATGAACAGGATCAGGAGCGCCCGCATGCCGTAATAGCTGAAGCGCTCCCACATCTCGGTGAAGAACAGGGTCGCCAGCCCGCGCGGGTGACCGAACCACTTCCTGTCGCTGGAAAGCCGCGCGGCGGCGGCTCTCGGGTCGGCGATCTCGCTGGCAGGATCCTTGGGCATGATCCGCCCACACTAATACCGCATGGCCGCGGAAGGAAACCCCGGCGAGTCCGTCAGGCGCCCTCGAGCTCCTCCAGCGTGCGTGGCCAGTCGTCCCTGAGCAGGCGGCTGAGCGCGCGGTCGGCGAGAATGCGCCCCCCCGTCTGGCAGCCCGGGCAGTAGTTCGTCTCGCGGTCGGCGTAGACGATCCGCTGGATCGGCGCGCCGCACACCGGACACGGCTCGCGAAACCGGCCGTGGACCGCCATCCGCGGGTGGAAGGCGCTCACCTTCTGGGGGAAGCCTTCGCCCGTCTCTTCGACCCGGAGCGCGATCCAGACGGTCAGCACCTCGCGGGAAGCCCGCCACAGGCGCTCGACCTCGTCCGGGTCAAGGTTCTCGTTGATCTGGAGCGGAGAGAGCCGCGCCCGGTGCAGGATCTCGTCGGCAAAGGCGCCGCCGATTCCGGCGAAGCTGCGCGGATCGGTGAGCGCGCGCTTCAGCGTGTGCCGCTCGCGGAGCAGCGCGGCGCGGAAGGCATCGAGGGTCGAGTCGAGCACCTCGATCCCGCCGGGGTCGAGCGCGGCCAGCGCTTTCTCGCCCCGGACCAGGTGGAGTCCTGCCCGGCGCTTGGTCGCGGCCTCGACGAGCAGCAGCGAGCCGGTCGAGAAGTCGAATGCGGCGAGACCCCGCTTGCGCGGGATCTTCCATGGCGTCTCGGACCAGCCAAGCCGCCCTGCGACCATCAGGTGGAGGACCAGGAAAAGATCGGGTTCCAGCCCGACCACGATCCGCTTGCCCAGCCGGCGGAGCCCGGTCACCTCCCGTCCGCAGGCGGCCTCGAGCGGGGGGTCCCATGTCTTGAGGAGCGACACCGCACGAACGCGGACTTCGGTCAGGGTGGCGCCCAGGATCCGGGGCCGCAGGGCATGCAGGTAGGCGGCGATCTCGGGAAGCTCTGGCACAGGGCACCGAATCTGGGGCCCGGTACGTGACAGGCAAGGCGTTCACGCGCGGGCGGTGGGTCGAACCCCGTCACCCGCGCGTGCCGAACCTTCAGCTCCTTCGCCGGAACGCGAGCGGGACCAGGAGGAGTCCCACCATGCCGGCGAGCCCGGCCAGCCGGGCGGCGGTGCTTCCTCCGGGAGCGTCGTCAGCAGCCAGAGTCCCGCGCCGCAGGATAGCGTCGATCTCCCCGGCGGACACGGACCGCGGGATCGTCCAGCCCTCGCGGTTGACATCGCTCGGGACGCGCACTCTCGAGATCTCCGTCCCGCCGTCCAGGGAGACGAGCGCGGTCGCGCCGTTCCCGTTTCCGGTGTCGAGACGGATCACCAGCACCCAGGCTCCTTCGTCGAGGCGGGGCCGGGTGACCGCATAGAGTCCGGCCTTCCCGGTGGGCGTGATCTCGAGCGCGACCGTACGCCGCTCGCCGTCGACCAGGCCTTCGGCGGTCCCGGTCACCGGGTACTGGACGCCGGCGCCGTGGTGATAGGCGTGGACGACGAGCAGCGACTGGCGGGTCGCCGGATCGTGGGGGTTGGCGGGGAGCTCGATCGAGATCCACGGCGGGCCGGCCACCGCTCCGGCGGCCAGCAGGAGGCCCGCCGCGAAGACGGACAGCGAGCAGATCTGCGTGCGCGTTCTGCGTGAGTGCATGACGTCCTCCTTCCCGGAACGAACGCGGTCCCGTCGACGGGCCGCGGGGCGAAGGAACCATTCCCTCGCGTGGATGAGATGCCCTCGCGCCGCGATTTGTTGGAACGGCCAGCAATGTTCGTGTGCTAGCGGAAGATGACGTCCCCGCTGAAGGTGCGGATCCCGACCCGGGCGCCGCCGGCGCCCGCCAGGATGTCGACGGTCGGGCCGCGCAGGGATGCTCCCGAGGCCTCGGCGGGACCGGGCTTTCCGGAGATCGATCCCTTGACGGTCGACACCGAGACCTCGGCGTCCAGGCTGGCGGGAAACGACAGGTCGACCGTGCCGCTGTGGGTTTGGAAGTCGAGCGAGCCCCCGCGCTCGACGCCCCCCTGCCAGAGGATTCCGCCCGTCACCGTTTCGAGCCGCCCCCGGAGAGACGGGCTCACGGGAGCCACGTCGATCGACCCCGAGACGGTCGAGAGCAGGAGATCGTCGGTCCGGCCACGGAAGGAGATCGTCCCGCCGGCGGTCTTGGCTCGTATGGAGGGAGCCGCGGCGTCGACGACGATGTCGCCGCCCATCGATTCCGCGTAGAGCTGGCGGGGCGATCCCTCGATCCGTATCCCGCCCGTGACGGAGTACACGTCGACCCCGCCGGCAACGCCCGCCACGCCGACCGCCGCCGACTCCGACTTGATCCACACGGTGGCCGAGGCGGGAACCTTGACCTCGAGCCGGCCGGAGCCCGGCCCCTCCCAGAGCCCGAGCTTGGCGCTCTTGCCGCGTCCGCCCGCGAAGAGCCGTCCGCTTTCCACCGTGCCGGTCACGGCGATCGAATCCTTCTCCCAGCCGGTGACGCGGACCTCGCCGCCCAGGAGGTAGACCTTCACGTAGGCGTCGTGGTCGATGGGGAATCGCCGGTCGACCCTCTGCCGGTCGACCGGCGACTGGGCCAGGGCGGGAGGAGCGGCGGTCAGGACGGCCAGGATCACCGCCGGGAGGAGGGCGTGTCTCATCGCCATCACGACTCCGTGCTCCGGGCCGCCCGCCGGAGGATGTCGAGCTTCTGCTCGTAGCCGGCTACGACGAGCTGCTCGAGAACCTGGTTGGCGGGGTCGGCGGCCAAGGCCGCCCGCGACTCGCGGATGGCCCGGTCGATGACGAGCAGGTTCTCCTCGACGAGCCGGACGGTGGCGGGGTCGAGCTCGGAGCGGCGGTCCTGGAGCGTGTTCGACAGCTCGCGGATCGCAGCTTCGTAGTCGGTTGCGACCTGCGTCAGGTCCGCAGCGGGCGCGAGCGCCGGCTGCGGGGAGATCACGGCGACCGGTTCCCCGGGCCGCCGCTCGAGGAGCCACGCCGTCATCGCTGCGGCCAGAACGACCAGCAGGACCGCTGCGGCCGCCAGCGGACGGCGGAGATCGTGGAGCGCGCGGCGTCTCCGATCGCTTCCGTCGAGCGGGATGGTCTCGGCCTTCCCGGCGACCCGGGTGATCTCCGGGAAGAGATCCCGCGGCGGCCGGATCTCCCGCGGGAGGTCGCGCATCCCGGCCAGCAGGAAGCGCAGCGACTCGGCTTCCGCACGGCAGTCGGCGCAGTTCCGCAGATGCTCCTCGGCCCGCCGTGCGGCGGTCCCGTCCAGCAGCCCCTCCACGAAGTCGTTCAGCTCCGTATCGGGCAGATGAGAACTCTTCATCGGCTCCCCTTCACGCCAGCGCTTCCCGAAGCAGCCGCCGACCGCGATGGATCTGGGACTTGACCGTCCCCAGCGCCACCCCCGTGAGCTCGGCGATCTCCTCGTATCGGTACCCCTCGATGTCGTGGAGAACGACCATCAGCCGGGCGCCGTCCGGTAGGCTCGCGATCGCCCGCTCGATCTCCATCCGGGCTTCGGTGTCCTCGGCGGCGACCGCGGGATAAGTGAGCGAAACGGCCTCGTGCCGCTGTCTCCGGCTCGTCGAGCGATGGTCTTCGAGCACCACGTTGACCGCGATCCGATGGATCCAGGTCGAGAAGCGAGCCTCCCCGCGGTACGCCGGCAGGCCAAGCCAGGCACGGACGAACGCGTCCTGGGTCAGGCGCTCGGCCCGTTCGGGTTCACCGCTCATTCGAAGACACATCGCGTAAACGCGCTCCACGTTGTCCCGATAGAGCCGGGCGAAGGCTCCCGCGTCTCCCCGCTGCGCGCGCTCGATGAGATCGCTCACGGCGGGGCCACCAGCCGGGCTCGGGAACGGGTCGTCGACGATCGTCACCCCCTGAGATGCCGGCAACGATGGGATTGTTGGAACGCGTGCCGCCCCGAGGGTGCCGCCACAGTCTGGCGGCCGATGTGCCTAGGCTGCGATCGCCTCGGCCGCGTGGCGCTTCATGCGGGCGACCATGGCGTTGAGCCCGCGCTCGCGGGTCATGAGCCCCACCTTCCGCATGAGCCGCGATACGTAGTCGGGAGGAATGGCGAGCACGGTTTCGGGCGGCTCGCCGTTCAGGGCCTGGGTGAAGATCGCAAGCAGGGCGCGGATGGTGGGAGCGCTCTTCGGCACGTCGGCGAAGAAGTAGATTCGTCCGTTCTGCACCTCGCTGAAGAGGGAGACCGGGGTCATGCACTCGTGGACCACGTAGCGCTCGTCCCGGGCCAGCTCGGCGAATTTCGGGGGCAGCTCGGCGAACTGGCCGGCGAACTCCACCAGGACGGCCATGGTCTGGTCGCGGCTGAGCGCTTCGAAGCGGTCGAGGAGGCGCTCCAGCCGGGGAGGCGGGGTGCCCGCCATGAGGTCGGTCGGCTCGTCGGTCATGCCTTCGATGCTACCGCCGGTCGCCGACCCAGTGCCAGACGATCGAGCAACGTTCGCCGGTCCGAAGGTCCTCGAGCCGCTCGACCTCGGTGGCGAGCAGCCTCCGTCCGCCCGACCTGAACCGCCCGTCCACGGTGGACGCGTCCCGCAGGGCGAGGTCCGGGAACACCGTGACATGCTCGATGAAGAAGTCGCCGTCCCGCTCGAGCCGTCCGTCGTAGCGGATGTCGCCGAAGTCGTCCACACGGACGACGAACTGGAGCAGGTCGCGATTCTGGAAAACGCGGGCCACGAAGGGCTCGTCGCGGACGAAGCCGCACGAGCTCGAATCGACCCGGGCCTCGATGTCCCAGCGTCCCTCGACGAAGGGGCGGTCCGCGACCCCGAACGGGCCGTCGTCGAGGGCCACCTCGCAGCCGAGCAGGCCGGCGAGGGCGGCGCAAGCCGTCGCGCGCAGGATCATGCGTGGAGGAAGGGATGGCGCGTTCACCGAACGATGTCCTTCCCGGACGACCGCCGGGATGGGGCTAGCGTGGACTATCCGCCCTAGCGCAGGACGAAGTCGTCGACAATGGCGCCCGGGTTCGTGCGGCCGCCCGTGAGCTCGGGCTCCATCCAGTGGCTTCGCCGCGGGATGCACCGGTCACCGCCCCGGCGGCCGCCGGAGCCGATGACGCCGCCCAGGATGCCGCCCGAACGGCCGCCCATCGCGCCGCCGATGGCTCCCCCGATCCCGCCGGCGATCGCGCCGTCCCGGCCGCCCAGGATGGCTCCGATCCCGGCTCCGATGGCGGCGCCCACGATCGCGTCCTCGGTCCGGCTGGAGCCGCCCTCGGGGAAGGTGGGCGCGGGGGCCGTTGGCGGCGTCGCCGTGGCCACCGGCTCGGGCCCCGACGGCTCGACCGGCTCGGGGACCTCGAGCGGCTCGGTCTCGGCCACGACCGGCTCGGGTACGGGCGTCTCGACCTCGCCGGTGATCGGCTCGGTCGCGGCCTCGCCGCTCTCCGGCGCCGGGGCCGGCTCCTCGACGTAGATGGTGCGATAGATGATCCGCGGACCCGGATCGGGCCGGCGAACGGTGCGCGGGGTGGCGGGCTCCACCGGAGCCGGATCGCCCAGGACGATCACCTCGGGCGCCGCTCCCGACGGTCCGAGCTCCTGGCCGGGCTCGAGGCTCGCATTGTCCCCGGAAGAAGAGCCTTGGAAAACGACGCTGGGGGTCGGATCGCGGCCGGCGGGCTCGGCCTGGCTGCAGGCGAGTGCGCCGGCCAGCAGGATCAGCCCCGGTAGAAAAGGGCGCGGACGGGACATGGCTTTACCTCCGTTCGGGGACGGCTGGCTTGTACTGAGGACTATACGCCGCCAATGGCCCGCGAGTTCCACCCCACGCTAGGTGGCCGGGCTGGCCACCGGCTCCTGACAGTCGGCGCAGAGGCCGGTGAACTGGACCGTCCAGTTCTCGACCCGGAAGCCGTCGCCGGCCTCCTCGGGTGCGGGCACGCTTTCCAGCTTCTTGTCGTGGACGTCGACGATCTTCTTGCAGGCGCGGCAGATCAGGTGGTGGTGGGGTCGGACGTCGACGTCATAGCGGGCCTCGTTGTAGAGCGGGTTGACCTTCACGACGATACCGAGATCCTCGAACGTCTCGAGGTTCTTGTAGATCGTGTTGAACGAGATCGTGGGGTGCTTCTCGCGGACACTGTGGTAGATGATCTCGGCCGAGGGATGGCGGTTGCAGTTGGCCATCACGGCCTCGAAGATCGCCAGCCGCTGGTGCGTCACCGAGAGTCCGGCGGCCCGGCAGCGGCCGACAAAATCGTCGCGCTGTGTCCTCGTTACCTTCATCCTGGCTTGAACATACGTCGTCTCGGCCCGGCCGAGCAAGCGCGCGCGCAGAAGCTCAGAGCGAGCGCGAGATCCCGATTGCCAGGCGGTGTTCGAGGCCCTCGTAGACGCCGTCGGCAACGGTCGAGTTCGCGGGGAACGCGACCCCTTCGGTATCCTCGAAGAGGGTGAGCCGGTAGGCGAGGTCGAGCGTGAGCCCGCTCCAGAGAAACCCGACCCCGGCGGCGAAGCTGTCGCTGCCGGCAGCGGGAGCGACCGGGGTCGCGGTGGGCTCCGCCCCCCCGGATTCCTGCCAGGCGTAGCCGAGGCGGATCAGCATGCCCGAACGGGCCTCGACCTCCGTGCCGACCCGCACGGACCAGGCGCCGCGCAGGGGCCAGGCCGTGGAGTCGCCGATGAGCGTGTCGGCGAACAGGACCGCCAGCGAGTCCACGGCACCCCAGTCGACCCACGCCGCGTCCACGGTCAGCTCGAGGGGCTCGAAGGCGCGCACGCTCACCCCGGCCGCTGCACGCCTCGGGAAGACGATCGGGATCCGGACGGGCTGGTCGAGGAAGCGCGCGTCGAGCATGGCGCCAACCGTCGACTCCGAGTCCGGTAGGACGACTTCCCGGAGCGCCGTCGGCGCCACGACCGCGAAGTCGGCGAAGCCGTTGAAGACGACCTCGATCTCGCTGTCGAACCGGGCCCCGAGCGTGACTCGGGGATCGGGGCGGAAGGCCACCGAGGCGTTCCAGCCCACGCCCGTGGCGTCGGATTCGATGAGCGTTCGAGCCAGCGAGATGGGTCCCCCCCCGCCGAGCGCGCTCAGGGCCGGATCCTGCTCGAATCGCTGCAGATCGAGGTCGGCGTGCAGGGCGTCGACGCCCAGCGCCAGGCTCCAGCGGTCGAAAGGACCGATCGCCACGACCGGTTTCACGTCGAGGGAGCGCAGCCGCGCCTCCGAAGCTCTGAATCGGCCGGCGAACGTGGTTGGACCCTCCCAGTCGACGTCCAGGTACCAGGGCTCGGTCACCGCGATGCCGGCCGTCACCTGCTGTGCGATCTGATGGGTGACGTAAAGGGCGCCGTCGAACCGCGGGCCATCCTCCTCGTCGAACTCCCGGTCGCCGAACAGCCGGAGCCGTGTCTCGTCGGAGGAGGCGAATCCGGTCGCCAGGACCTGCGTGCCGGGGAGGTGCACGATCCCGGCGGCGTGGTGGTAGACCGCCCCGGCATCCCTGACGGTAGCGGTGGCGGCCCCGCCCATCGCCATCGCCCGCGCGGAGGGATCCGCGCGCAGAAAGGCCTGGGAGCGCCCCGTCGCCGGCAGAGCGAGGAGGAGGAGGGCCGCGACGGCGAGCGCCCGGGTGGCTCCTCGAGCGCGGGGAATTGGACGGCTGCCGGTCTCCACGGAGGCGAACGTATGCCGGCCCCGGGATGCCGGCAATCAGGTCGCTTCCCGTCGACTTGCCTGTGGCGGCGGGTTAGCTTCGCGGCCCCGTGAGCAAGCGTCCCGCCCGGAAGCGTTTCCACGTCAAGATCCCGGTCCGGTTCCGCGACCTGGATCCCATGGGCCACGTCAACAACTCCGTCTACCTCACCTACTTCGAGGTCGCCAGGACGGCCTACTGGCAGGAGCTCCACCACGATTACCGGTACGACGTCCTGGACTTCCTCGTCGCCCGCTCGGAGTGCGACTACGTCTCGGCGGCGATGCTCCGCGAGACGATCCGCGTCGAGGTCTGGCTGTCGCGGATCGGGACGAGCTCGTTCGTGCTCGACTACGAGCTCTTCGACGAGCAGAGCGAGCGGCTGGTGGCGCGCGGCAAGACCGTCCAGGTCATGATCGACCCCAAGAGCGGGCGCTCCCGCCCGATCGAGCGCGACCTGCGCGAGCGCATGCGCTCGTTCGCCGAGCACTGGGGCGGACCGCCGGAGGAGTGAGTTGGGAGTCGGGCATCTCTCCGGGCGTTCCCTCCGGGCGGCGGTCGTCGAGATCGGTGCCCGCGATCCCGACCTGGCGGCCGTGGTCGAGCGTTTCGGCCCGCCGCCCCTGTGGGCCCGGCGGCCCGGATTCGCGACCCTGGTCCGCATCATCCTGGAGCAGCAGGTGTCGCTGAGCTCGGCCGCGGCCGCCTATGGCAGGCTCCAGGCCGTGACCGGCCGGGTCACGCCCTCCCGGGTCGCAGCGGTCAGTGAGAGGCGCCTTCGAGCCGCCGGCCTCACCCGGCAGAAGGCCGCCTACTGCCGAGGTCTGGCGGCCGCGATCGTCGCCCGGGACCTCGATTTGAGCCGCCTCGGCCAGCTCCCCGACGACGAGGTGCGTTCCATGCTGCTCGAGGTGCCCGGCATCGGTCCGTGGACGGCCGACATCTACCTGCTCATTGCTCTTCGCCGGCCGGATGTCTGGCCCTGCGGCGATCTGGCTCTGGCCCGGGCGATCCAACGGGTCAAGCGGCTGCGGAAGATTCCCAGCGACCAACGCATGTCCGGGATCGCCAGGCAATGGGCTCCATGGCGTGCCGCGGCGGCGCGAATCCTCTGGCACTTCTATCTCTCGTCCGGAAGGGACCCGCGGGCTTCTCAGCGCTGATTCCGCTGGGAAGACACGCTCGATCGTGTCTCAGCGGGACGGCTGCTCCAGCTCCTCCAACCGCTCCTGCAGGGCCTCGATGTGCTGCCGCAGACGCTCGATGTGCTGCGCCCGCTCCTCCGGGGACAGGCCTTCGAGGCGCCGCTCGAAGCGCATATCGTGACCGGGGGGCACGACCGGCATCCGGTCGGCTCTGTGGCCCGGGGGCACGATCGGCATCCGATGCCGATGGATCAGCTCGCGCAGATGGCTGTCGAACCGGTCGTGGAAGAGGAGAAACCGGGCTCGCTGCTCAGGTCGCAGGAGCTCGGTCAGGCGCTCCTCGTGCCTGGCCTGCCGCTCCCGGGCCTCGACGCGACGCCGCTCCACGTCCGTCAGCGCCTGCTCCACACCGGTCTCGTCGTCGCTCTCGAGGGCCTGCCTCAGCCGCTCCATCGCCTCGCGATGGCCCGCGCGCGATTCACGGCTCTGGCGACGGAACTCCTCGATGTCGGAACGGAGTGTCTGGACCTGCTCCTCGTCCAGCTCGAGGGCCTCCTGCATGCGCTCGAATCGCAGGTGCTCCAAGCGCTCGACATCGGGACTTTCCTGACCGGCCGCGGAGGCGGCGACCAGGAGGAAGGGAATCAGGACCAGAAATCGGGTAGGGCGCAGCATGGCGTTCGCTCCTCGGGAATCGTGGGGTCAGGGTCGTGGCAGATCGAGGCTGACGCTGGCGAGCTCGTCGAGAATGGCCTCGCGGTCCTCGGTCGGGAGATCGGCGAACGCCGCTTCGAGCTCGGCATGGTCAGCATATTCACCGGTGACCAGGAAGCCGTCGGCGTCGACGGCGTCGATCAGCGGCGCGTCGAGGAGGTTCAAGACTTCATCCTCCCCCGCGGCCTGCAGCACCTCCTCGGCCGCCCGGCTCGCCTCGGCGATCACCGGAAGCGCGGGATCGGCGCCGACCTCGGATGGCGCCGATCCGGCGGACTCCGCCGTGAGCCGGCCCGATCCTTCCGGGGCCTGGGGTTCGCGAGGGGCCCAGATCAGGAGGGCCGCGATCGCCGCCGCGGCCGCCAGCGGCAGCCAGACCGCGCGCCGGAGAAAGCGGCGGCCGGCCCGCGGCCTTTCGGCGACGGCCGCCAGGATCCGCTCCCGGCGGGCCGCCAGCTCGGACTCGCCGGCTGCGGGCGGCTCGGCTCGGAGCGCGGCGAAGAGATCCTCCGTTGCCGCCAGCCGGGCGCGGCACGCCGCGCATGCGGCAAGATGGGCGTGGTATCGATCGTCCGACGTCTCCGGCTCGTCGAGGCACGTGACGATCTCCTCGTCCGTGAGGTGGCTCGGGTCGATCATCTCGCCTTCATCTCTCCCGCGTACGTGGCGCGCAATCGCGTGATCGCATGATGGAAGGAGACGCGGGCGCTGCCCTCGGTGGTGCCCAGGATTCCGGCGATCTCCCGGTAGGGCAGCCCGTCCCAGGCCCTCAGCACGAGGACCGCGCGCTGCATCTCGGGGAGCGCGTCGATCCGGCGCCGGAGCTCGGCCGCTTCGTCTTCGGCCGCCGCCCGCTCGTCGGGACGGGGTCTACCGTCGGCGAGCGTCTCCGAGGTGTCCGCGCCTCCCCGGTAGGGCCGCCGGCGCAGGGCGTCGTACGCCATACGCACCGCGATCCGGTACAGCCAGGTCGAGAACGCCGAGCGGCGCTCGAAGCCGTCCAGCTCCTCCCAGGCGCGGACGAAGGCGTCCTGGGCGAGGTCGAGGGCCAGCTCGCGGTCGCCGGTGATCTTGGCCAGCGTGGCGTAGATCCGGGGCTGATGGATCTCGACGAGCCGGCCGTAGGCCTGCGGGTCACCGTCCTGGGCCTGCCGGACCAGCTCGCGATCGTCCATCGCCTCTCCACGGTGGCGGGATCTCCCTTCCGCTTCCTTGGACGCGGAAGGCCGGAAAACGTTAAGCGCGCTATTCCGGCCGCGGCATCGCGCCGCGGGCGCCCCGGAGCCGCGGGTCCATGGCGTCCCGGAGGCCGTCCCCGAACAGGTTGAACCCCAGGACCACCAGCCCGATCGCGAGGCCGGGAAAGATCGAGATCCAGGGGGCCGTGCGCAGGAAGTCTCGCCCGTCCGAGATCATCGAGCCCCACGAGGGGGTCGGCGGCTGGGCGCCCAGGCCGATGAACGAGAGCGCGGCCTCGAGCAGGATCGCGCTCGCCATCCCGAGTGTCACGGCGATGATCGCAGGAGCCAGGCAGTTGGGCAGGACGTGCCGCGCGAGGAGCCGCAGGTCGCCCATCCCGAGCGCCCGCGCCGCCTGGACGAAATCGAGCTCGCGAACGACCAGCGCCTGCGAGCGGACGAGCCGCGCCATCCCGGCCCAGCCGACCACGCCGATCGCCACGAACACGACCGTCAGTCCGGGCTGGAAGGCGGCCGTGATGGCGATCAGGAGAAGGAGGGTCGGGAAGGCCAGCGTCACGTCGGCCAGCCGCATGATGAGGCCCTCGATCCGGCCGCCGTAGTAGCCCGACACGACACCCAGGAAGACGCCGAGCGAGAACGCGATCGCCTGGGACGCCACCCCCACCAGCAGCGAGATCCGGGCGCCGTAGAGGACCCTGGAGAGGATGTCGCGGCCGAAGGAGTCGGTTCCGAACCAGTGCTCGACCGACGGCCCTTCCAGCCCCCGAGCCAGGTTCTGGATCAGCGGGTCGTACGGGGCGATCCACGGCCCGGCGATCCCCAGGACTACGAGCAGCAGGACGACCGCGGCGCCGGTCATGGCGAGAGGGTTCCGCCGGAGAGCCTTCCAGAGGTCGGTCACGGTCTACGCCTCCGCACGCTCATGCCTCACCCTCGGATCCAGGACCCCATACAGCAGGTCCACCAGCAGGTTGACCAGCACGAACACGATGGCCAGGAAGAGCACGGTGCCCTGGATGACCGGCAGGTCGCGCTTCAGGATCGCGTTCAAGGCGAAGCGGCCGATCCCGGGCCAGGCGAAGATCGACTCGGTCAAGACCGAGCCCGAGAGGTAGGCCCCGAAGTCGAGCCCGATCGCGGTCACGACCGGGATCAGGGCCGCCTTGAGCGCGTGCTTGCCGATCACCGTCCACTCGGCGAGGCCCTTGGCGCGGGCGGTCCGGATGTAGTCGAGCCGGATCACCTCGAGCATCGACGAGCGGGTGAGGCGCGCGATGTACGCGGTCGAGCGCATGCCCAGCGTGAGCGCCGGCAGGACGAGATAAGGGAGCGCGCCCCCGCCGTAGCCCGAGGGCGGCAGGGCGCCCCACTCGACCGCCACGACCAGGATCAGGATCAGGCCCACCCAGTAAACCGGGAAGGAAATGCCCAGGAAGGCGAACGTCATCCCCACCCCGTCGATCCAGGTCGATTGACGGACCGCCGAGATCACCCCGAGGACCAGGCCCGAGAGCGTGGCGAAGAGCATGGCCACCGACGCCAGGTACAGCGTCTTCGGGAAGTGCTCGAGGATCCCATCGAGCACGGGCTGACGGGTCATGTACGACCGCCCCCAGTCGCCTCGGATCAGTCCCGTCACGTAGTGGTAGAACTGCTTCCAGACCGGATCGTCGAGATGGAGCTCGGCACGCAGGCGCTCGAGGGTGGCCGGATCGAAACGGTCGCCGACCATCGCCAGAACCGGGTCGCCCGGCGCGATATAGAGGAGCACGAACGTCACGACGAGGACCCCCAGCAGGACCGGGATCGTGTGAACGATGCGGCGGAGTGCGTACTGGAGCATGACGGAAAGGGTCCGGGGGACGAGATTGCGGCGCGGGTGCTTTGGTGAGCGCCGACGATGAAGAGCCGCTCTAACCTATCCATGCCATCGATGAGGAGGCCACGTTGATCCGCACATCGCTCTGGAAAGGCACGGCCATCGCGCTGTCGGTCCTGGCCTGGACCGTCGCCCCGGCGGTCTCGCAGGATGTGGAGGGGACCGCGGTCGATCCGCGGTTCGCGCTGTCGGACCTGCCGACCCCCAACGTCTACCGCACGGGAGCCGGTCATCCGGGGCCGCAGTACTGGCAGCAGCGGGTCGACTACGACATCCGGGCGACGCTGGATCCGGCGACCGCATCGGTGTCGGGCTCGGAGACGATCAACTACACCAACCGCTCGCCGGACACCCTGCGCTTCCTGTGGGTGCAGCTCGACCAGAACCTCTTCGCACCCGGCAGCCAGGGCGCGCAGACGTTCCCGCAGGAAGGGCGGTTCGGGGGATCGGAGGCCGGAGGCGGATACACCATCTCGCGGGTCGAGGCGGCCGGCCGGGCGCTCGAGACGCGGATCAACGGCACCCTCATGCGGGTCGACCTCGCCGAGCCCTTGCCACCGGGAGGCACGTCGACGTTCGCCATCGACTGGAGCTTCGTCGTCCCCGAGACCGGCGCCGACCGGATGGGGCACGACGGCGACCATTATCTCCTCGCCCAGTGGTATCCGCGGCTCGCCGTCTACGACGACGTCCACGGGTGGAACACCATGCCCTACCTGGGACAGGGCGAGTTCTACCTGGAGTACGGCGATTTCGACGTCGCGCTGACGGTGCCAGCGGCCTATCTGGTCGGAGCCACCGGAGAGCTGCAGAACGCCGACGAGGTCCTGACCGCTGCGCAGCGGGAGCGGCTCGCCTCGGCGCGAGGCGGAACCGAGGTCGTGAACGTCGTGACCGCGGCCGAGCTCGGCGACCCCGCCGCCTTCCGGCCCACCACGACCGGAACGCTGACGTGGCGGTTCCACGCCGAGGACGTGCGCGACTTCGCGTGGGGGACCGGCCCGCGCCTCGTCTGGGACGCGACCGGCGCGGGCGACGCCCTGATCCAGGCCCTCTACCGGCCCGAGGCGCGCGCGTGGAGCGAGGCCGCCGCCATGACCCGCCACTCGATCGAGTTCTACTCCGACTACCTGGGCGAATACCCCTATCCCACGGCGACCGCCATCGAGGGGCCGGCGCTCGGGATGGAGTACCCGATGGTCGTCTTCGTGGCGCCCGAGGAGGACCGCGAAGGGCTCTTCGACGTCCTCGACCACGAGTGGGGGCACATGTGGTTCCCGATGATCGTGGGCTCCGACGAGCGCCGCTATGCCTGGATGGACGAGGGCTTCAACACGTTCATCAACCAGCTCAGCAAGCGCGCCTATTTCCCGGAGAGCACTCCCGAGCTGCTGAACGTGGCCCAGTACGTAATGGGTACCCGGACCTACCAGGAGCAGCCGATCGGCACGCTCCCCGACGAGTTCGGGGGCGATCTCGCCCTCGGCATCGGCGCCTACGTCAAGCCGGCCGTCATGCTGAACGCGCTGCGCGCGATTGCCGGCGACGGGGCCTTCGACGCCGCCCTCGGACGCTACTTCGAGGTCTGGTCCTTCAAGCACCCCCAGCCGGCGGACTTCTATCGGATCATGCAGGACGAGCTCGGCATCGAGCTGGGCTGGTTCTGGCACGGCTGGATCGAGACGACGGCGACCAGCGACATGGCGGTCCTGGGGGTCGACCAGGACCAGGCCGGGGACCGCTGGATCGTCACGGTCTCGGTCGACCAGCGCGGCGAGCTGCTGATGCCGGCGCGGGTCGTCGCTTCCACCGACACCGGCGCCTCGGCCACCGTCACGATCCCCGTCGAAGCGTTCTACGGCTCGGACCGCGCCACGGCGACCGTGAGCCTTCCCGCCCGCGTGGAACGGATCACGGTGAACGCCGGCCCGGAGTGGGGGGATGTCAATCCGCAGAACAACACGTGGACGCGCTAGGATCCGCGGGGAACCGGATACCGTGATCGGGTGCGAGGCGTAGGAGGGCGTGCGCTGGATGGCCGCCGGCCTGCCCCAGGCCCATTTCACGGCGTGGTTCGGTCTCGTGGCGGTAGCGGGGACCGCCACCGCCCAGGAGACCCCGGTCGACGCGGAGCGCGATCTTCCGCCAGCTCCCTCCTATGAGGTCCGACCCGCCGGCACACCGCTCGACGTAGATGGGGTCCTCGACGAGCCGGCCTGGGCCTCGGCCGAACCGATCCCTCTGGCGTGGGAGTGGTTGCCGGGCGATAACGTCGAGCCGCCGGTCGAGAGCGTCTGCCGGATCACCTTCGACGAGGCCAGGCTCTACATCGGCTGCGTGGGCCACGATCCGGATCCCGACGCGATCCGCGCGTATCTGGCCGACCGGGACCGGGGGTTCGAGACCGACCACTTCGTATTCCTGCTCGATCCGTTCCACGACCAGCGGCGGGCGTTCCAGTTCCGGGTGACCGCGCTCGGCGTCCAGGCGGATGCGATCCTCATCCCCAGCCAGGACATCGAGGACTTCTCCTGGGACGCGATCTGGGACTCGGCCGCGCGAATCACCGATGAGGGGTACGTGGTCGAGGCGGGGATCCCGTTCAAGAGCCTGCGCTTCCCGCGGACGGAAGCTGTCCAGACGTGGGGCTTCATCCTGGAGCGCTCCTATCCCCGCACGAATCGACATCGAATGACGAGCGGCCCGCGCGACCGCGACAACAACTGCCTGCTTTGCCAGGCGAACGAGATCACAGGGTTTCAGGGGATCGCGCCCGGCATCGATCTGCAGCTGACCCCGACCCTGACGGCTGCACGCACGGACCGGCGGGAGGAGTTCCCGGAGGGCGACCTGGAGTTCGACGACGGGGACATGGAGGCCGGGCTGACGGCGAGCTGGGGTTTCACGCCGAGCATGTCCTTGGGCGCGACCCTCAATCCCGACTTCAACCAGGTGGAGGCGGACGCTGCGCAGCTCGAGATCAACCAGCGGTTCGCGCTCTTCTTCCCCGAGAAGCGGCCGTTCTTCCTGGAGGGCTCCGAGTTCATCCAGGTACCCGGCGACCTGGTCTTCACCCGCACCGTGGCCGATCCCGACGTGGGAGTGAAGGTGACCGGCAAGGAGGGGCCTCACGCGGTGGGGGCGTTCGTGACCGTGGACCGGGTCAACAACCTGATCTTCCCCGGCCCACAGGGGTCAGGGCAGACCTCGCTGAACCAGGACGTGACGGGCCTCGTGGCTCGCTACCGGCGTGACGTTGGCCAGGCCTCGACCCTCGGGTTGTCGTACACGGGCCGGGAAGCCGGCACTTACCACAACCGGCTGGTCGCGGCGGACGGCTTCCTGCGGCTCTCGTCCACGCACTCCGCTTCCTTTCTGGTGACGGGGACGACGACCGACTACCCCGACTCGGTAGCCGTCGAGTTCGGCGAGGATCCGGGATCGTTCGCGGGGCTCGGGTACACCGTCGGATACGACTACGGGAGCCGCGACTGGAACGCCTCGGTCGACTGGACCGACGTCCGCGACGACTTCCGGGCCGACTTCGGGTTCGTGCCCCAGGTTGGCTTCCGGGGCCCCGAGGTCGAGGTCGCGCGGGTCTTCTGGGGCGACGGGGGAGGCTGGTTCAACCGGCTTTCCCTCGAGGCGGAGGTTGCCTGGCAGGAGGACCAGGACGGCGACCTCCTCGAGCGGCGGTACGAGCTGGCCCTGAACTACGACGGTCCCCTGCAGTCGTCGCTGCGCGCGTGGACCGAGTGGAGCCGGGTCGCCTTCGCGGGCCGGCTCTTCGACCTCGTCGAGCCACGTCTCTCTCTCGAGGTCCGGCCCACCGGATGGCTCGGCCTCGATCTCTTCGCGTCGGGGGGACATGAAATCGACTTCGACAACGTCCGCCGGGCGGACGAGGTCTTCCTGAACCCGTCCGTGGACCTGCGGATCGGCCGGCCGCTCGAGCTTTCGATGGATCACACCTATCAACGCCTGTCGCTGGACGGCGCGCGGATTTTCACCGCCAACCTGACCGAGATCCGGGCGCTCTATCACTTCAACGTGCGCACGTTCGTGCGCGCGATCGTCCAGCTTCGCGACAACGACTTCAACCCGGCCATGTTCGTGGAGGAAGTCGAGCCCGAGGAGCAGCGCGTCTTCTCGCAGCTTCTCTTCTCCTACAAGCTGAATCCCCAGACCGTGATCTTCCTCGGCTACAGCGACAACTACCGGGGGACGAGCGAGTTCGATCTCACCCAGAGCGACCGGACGTTCTTTTTCAAGGTGGGCTACGCATGGAGGCTATAGCGAGCCTGGATCTCGCGCTCATCGCGGCGCTCCTCCTCGGGCTGCGCCACGCCACCGACCCCGATCATCTGACCGCAGTCTCGACGCTGGTCCTCTCCGAGGAGCGGACCGCGCGCCGGGCCGGCGTGCTGGGGCTCTTCTGGGGCCTCGGCCACGCCACAACGCTCTTTCTCTTCGGGCTTCCCATCGTCCTGCTCGGAGCGCGCCTGCCCGAGATCGTTCAGCGCGGGGCCGAGTTCGCGGTGGGTGTCCTGATCGTGATCCTGGCCGCGCGCCTCCTTCTGCGCTGGCGGCGCGGCGTGTTCCACGCCCATCCCCACGCTCATGGCGGGACCTGGCACGCGCATCCCCATGCCCACGAGCGCCACCACGACCTCGCGACCGGAGCCGATGCGGGGCACGCCCCCGCGCACGATCATCCCCACGCCGAAGGGATGGGTCGCTCTCCCTTGGCCTCGTTCGGCATCGGACTAGTTCACGGCCTCGGCGGAACGGTGGGGACGGGGTTCCTGCTGGCCGCCGCGATCCCCGGTCGGGCCGAAGCGGTCCTCTCGCTCACCGTCTTCGCGCTGGGGACGGCGATCTCGATGGCGGTTCTATCCGGCGCCTTCGGTTTCGCCCTGGCGCGCCCCGCCGTCGCGGACCGCCTGCCTCTCCTCGTGCCTCCCGCCGCGACCCTCGGCCTGCTTTTCGGGATCTGGTACGCCCTCGGAGCGCTGGGGGTGGGGTTGGGCGGCGCCTAGGTCATCCTCCTGCTGTACGATTCCGCTGACGTTCCGAACGATCCTCTCCGCAAGATCGAGCGCGCGGCTGGCCTGGACGGCCGAGAAGGCCTCCCCCGGAGTTCCCTCTGCGAGACCGTTCGGATAGCGGGACGCGATATAGAAGAGATCCAGCTCGCGAGCCGCATCAAGCAAGCCATCGAGCCCCTCGTCGCGCGGATTCAGGGCCTCGATGAGGGCCCGGATATTGTGGCCGATGACGACCCTGGCGCCGCGCGCGTAATGGACCGACTTCACCGCCTTCTCGCCCGCCTGCTGGGCGTGGGAGCAGGCCGGCGCGTGATGACCCCCTTCCGCGGCGTAGTGCGCGTATTCCAGGTCCTCCCGGGCGGCCTTCAGCCAGCGGCCAGCCTCATGTCTCGGATCGTTCATAGATGGTGACGCCCTCCCAGGCGATCGAGTCGAAGATGCCCGTTCTCTCCTGCATGCCGCGCGCGAACTCCTCCGGGGTGTAGATCAGCAGATCGACCCCTACGGGCACGACCTCGAAGATCTCCGGCAGGAGTGTCCCGCGCTCCAGGAAGGGACGATTGGTGTCCAGGACGACGACCAGGTCGAGGTCGGAGTAGCCATCGGCCTTGCCAGTGGCGTAGGAACCGAACACCGCCGCTCGGATCGCGCCACCCTCGTCCAGGGACCGGCGAGCGCTTCCGCCATATCCTTCACATTCAGGCTGGCATCCTTGCGCAGGATCACGACTTCGTCGTTCTCGATGCTCATGGACGCAACCTAGCGCTTCACCACTCGAGGAGCCTACGGGGTTTTCGACAGCTCTCGCCGGGCGTGGCCCCGCGGGCGCTGGGGGGTCGGCGGTGCCTGGGTCGGGCCGGCGGGCATAGATTCACGACGACAGTTCCTGGCACGGCAAATCTCCCGCCGGAGGTCCCTTTGCGCGGATTCCGCGGGTTCCCCTCAAAAGGGCCGTTCTGGTGATCGACGATCTCGAAAGATTCTTCACCTCGTCCACGGGCGTGATCGCCGCCTTTCTGTTCGGGAGCCAGGTTCGCGGACGGTCGCACGCGGAGAGCGATGTCGATGTGGGTGTCCTCCTGGATTCGGAGGTCTTTCCAGAAGCCGTGGACCGGGGGCGCGCCCGGATCGATATGATCGCCGAGCTGATGGGCCGGCTGGAGAAGAACGAGGTCGATGTGGTGGTCCTGAACGACGCCCCGCCGGGACTGGCTCGGGAGGTCGTGACCACGGGAATGAGGGTATTCGTTGCGAATGAGGAGTGCACGAGAGATTTCATCCGCGACGTTCAGCTGCGTGCCGCGGATCTGGATCCCTTCCTGGACCGCGTGCGGCGGCGGAGCCTGGAGTTCCTGGCTCGATGACCTATCTCGTCGAAAGGCTCGAAGACCTGCGCAGGCATCTCGATCACCTGGCAGAGATCCGAGCACAGGTAAGCGACGCCTCTTCGCTGAAAGAGGACTTCACGCTCCACAACGACGTGCTGTTCTCCCTCCTCATGGTGACCCAGCTCGTTGTCGACGTGGCTGGGGAATTGAGTGCGAGACGGAATCTGACCGTTCGATCCTATCGGCAGGCGGTCGAGAATCTGCAGTCGTACACGGAATTTCCCGGCGCGGTCGTAAGCCGGCTTTCGCGCCTTCCGGGCTTCCGGAACGTCGTGCTGCACGAATACGTGGATCTCGATTATGGCCTGGTCGTCGAGGCGCTCTCGGATCTCGAACCGGTCGAGACTTTCCTGCGCATCTGCAGCAATCTCGAACTGGAATCCGCGCAGGATGAGGCGCGCGACGTTCCCGACCCCGAATAGCCCGTATTCGGCCCGCCGATGGGTTACCGCGTTTCCGCCAGCTCCTCGCCGCCCCTGAGCCCCACGTCCAGCCACTTGTTCGCGTAGAACACCATCGGGATCTCGTAGCCGTCGATCCATGGCTGGACGATGTCGGCGTCCACCGGGTGTACGGTGAAGATCCACGGCGCGTCAGCCTGGATCAGGCTGTCGGCGCGGGCGTACAGGGCGACGCGCTCACCATCGGCGAGCGTCCGGCGCGCCCGGAGGATCAGCGAGTCCACCACGGCGCTCGAGTAGAAGGCGGCGTTGCCGCCCGCCCCCGCCATCTCGCTGAAGAAGAGCGGGTAGAGGAAGTTCTCGGCGTCCGGGTAGTCGGCGTAC
>JBOHRQ010000029.1:0-26678 GCA_050732875.1 Gemmatimonadota bacterium | reverse complement strand
GTCGGACTTGTCGGCCAGGATGACCGCCGCCGAGATGTCGCTGACCGGGGCGCCGTCGGTCTCGTGATGATGTCCGATGGCGGTGACGATCTCGATCGTCTCCTCGATGTCCATGCCGGCCTCGCGCAGGAGCATGTGCGCCAGGATGGCTCCGCTCTGGGCGTGGTGGTCGCGGTTGGCGATGTTGCCGATGTCATGCAGGTAGGCGGCGATGGCCGCCAGCTCGCAGGCCCGCGTTGGAAAGCTCAGCGCTTCCATGATCGATTTCGCCCGCCGGGAGACGACCGCGGCGTGGCGTCGCCCGTGCTCCGTATAGCCCATCGATTCCATGACGCTGTCGGCCCGGTCGATATAGTGCCGGACCTCGGCGTTGGCTCGGATGTCGTTCAGGGTCAGCAACCTTCCTCACCTTCTCTCATCATGCGCATGACCTCGCGATGTCCGTGGCCGCGCAGTCCGTCCGGTACGGCCTCCGCGATCAGCACTCCCATGGAGCGGTACAGCCGCAGCAGATCCGGACGATCCGCGAGCGCGGCCATCTGGCGCCGCACCGTGCCCACGTCGCCGCGGGCGACGGGACCGGTAAGGGCCTCTTCGGGGAACGCCCTTCGCAGGTTCTCCTCGACGCGCTCGACGAGCGGTCCCAGCACGGAACGGGCCGTCGTCTCGTCGAGCCCCGCTTCCCGCAGGAGTCGGGCCGCGGCCGCGTCCAGGGCCACCCGCCCGTTGGCGGCAAGGACGAGGGCGGCATGGTAATCCGCCTTCCTGGCGGCCGCCACCGCGATCCACACCAGGCCGAGAGCCTCGGCGAGCGCTTCCAGGGGCCCGGCCGCTGCGGGTACGCCCTCGATGGCGACCACCGCCCGGGCGAGGGCCTGGGGGTCATCGGCGGCTCCCCGGAACGTCATCGCCGGGTGCCAGGAGCCACACGGCACGCCGACCCGCGCCAGGGGGGCCAGGAGCTCGGAGGTATGCGCTCCCGCGCAGTGCGCGGCGCAGCGTGGGAGGGGGCCGTCGCCGCCCGCGAGCGAGGCCGCCAACCGCTTCCCGGTCTCGGCGATCGCGTCGTCAGGGGTGGCCACCAGCCAGATCTCGGCCTCCGCCGGCAGGGGGGGGCCGCCGACGGCGAGGGTCAAGCCTACCGCCAGCCGGGCCCGCTCGGGCCTGAGTGGCCGGGGATTCCAGAGCCCCACCATGGGCACGCCCTCGCGCCGGGCCAGGTTGGCGATCGCCAGCCCGACGCGGCCCGCGCCGTACACGAAGACGGACGGGCCCTGCGCCCTCATCCCGGGAGGAGCGGAGGCGAACCGGTGTCCGGGCTCACGGAGCCGGGTCCACGGAGATCCCCTCCCGCTCCAGCCGCGCCAGGACCTCGGGACGGGCGCGGAGATCGAGCTCCACCTGGCCGTTGGCGTACCTTCTTTCGAGGACCTCGGCCAGGCGGTGAACGAGAGCCAGTCGACGACCGTCTCCGCTGGGCACGATCGCCCGGACACGCACCTCGTGGGTCTCCACGAAGCGGACGAGCGCCTCCTCGAGCGATATCAGCCCCCGCGGCTCGATCGCCGACGCAACCACCGCCTGCTCGTAGCGGGCCAGCAGCCGCGCCCGCACCGCGGCCCGTTCGGCGTCCGGGATCCGATCGAACTTGTTGAACACCGCCAGAGTCGATGTCTCCGCGACGCCGAGGGACTCCAGCACCTCGCGCACGACCTCCATCTGGATCTCCGGCTGGGGATAGCTCACGTCGACGACGTGGAGGAGCAGGTCGGCCTCGACCACCTCTTCCAGGGTGGCCCGAAACGAAGCCACGAGATCGTGCGGAAGGTCGCGGATGAAACCGACAGTGTCGGTCAGGACGATCGGCTCCCCGTTCGGCAGCTCGATCCGCCGGGTGGTCGCGTCGAGGGTCGCGAACAGGCGGTCCTCGGCCCGCAGACGCTCACCGGCCAGGCGGTTCATGATCGTCGACTTCCCGACGTTCGTGTAGCCGACCAGAGCGACGTTCCAGATGTCGGCGCGCCCTTTCCGCTGCAGGCTGCGGCGGCCCTCGATGCCGGCCAGCTTCTCCTTGAGGGTCGCGATCCGGTCGCGGATCACCCGGCGATCGACCTCGAGCTGCGTCTCGCCGGGCCCGCGCAGGCCGATCCCGCCCCGGATCCGCGAAAGGTGGGTCCACATCCGCCGCAGCCTGGGCAAGAGATACTGAAGCTGGGCGAGCTCCACCTGGAGCTTGGCCTCCCGGGTCCGCGCCCGGCGCGCGAAGATGTCGAGGATGAGCTCCGAGCGGTCGAGGACCCGCACCCCGACCAGGTCTTCCAGGTTCTTGCCCTGGGCGGGAGTGAGGTCGTTGTCGAAGACGACCAGCTGGGCGTCCTTCGCCGCGACCTCCTGCTTGAGCTCCTGCGCCTTGCCGCTCCCGATGTAGAGACGCCGATCGATCCGCTCGCGCGACTGGGCGACCTCGCCGACGATCTCGGCACCGGCCGAGATCGCGAGGGCGCGGAGCTCCACCAGGAGCTCCGACGGCGACCACTCGACGCCGTCCGAGGCGGCGACCGGACCCCCTACAGCCACCAGGACCGCCCGCTCGGGGTGATCGGGAGAGGCTACGTGCCGCGTCATTCGGGGGCCTTCCGCACGGCGGCTTCCCGCACCTGGCGGAGCCGCCCGGCGAGCTCCGCCATGCGCTCGCCGAGGCGGGCCTCGAACCCGCGGTCGGTGGGCTCGTAATAGACGCGGCCGGCGAGCGAATGCGGGAGGTGCTGCTGGTCGACAATGGCATCCGACTCGTCGTGCGCGTAGCGGTATCCGCTGCCGTAGCCGAGCTCGCGCATGAGGCCGGTGGGGGCGTTCCGGAGGTGCAGGGGCACGGCCTCGCGCTCGGTCTCCCGGGCGTCCCGGGTGGCCCGTCCGTAGGCCGCGTAGAGCGCGTTCGACTTGGGCGCGGTCGCCAGGTACACCACGGCCTGGGCCAGGGCGAGCGCTCCTTCCGGCATGCCGATGAAGTGGACCGCCTGCTGGGCCGCCATCGCCTGCGGGAGCGCCCGCGGGTCGGCCAGCCCGACGTCCTCGGAGGCGAAGCGGACCAGCCGCCGGGCCACGTAGAGGGGATCTTCGCCGGCCTCGAGCATCCGCGCCAGCCAGTAGAGTCCGGCCTGGGGATCGGAGTCGCGCAGCGACTTGTGGAGGGCGGAGATGATGTTGTAGTGCTCCTCGCCGCCCTTGTCGTACCGCAGCGCTTTGCGCTGGAGCGCGGCCTCGAGGCGCCCGCGATCGAGCGTCGCGGCATCCGGGACGAGAGCGGCCGCGAGCTCGAGCGTCGACAAGGCGATTCGCGCATCTCCCTGGGCTGCCTCGGTCAGGAACTCCCGGCCCGCGGGATCCAGCGTGAGGGCCCGCCCCCCCAGCCCGCGCTCGGGATCGGCCAGCGCCCGGTCGACGAGGGTCCCGATCTGCCCCGACTCCAGCGGCTCCAGGGTGTACACGCGCATTCTCGACAACAGAGCCGCGTTGACCTCGAACGACGGGTTCTCGGTCGTCGCCCCGATCAAGGTCACGAGCCCCTTCTCGACGTGCGGCAGAAACGCGTCCTGCTGGGCCTTGTTGAAGCGATGGATCTCGTCACAGAAGAGGATCGTCCGCTGCCCGCGCTCGCCGAGCGCATCGCGAGCCTCGGCCACGATCCGCTTCACGTCGGCGACCCCCATCGTCACCGCGCTGAACCACGCGAAGCGGGCACCGGTCGCCTCGGCCATGATCCGTGCCAGCGTGGTCTTCCCCGTGCCCGGAGGCCCCCACAGGAGCAGCGAGTGGAGCTCGTCGGCTTCGATCATGCGCCTGAGGACCCCGTCCGGGCCGACCAGGTGCTCCTGGCCCACGAACTCGGCGAGCGTGCGCGGACGCATCCGGTCCGCCAGCGGCGCGCTCCGCGCCAGCCGCTCCTCGGCCTGCTGCCGGAAGAGATCGGTCAACGCGCCTCGGTCTCCCGGGGAGCCATCGGGGCGGGCTGTCCCCCCGCGGCGACGAGGAATCGATCGAGGAGCGCGGTGATCGTCGACAGCGAGGTATCGGCCTCCCGGTTCAGGTCGTAGCGAGCGACGGCCACACACCCGATCGTACGCCCTTCGAACGCGTGCTCGACGGCCTGCGCCAGGTGGTCGGGGTGGAGGCCGTCCGGGGTGGCCTGGTCGGCAGCGGGAAGAACATCGGGAGCGAAGACGGACGCGTCGACGTGCAGGTACCAGATGTCCGCATCCGCCGCGGCGACCGCCGACGCCAGCCCCTCGATCTCGGCGGGACCCAGCCGGCGCACGCCATCCGCCTCCATGGACTCGGCCTCTCCACCCGGGATCCGCTGCCCGCCCACGACCACGATCCGCGAGCCCGGCAGCGCGACGGGCGAGATCGCGAACGTGTCCCGCTTCTGGCGGCCCGTCATGCGCGCCAGAAGCGTAGTGTCCACCGGTGCCCGACGCAGCCAGCCGGTCCGCCGGTACCCACCCTCGGGAGACACCCAGACCACCCCCGCCCCCGAGCCCAGTCCGTCCACGATGCCGAGGGCGCAGTAGTTGACCAGGCTGAGGACGATCGGAAAGCGATTCCGGTCGTGCGCCGACGTCACGGCGTCGCCGATCGCCCGCGCGTACGCTTCGGCCAGCCGGGCCTCCGCCAGCCGGCGCTCGATGGCGAAGTCCTCGATGCGCGCAGTCCATCCCCGCTCACCGAGCCGGTCCGAAAGATCGCGCAGCCCCAGCCCACCCGGGCGGTGGGCCCCGTCGGGCTGGCGCACGCCGTCCCGGGTCGGCAGCGGCAGGAGCTGGACATGGTCGACGAAGCTCGCCTCCATCCTCGTTCCCTCCTCGTACGGCTGGCAGGTCGAGATGGTGGATCCCGAAGACCTGCGTTCGACGGTCATCTGTTCCGGTCCCCTGTCTTCACACCGTCGCCGTTCCCGTGAGTGGGCGGATGCGGCGAGGCAGTGGCCATCCGGTTGAGCGCGGACCGGGACACGAAAGGCGATCCCGCGTCCAGGCAACGCCAGAACCTCTCGGTGCCGACGCGGATCCCGACGCGCGGGGTCCAGACTATCCTTTCGGGGGCTCTCCCCGGCACGATCCGGAGCTCGGAATCGGTCAGGTCGAGCCGGTTGTGGTCCATCCCCAGCCCGAAGGCCTGACAGAGCTTTCCCGGGCCGTTCGTGAGATCGAGCTCGCCGGGCGTCCCCGTTCCGCGCCCACGCCGGCGGCGGTGGCCCATGAGCCGGTGGCCTTCCAGTGGCTCGAGGGCGCGGATGAGCACGGCGCCGGGGCGTCCCGGCCGGCGCGTCACCGCATTCAGGCAATGGTACATCCCATAGATCAGATACACGTAGCTGTGCCCGGGCGGTCCGTACAGCGGTTCGGTGCGCGCGGTCCGCCCCGCGGCGGCGTGACACGCCGGGTCGTCCTCGCCGTGGTACGCCTCGACCTCGACGATCCGGCCGCTCACAGGTCCTTCCGGGCTCTCGTGGACCAGCCTGCAGCCGACCAGGTCCCGCGCCACCTCCAGGGTGTCACGGGCGTAGAAATCACGGGGCAGGGCGCGCTTGTTCGCCAAGGCGCGCGTCAACGCACCCGCTCCTGGTCGCGGACGATCTCGAGCAGCGTCTCGCGGCGATTCAGCGTCGGATCCTCCACCACCCTCTCCAGGAGCGTCTCCAGGATGCGGCCGAACGCCGGCCCCGGCTCGAGTCCCAGCGCGATCAGGTCGTCGCCTCCGACGGCCAGGTCGTCCACCGACAGCGCGGCATCCTGCCTGAGGACCGCTCTCGCCCGCCGGTAGACGTCCACGATCGGAACCGGCGGATCTTTGGCCCGAAGCCGGTTGCCCCACCAGTCGGCGAGATGGATCCGGTAGAGGTCCCAGACGTTCTCCTCGCCGATCCGCCGGATCCAGCGCCGCACCGCCGCGTCGTTGGACCCCGGCGGGGGCAGGTCCATGTGGACGGCCACCAGGCGGACGGCGCGATCGGTCTCCCGGTTGGAGAACCGCAAACGCTCCATGAGCTGCCGCGTGAGCCGGGCGCCGATCGCGGCATGCTCAGGGAACGTCCAGTCGCCGGTATCCGGATGGATCTCGCGCGCGGGCGGCTTCCCAATATCGTGGCAGAGGGCGACCAGCCGCAGGAACGGCCGCGAGCGGTGAACGCAATCCACCACCATCATCGTGTGCGTTCCGACATCGTCCGCGTGGAACCGGTTCTGCTCGACATCGAAGCACACGGCCAGCTCGGGCAGGAGCCGGGCCAGGACGCCCGCGCTCCGCCAGCCTTCCAGGGCACGGGACGGGAGCCGACACTGGGCCAGCGTCTTCTGCAGCTCGTCGCGGACCCGCTCGCCCGAGAGCCGGGTCACGCGCGGCGCGTTGGCGTGCAGGGCCTCTCGGGTGGCGGGCTCGACGTCCATGTCGAAACGGGCCTCGAAACGAAACGCGCGCAGGATCCGCAGGACGTCCTCCCGGAACCGCAGCTCGGGATCGCCGACCGTGCGGAGCCGTCCGTTCTCGAGATCCCGCAGGCCCCCCCACGGGTCCCGGAGACGATCCTCGACGGGGTCCCAGGCGATCGCGTTGATGGTGAAGTCGCGGCGGGCCAGGTCCTCGTCGATCGAGACCCCGAAGCTCACCTCGGCATGCCGTCCGTCGGTCCGGACGTCCCGCCGGAAGGTGGTCACCTCCACAGTCTCGCCCTCGCTGCGGACGCCCACCGTGCCGTGCTCGATGCCGACCGGAAAGGTGCGCTCGAAGAGCTCCATGACGCGCTCGGGCCGGGCGTCGGTGGCCACGTCCCAGTCGTTCACGGACAGGCCCAGCAGGGCGTCGCGGACGCCTCCGCCGACCGCGAACGCCGAATGGCCGGCATCGCGCAGGCGCCGCACGACGCGGAGCAAACCCTGCGAAGCCTGCAGTCGGACGACCTCCGATCGTGCGGAACGCTCTCGGCGGACGGATTCCATGCTCCGAATGTATCCGGGGACTGGTTGACACGCCGCACCGCGTGTTGTACAATCTCTCGGTCTAGCAGCTCTGCGTCTATCCCCGTAAACCGATACCATACACCGACCTCGCCCTGAGCGGCTCTCCGTCTCAGGGCCTCCCGAGCGCCCACGAAACCGCACCCGTCGAGGTAATCGCTTGAACCGTCCCCGCAGCCGCACCCGTTCACGTCGCCCGCCGACCCCGTCGGAGAACGCCACCGTCATGGACATCACCGAGATCAAGTCCAAATCGATCCCCGAGCTCCACGGGATGGCCGAAGAGCTCGCGATCCAGAACTACTCGGGCCTCCGCAAGCAGGACCTGATCTTCAAGATCGAGCAGGAGCTGCTCGACCACGAGACCGTGCTGCGAGGCGAGGGTGTGCTGGAGATCCTCCCCGAGGGGTACGGATTCCTGAGAAGCCCCGACTGGAACTATCTCTACGGCCCCGACGACATCTACGTGAGCCCCTCGCAGATCAAGCGCTTCGACCTGCGGACGGGGGACACGATCCAGGGGCAGGTGCGGCCCCCCAAGGAGGGCGAGCGCTATCTGGCCCTGCTCAAGGTCGAGACCGTGAACTTCAAGGATCCCGACCAGGCCAAGCATACCGTCTTCTTCGACAACCTGAAGCCGCTGTACCCCGAGGAGCGGATCAACCTCGAACGGTCGGACGGTGATCTCTCGATGCGGATCATGGACCTCTTCTCGCCCATCGGGAAGGGGCAACGCGGGCTGATCGTCTCGCCGCCCAAGGCCGGCAAGACGATCCTGCTTCAGAAGATCGCCAACTCGATCACCGAGAATCATTCCGAGATCAAGCTCATCGTGCTGCTGATCGACGAGCGCCCGGAAGAGGTCACCGACATGGAGCGCTCCGTCGATGGCGAGGTCATCTCCTCGACCTTCGACGAGCCGGCGGACCGCCACGTACAGGTGGCCGACATGGTGATCGAGAAGGCGAAGCGGCTGGTGGAGAACGGCTATGACGTGGTGATCCTCCTCGACTCGATCACCCGCCTGGCGCGTGCGCAGAACGTGGTCGTGCCTCATTCCGGCAAGATTCTCTCGGGCGGCGTGGACGCCCACGCGCTGCACAAGCCGAAGCGCTTCTTTGGCGCCGCTCGGAACATCGAGGAGGGCGGATCGCTCACCATCGTCGCGACCGCGCTCATCGACACCGGCAGCCGCATGGACGAGGTCATCTTCGAGGAGTTCAAGGGGACGGGGAACATGGAGCTCGTGCTCGATCGCACGCTCTCCGACCGGCGCATCTATCCGGCCATCGACATCAACCGCTCGGGCACCCGCCACGAGGAGCTGCTGCTCCCGGAGAACAAGCTCCAGCGGATCTGGCTGCTCCGGAAGTTCCTCAACGACATGAATCCGTCCGAGGCGATGGAGTTTTTGATCGATAAAATGCGGCGGACGGATGACAACGAGGGATTCCTGGCGTCTATGAGCGGGGATTAGGGGGCGGGCGCCAACAGAACCACATTCCTGCTTTGGACCTCAATCATCGTAGACGTCGAGCGCCGGATAACCCCAGAACTCGCGCGGGCCGTTCTCCTGAACACGGAGGCCCGACGGCGTCAGCCATGGATTGTCGAGCTCTTCGGCTTCTCGCTCCACCAGCTCCTCGACCACCTGCCCCATGGAACGGCTTCTTCGAGCGGCGAGGATCTTGAGCCGGCGGTGCGCGGCCTCCGATATGTACACCATCTTGTCCCGAGCCATGTCTCTCCTGTATTCATCGAGAAGGCTGTAGATCCTGTGGATACAGTATCGCCTGGCCCGTCTCCGCGTCGAGACGAGCGCATCCTGGCGATCGATCTCGGGGAGCGACGCATCGGGCTCGCCCTCGCCGAGCCTGGGAATACGCTCGTGGGCGGCCTTCCGACCCTTGACCGCAAGACCCTGAAGGGTTCCGCTGTCCAGGCCATCGCGAGGATCGTGGAAGAGCACCGGATCGACCGGGTCGTGCTCGGGATCCCCTACTCGATGGACGGCACGGAGGGCCCCGCGGCGCGGAGCGCCCGGGAGTTCGAGGCCGAGCTGACCGTCGGGCTCGGGGTGCCGGTCGAGGAGTGGGACGAGCGGCTGACGTCGGAAGCGGCCCGGACCCGTCTCCGGGATCTCGGGTACTCCGAGCGCGAGATGCGCTCGCGAGTCGATCAGCTGTCGGCGGTCCTCATGCTGGAGGGGTGGCTGCGCGCGCGGGAGCTGTCCGAGGATCGTGAGACCGAGGGCCGTGGGTAGCGCACGACCGGCGCTTCTGGTGGCGGTCCTGATCCTGCTGGCGGGCCTGGCCGCGCTCGGGTGGCTCCGGTGGTCGAGCCGTCCCGCAGCCCCGGAAGGATCCGCCCCTGCCGAGGTGGTGGTCGAGGAAGGGACGACGGTACGCGAGGTGGGACGGCGCCTCGAGGAGCGGGGCGTCATCCGCAGCGCGCTCCTGTTCGAGCTCTGGGTCCGGCTCCGGGGCGACGCCGGTCGGATCCAGGCCGGCACCTACCGCCTGCCCGGCGACCGCTCGCTCCCCGACGTCGTCGACATGCTGGTCGAAGGCGAGACCGTCCTCGTCGAAGTGACGGTCCCCGAGGGACTGCGCCTGGAGCAGGTCGCCGGGATCGTGGCGCGCTCGCTGGGGGCCGATTCCGCCGCTTTCGTCGCCGCCGCCACCGACCCCATTCTGTCCGACTCGCTGGGCGTGAGCGCCCCGACCCTGGAGGGCTACCTCTTCCCCGAGACCTACTGGGTCGACGCGTCCACGACCGCACGCGAGATGGCGCGCCTCATGGCCGACCAGTTCCAGGTAGTATTCGACACCGCCTGGCGCGCGCGCGCGGAGTCGCTCGGCTTCACGGTCGACCAGATCGTGACGCTGGCCTCGATCGTCGAGGAGGAGGCCCGCGTGCCCGAGGAGCGCAAGACGATCGCCGGCGTATTCTGGAATCGGCTCGGGATGGGAATGCCGCTGGAGGCCGATCCGACCGTGCAGTACGCGCTGGGCGGGCACCGGGAGCGGGTCCTGTACCGCGACCTCGAGGTCGACTCCCCCTACAACACCTATCGGTACGCCGGCCTCCCGCCGGGGCCGATCGCGAGCCCCGGTCGATCCGCGCTCGAGGCGACCCTGTACCCCGACTCCGTGCCTTACCTCTTCTTCGTCGCCACCGGAGAGGGCGGCCGCCATGCGTTCAGCGAGACGCTGGCCGAGCACGAAGCGAAACGGCGCGCGATCCGCGCGCAGGCAGGTGGCCGCTGAGCTACGGGCTGGCCTGGCCCGACAGGGCCTCGCCCTTCTGCCCGCTGCTTCCCATGCCTTCCTTCCTGCCTCGTCGAGGCGTGCCTAGGGGACCGTCTCCAGACGCGTCCCATCCCGATGACCACCCAGGACCTGGTCGACCCGCCGGCTGGCGGCTGCCACGGGAGACTCACCACGCTCCGCCGCTACGCGGAAAATCTGGCGCAGCGTCTGGCCGATCGCGTCGACGCGGTCATGGATCGCCGCCTCGCTCCGCTCGCCCGTCGCCATCAGGCCGAACGCGGCGGCGCCGCCGGCGTTGATCACGTAGTCCGGCGCGTAGAGGATGCCGCGCTCGCGGAGGCGCTCGGCGTCCTCCGGCTCGCCAAGCTGGGCGTTCGCCGAGCCGGCCACGATCCGGCAGGCGAGGGCGGGGATCGTCCGTCGGTCGAGCACGCCGCCCACCGCGCATGGCGCGTAGACGTCGCACTCCCGGCCGGCAATCTCCTCCGGTGCGACGGTCTTTCCTTCGAGCTCGGTGGCGACCTTCGCAGCATGCCCGAGATCGATGTCGCTCACGAGCAGCCGCGCGCCACTCTCGGCGAGGGAACGGGCGAGCGGAAGGCCGACGTCGCCGATCCCCTGGATGAGCACGCTTTTCCCCTCGATCCCGGCGTCGCCGAAGACGCTCTCGAGCGCCGCCTCGATGCCGCGCAGGACGCCCCGAGCGGTGAAAGGGCCGGGGTCGATCGGACGACCGCCCTCGAAATCGACGCCGTGGACGTACCGGGTGACCCGACCGATCACGACCATGTCCTCGGGAGAGGTACCGAGGTCCACACCGGTCTGGAAGGACCCCCCGAGCGTCTCGAGGAAGTTCCCGTAGCGGAGGAGCAGCCCTTCCCGCTCCCGGCCCTGAAGCGGGGCGGTGACCGCGAGGACCGCCTTCCCACCGCCAAACGGGAGATCGAGGACGGCCCACTTCTGCGTCATGCCCTCGGCCAGACGCATGGCGTCTTCGAGCCCGGCCGCGGGATCCGGATAGATCCGCATCCGTGTGCCACCGCTGGTGGGTCCGAGACGGGAGTCGTGGAGAGCCGCGAAGAACCAGCTCCCCGTCTCGCGATCGAAACGGGTCGCGACCACCTCGCCGTCCCACGCTTCGATGACCGCTTCCAGCGACCTCTGCACGCTCACGTCCAGGCGGTCAACGGGGTAATCCGCCGCGGGTCCCAGGCATCGCCAGTGCCGCCCTAGCGGACTTCGAGGAGGGTGTGGGTGAACAGGCCGTCCTCGTCCGCCTCGGCGTAGGCGCCGAAGCGGGGGGCGTTCTTCAGCGCCTCGAGGACCTGGCGGGTGGTCGACGCGGAGTCGGCGCTCGCGCCGGTCATCGAGCCGATCGCCCCCATCAGCCCCTGCGCCTCGGTCATGATGCGCTCGACGTTCACGAAACCGATGGCGTTGACCTGCTGGGGATAGAACTCGGTGAGCGCCCCGAAATCCGGGTTCGAGGGCAGGGCCTCGGCGCGTCCGGTGCGGGCGTCCAGCATCTGCTTCGCCAGCGCCGGCTTCGAGGCGATGATCGCGAAGTCGCTCGTCACCACGTAGGCGATCGCCAGTCCCTCGCCGAGCGGGGTCGGAGCGTAACGGATCGTCTGCCCCTGGTACTCCTCGCCCTGCCAGCTCACCGGTACCGAGGCCCGCTGACGCGCGGCTTCGACGAGGAGGCCCTCGGCCTTCTGGAAGAAGGCGCGCGCCTTGCCCTCGTCGCGGCTGGCCACGACGAGAGCGAACTCGGGCAGCGGAAAGAACCCGCTCTCGTCGATGCCCGTCATCGAGAACGAGACCTCTTCTCCCATCCACGCCAGGATGTCGTTCTCGATGTCGAGGCCGGTGGATCGCTCGAAGGCCACGATGTTGCCCTGGACCAGACTGTCGGCGCGCATCGAGTCGGGCGTTCCTTCGACTTCCATCTGGATCCGGGTCGCGTCCACCGCATAGCGCCTGAGCTGATCGTAGATGAGCCTGGGATCCAGGGTGGTGACGGCTCCGTAGAGAAGTGTCCCCACGGGCTGGAAGGCGATCGATCGCACCTCCGTCGGCGCCCGGGTCAGCATCTGCTCGAGTTCCGCTCCCCGCCCCTCGAGGAAGCGGGTGTAGATATCGGAGCGGATCCCGACGTCCGTCCAGAAGAGTCCCATCCCGAAATCGCGGACGATGTTGTACTCCTCGAACGCCGCCGCCGCTGCCCGCCGCCTCTCCTCGGCGGCCGGGTCCTGGCCCTCCCCGCCGGCCACCGAATCGGCCTCGGCGAGAGCGGCCCGGCCGGCCTCCCGGATGGCCCGCTGGTCGACCCACAGAGTGATCGAAGCCTCGGGGAGCTTCCCCAGGACGTCCAGATATTCCTGAACGTCGGCCATCGTCTCGCCGGCGCCTTCCCCGCCGAGCGCCTGCGCGAGCCTCGGACGGGTCGTGCTCATCGCGAGGCGGCCCTCCTCCAGCACGTAGAAGACGACCTCCTCACCCTCCGCATTGGTGGCCATGCGGGCCGTCTTTCCGCCGATCTGCTCCTCGGAGAAGCTCGCGCCCTTCTCTTCCACGAGCCGCGCTTCCGCGCCCTCGAGGACGGCACGAGCGGCCTCCTCGTCCTCGACTTCCGCGAGGAGCAGGAGGTCGGCCCGGTCTTCGGGCAAGGACCCATAGAAGCCCAGTTCGAACTTGTCGCCGAGCAGGTTCATCACCGTCTCTTCGTCGAGCGCGAGCCCGGTGTCCGTCTCGAAATCCTGCTGGACCGCGGCCAGCGGGGCGAACGTTTCCCGCACGCCCTGGATGGCCGCCAGCTGCTGGTAGAGCTGGGTGCCCTTGAGCCGCGACCAGAATGCCTGCAGATCGTGGCCGGACATGACGACGCTGGCGCCGGCGGGCAGATCGGTCGCCACGGCGCGGGTCTCGACCCCCTGGGGCTGTTCGTCCGTGATGGTGGAGTCACGATTGCAGGCGAAGGCGAGGCCGGCCGAGAGCAGCAGTCCGGCCACGGGCAAGACGAGTCCGATGCGCCGGGGCGTCGGGTTGCGCGGCATGCGGAAGACTCCTTTCGGATAGACGAAAAACGCCCGTTTCACAGGGGCTCGATGACCGGGGACAGGAGCTTAGGCAGACCCGCCCAGGGTGTCAATCGATTCCCGGGGACATGGCGCCCACCGGTTGGGCATCGTTCCGCTCCCGGGGCAGGAGCGCCTCGTTCGCCGCGGAGACCGAGAAGCCCGGCTCCGTTCCCCCGCCGATCACATAGAGCCTTCCGGCGACCACCGCCGCCCCCAGACCGTGCCGCGAGGTCGGCAGGGGCGCCATCGCGAGCCATCGACGCTGGTCCGGGTCATAGGCTTCGTTGCGATCGAAGGTCCCGGTCGGCGCTTCCCCGCCGAGCACGTGGATCCGGCCCTCGAACGCGGCCGCGGCGATTCCGCCGCGGGCGGTCGGCATGTCGGGAAGCGATTCCCAGCGCAGCGACTCCGTGTTGAAGGCCTCGAACGTCGGGAGGTTGCTCTCGAGGCTCCCGATCCGCCCGCCGGCCACGTAGATCAAGTCGCCCAGGGCCGCGGCGGCCAGATGTTCCCGCGCCGTCGGCAGCGGGGGCATCGGCTCCCAGCGGTCCTCGTCCGGATCGTAGCGCTCGACATTCCGCACCGCGGTCTCGTCGGGGGCCTGTCCCCCGATCGCGTAGATCTCGCCGTCGACCGCCACGGCGGCGAGCGCTCCCCGGGCCCGGGGCAGCGGCTCGACCGTCTCCCAACGGCCGATCGCGGGGTCGAGGGCATAGACGGACGCCACGGGTTCGAACGGGATCCCGGTGTGGCCGCCGATGACGTAGAGCCTTTCGTCCCCGGCCACCACGGCGGCGTGGTGGAGCGGCCGGGGCAGGGCGGGTCCGGCCGACCACGTGTCCGCGATCGGATCGTAGACCTCGACGGCCGCCGACACTGCTCGATCCGCCGTGAACCCGCCGACCACGTAGATGCGACCGTCCAGCTCCGCCACTCCGACTTCGGTGCGCGGGGTCGGGAGATCGGCGCCCTGTAGCCAGTCCCGGGCCATCGGCTCGCGGCCGATCTCGCCTTGAGGGCCGCAGGCCGAGGCGAGCAGGAGCGCCGCCGCGAGAAGCCGGCTCGCGCGGGCCATGCGAAGGGGCATAGCGCGTTCCATGGGTCGAAACGTAGCGCGATGCGGCGGTCTCCGTCACTCCACGATCCTGAAACCGCGGTCCGCCGCGCGCCGTAGGCAGAGAGGTCCTGGACGTCCTGAACCCTCCCCACCTGGAGGTCGACCGTGAGCCCTTCCGCGATTCCATTGCGCTTGACCGCCCTGCTCGCTCTTCTCGCCTCCACCGCATGCGGGATTTCGATCGGCGACCCCGGGGTGCGGGGCTCCGGCCATCGGATCACCCAGACACGCACGGCCGGCGAATTCGACCGCGTTCACGTCTCGGGCGATTTTGACGTTCGGATCACCGCGGGAGCTTCTCCTTCCCTCAGGATCGAGGGAGACGACGATCTCCTGCCGCTGGTCGAGACCCGCATCGTGAACGAGGAGCTTCGCGTGCGGTCCGAGCGCAACCTCCGGCCCACCCGCAGGATCCTCGTCCAGATCGGCACGCCCAGCCTGGCCGGCGTGGAGACGTCGGGCAGCTCGGACGTCAGCGCGACCGGTGTCCGGACCGATGCCTTCGACGCCGGCGTATCGGGATCGGGAAGCCTCGACGCCGAGGGGTCGTTCGGCAATCTGGCGGTTTCGGTATCGGGATCGGGACAGGTGATCGGGAGGGGCGTCGCGGAGACGGTGGACGTCCACGTCTCCGGCTCGGGGGACGTCGATCTCCTCGCGGTCAGCGCCCGTTCGGCGCGTGTGAGCACCACGGGCAGCGGCGACGTTTCCCTCGCCGTCAGCGAGTCGCTGGACGCCTCGACGAGCGGCAGCGGCGAGGTGCGCTACTCGGGCCGCCCGTCCGTGAACGCCAACGTCAGCGGCTCCGGCGAGGTGAAGCGGCTCTGAGGCTTCCTGGTCCCGGATTCACCGCGCCCGCAATACCAGGCACTTCAGGTACTCCGTCTCGGGGACGGACAGGAGGATGGGGTGGTCGGGCGCCTGGCTCCGGACCTCCAGCACCTCGACCGTCCGGTGGGCGTCGGCCGCGGCCTCGACCACGATCGCGCGGAAGGCCTCGCGGTCGATGTGGTAAGAGCAGGAGCAGGTGACCAGGACACCACCCGGCTCGAGACACTTGAAGGCCCGCAGATTGATCTCCTTGTAGCCGCGCCGGGCGGCCGGCACCGACTTGCGGTTCTTGGCGAAGGCCGGCGGATCGAGGACGATCGCCCCGTACCGCGCCCCGTTCCCCGCCAGCTCGTGAAGCCGGTCGAAGGCGTTGGACACCGTCCAATCCACGTTCGCCACTCCGTTGGCGGCGGCGTTCTCCCGGCCGCGCCCGGCCGCGGCATCGGAGATCTCGATCGCCTCGACGCGTCCGACGACCGGCGCCAGATGAAGCGCGAAGCCGCCCTCGCCAGCGAAGGCGTCGACAGCCCGCTCCGCCCCTGCCGCGTAGCGAGCCGCGGCAGGATAGTTCGCCTGCTGGTCCAGATAGGCTCCCGTCTTCTGGCCGCCCATCAAGTCGATCATGAACCTGCGCTCGCCGATCTTGATCGGGAACGGCTCGGGCGTCTCCCCATGCCAGACCGCGATCTCGGACTCGAGGCCTTCCAGCCGGCGCACCTTGAGGTCGTTCCGGGCGACGACCGCCCGCGGGCCGAGCCGCTCGACCAGCAGCCGCGTCCAGGACCCGGCCCACCGCTCCGCGGCCGGCGTCAGGGTCTGGACCACAAGGCACTCGCCGTACTGGTCGACGACGAGCCCCGGCCACTCGTCGGCCTCTCCGAACACGAGGCGCCGCGCCGGACCGGTCATTTCCGCCCGTTCGCGGCGGGCGATCGCGGCCTCGAGACGCGCGGCCCAGAAGGCGTCGTCCACCTCCTCGTCCTCCCAGCGCACGAACCGCAGCGAGATCTGCGAACGCGCCGACCAGGCGGCCCGGCCGAGGACGCGGTTGCGGTTGTCGATCACCCGCACGATCGACCCGTTCGCCAGATCGGCCGGGACGTCGACGATATCGCTCCGATAGATCCATGCATGACGGGCGAGCGCGCGGCGCGCCCCTCCAGGGGTCACGGAAACGATCGAAAGACTGGTATTCGCTTTGCTGTCGGAGGGGATGGATTCCGGCGCCGTCAGGCGAGGGCGCTCATGGCACGCAGTCGATCGACCACTTCCACGACGCGGTCGATCGCGTAATCGATCTCCTCGCCGGTCGTCCACCGTCCGAGACCGAAGCGGATCGTGCTCTTGCCGAGATCGTCGTCGTGACCGATCGCCTTCATGACGTGCGACGCTCCCGGCGTGGAGGAGCGGCAGGCCGAGCCGCTCGATATGCAGATGTCGTCGAGGGAGAGGAGAAGCGCCTCACCATCCACGTGCAGGATCGAGACGCTGAGGTTGTGGGGGAGCCGGTGCTCGGGATGGCCGTTGACCACGATCTCCTCGATCCTCCCCTCGAGGCCGGCCTGGAGTCGATCGCGCAAGGCGGCAAGGCGCACCCACTCCTCCACGCGCTCGGCCTCACAGATCTCGCAGGCGGTCCCGAGCCCGACGATACCGGGCACATTGTGCGTCCCGGAGCGGAAGCCCCGCTCCTGTCCGCCGCCGAGGAGGATCGGATCGAGCTTGACGCGGCGCGGCTTCTGACGCACGTAGAGGGCCCCTACCCCCTTGGGACCGTAGAACTTGTGAGCCGAGAGCGAGAGCAGGTCCGCGCCCAGGTCGTCCACGTCCACGGGAATCTTCCCGATCGCCTGCACCGCGTCCGTGTGGACCCAGGCTCCCGCCTCGTGGGCGACGGCCGCGATCTCGGAGAGGGGCTCGATCGTGCCGATCTCGTTGTTGGCGAGCATCACGCTCACCAGGATGGCACCGCCCCGGACCGCCTCCGCGACGGCGGCCGGATCCACCAGGCCCTTACCGTCGACCGGCAGATAGGTCACGCTGAAGCCTTCCTCCTCGAGCGCGTGAAGGGGCTCCAGAACCGACTTGTGCTCGATCGCCACGCTCACCACGCGGTCCCCGTCACCGGCGTCCCGACGCAGGCGCGCGGCGCCGATCAAGGCCAGGTTGTTGGCCTCCGTCGCTCCGCTGGCGAACACGATCTCGGTAGGTCTCGCGCCGATCGTGTCGGCCACCTTCTGGCGGGCGGTCTCGACCCGCTCTTCCGACGCCCGGCCGACGGCGTGGCCGCGGCTCGATGGATTGCCGAACTCCTCGTGGAAGAGCGGCAGCATGGCGTCGACGACCCGCGGATCGCAGGGCGTCGTGGCGTGATAATCGAGGTAGACAGGCTTTTTCATGCCGACCCGGTTGAAGGTAAGTGCAAGCTCAGGACCAACCTAGGTGCTCTCCCCCACCTCCGCCAGCGCCTCCCGCCGGGCCTCCAGGAGCCTCTGGAACAGCCTCTCCTCGGAGCCGTGGAGGGCGGCTCTCCGCGCGTCGAAATCGAACGCGACGCCTTCGAGCTCGGCATCCGTTCGGGTCCGTTCGAGCCGGTCGGCCAGCTCCCGGTAGAGGGGACCCATGGCGTCCGCCTCCTCCCAGACGCGGGGAAAGGAGAGGCGGTGGAACGGACACAGCCCGTGCACACGGAGCGCCTCCACGTGGGCCGGGGTCATGTACCCCTTGTGGCTCGCGAATCCGTACTCGGGCCAGCGCCGGTCGGCCTCGAAGAGGAGCCGATCCCGCGCCACCTTCGCCACGATCGAAGCGGCAGCGATCGAGCGCACCCTGCGATCTCCCCCGACCACCGCCCGATGCGGGACCGGAAACGTCCGCGGCGGCCGCCCGTCCAGGAGGGCCAGGTCGATGGCCACGCCCAGCCGGCGCAGCGCCAGGCGCATGGCGTGGAGGCTCGCCTGGTAGACGTTCACGCGGTCGATGATCCGCTCGCTGACGACGCCGACCCCCACCGCGCAGGCGGCCGCCCGTATCTCCCGGTCCAGACGCTCCCTCTCTCCGCTGGCGAGTCGCTTCGAATCATCCAGTCCCGCGGGAATCCAGTCGGCGGGGAGGACCACGGCCGCGGCGACGACCGGCCCGGCGATCGGCGCGACCCCGACCTCGTCGACTCCAGCCGCCGTCCGCGCGCCTTCGGCGAGCAGCTCGCGTTCCGTTTCGAGGAGCCGGAGGAGGCGCGTGTGCTCGCGCTCGCGCGCCCGCACACGATCGAGATAGCGCCGGCCGAGGTCACGCACGCCGGCCCGATCGTCCTCGAGCAGGTACCGGACGGTCCGACGCCCGACCGACTGGCGCCGGGCCAGGACCGCCGAGATCTCGGAGACGGAGAGCTGCCCGAGCCGCTCCTCGAAGCCGCTCAAGGCAGGGCCGGGGGCAGGCTACGAGCGCTGGCGCTCGCGGATCCGGGCGGCCTTTCCGGAGAGGTTGCGCAGGTAGTAGAGCTTGGCACGGCGGACACGTCCCTCGCGCACGACCTGGATTTCGGAGACCACCGGGGAATGGAGCGGGAAGATCCGCTCGACCCCGACGCCGTTGGAGACCTTTCGGACGGTGAACGTCTCGTTGATGCCTCCGCCCTTGCGGCGGATGACGACTCCCTCGAACGCCTGGAGGCGCTCCTTCTCGCCCTCGCGTACACGCACGTTGACGCGAACGGTGTCCCCGGGGCGGAACTCGGGGACGTCCTCGCGGAGCTGCTGGGTTTCGTATTCGGCGATCATGGAGAACCTCGATTTTCAGGATAGACCAGGAATATATGCCTCGGTCACGCGACCGTCACGCCCCTCGGGCTTCATCCTCGGCGTTCCGGCCGATCAGGTCGGGCCGCCGTTCGCGGGTCACCCGGAGCGCTTCCTCCCGCCGCCACCGGGCGATCGCGGCATGGTCGCCCGAGAGCAGCACCTCCGGGACCTCCATCCCACGATATACGGCGGGCCGGGTATACGAGGGCGGACCCAGGAGCCACTCGTCGTGGAACGAATCCCCCTGAGCGCTGTCGAAGTCTCCAAGCACTCCTGGCAGAAGCCGGGCGACCGCGTCGATCACGGCGAGGGCGGCGATCTCGCCGCCCGACAGCACGAAGTCTCCGACCGAGATCTCGTCGGTCACGATCGCCTCGCGAACGCGCTCGTCGACGTCCTTGTAGTGCCCGCAGAGCAGGGTCAGCTCGGGCTCCACGGCGAGCTCGACCGCCACCTCGTGCGTGAACGGCCGGCCGCGCGCCGAGAGAAGGATGAAGGGCCGCGGCTCCTCCAGGGCCTCCCAGGCGCGGAAGACGGGCTCCGGCTTCATGACCATTCCCCCTCCCCCGCCGTACGGGTAGTCATCGGCCTGCTCGCCCTCACCCACGAAGTCACGCAGATCGACCACGTCCCAGGAGAACAGACCCCGTTTGCGGGCCCGGCCCGTCATGGACTGGGCGAGCGGCTCCTTGAAGTAGCCCGGGAAAAGGGTCAGGACGTTGACATGCACCTTAGAGCTCCTCCCAGCCCTCCGGCGGATCGACGACGATGGCCTCATCCCCCACCTCGCGCACGAACTCGCGCACGAACGGCAGGAGCCGGCGGCCTCCGGCCGTTGCTCCGATCTCGAGCACCGCCGTCCCGCCCGGCTCCAGGACGTCGACGATCTCGCCCAGAAGCCGGCCGTCCGCCGTGCGCACCTCGCGTCCCACGAGAGCGTACAGGAAGAACTCGCCCTCCTCGCGCGCCTTCTCGGCATCGGCGCGGGGGATCAGGAGGAACCGCCCCACCGCCTGCTCGGCCAGGCTACGGTTCTCGATGCGGTCCACCTTCAGCAGGTAGCGGCCCGCGTGCGCCCGGCTGGCCTCGATCAGGACGGGCACCCCGTCCCTGCCTTCGGGCGTCGGGCTCAGGATCACGTGTTGCCCCGCCGCGAAGCGCTCCGGATGCCCAGTCAGGGGGAACACGGCCACCTCGCCACGAATGCCGTGAGCCTTCACGACGCGGCCGATCGCCACGAAGGCAGGCCCGGCGTCCAGGCTACGCCTCCTCGGCCGACGCCTCCTCGGCCGACGCCTCCTTGAAAGGAGCCCCCTCGACCAGCGTCCCCTCGATCGGAACCGTCTCGACCGGCGCCTCGGCGGGCCTAATCTCCCCCTCCGACCGGTCGCCACCGGCCGCCCCGGCAGGCCACTCGCCCGTCCGGAAGCGCTGCCAGATCCCCACCTTGGAGAGCAGCGAGCGCGCGGTGTCCGTGGGCTCGGCGCCCTTCTCGAGCCAGGCCAGCGCCTTGTCGCGATCGATTCGGATCTCGACCGGCTCCGTGCGCGGGTTGTACGTGCCGATCGTGTCGAGGAAGCGTCCGTCGCGCGGACTCCGCGAGTCGGCCACCACGACCCGGTAGACGGGCTGCTTCTTGGCGCCCATGCGCCGCAGCCGGATGCGTACCGCCATTTTCCTACCTCCTGAAGGGTTGTCGTCTTCCCAGCGTTCCCTTGAGTCGCTTCATCATACGGTTCATCTCGTCGAACTGCTTGAGGAGCTGGTTGACCTCCTGGACGGTGGTTCCGCTCCCCTTCGCGATCCGCTTTCGGCGGCGGCCGGTCAGGATCTTCGGCCGGCGCCTCTCATCCGGGGTCATCGAGAGGACGATGGCCTCGATGCGCTTGATCCGATCGGGGTCGACCTCGACATCGCGGAGCGCCTTGCCGACGCCGGGCACGAGCCCCAACAGACCTTCGAGAGGGCCCATCCGCTTGATCTGGCGCATCGCCACGAGGAAGTCCTCCAGATCGAACTTCCCGCGGCCGTCAAGCTTCGCCTCCAGCCCCTTGGCTTCCTCCGGATCGAACGCCTCCTCGGCCTTCTCGACAAGCGTCACGACGTCGCCGCGATCCAGGATCCGGCCCGCCATGCGATCGGGGTGGAAGGGCTCGAGGCCGTCCAGCTTCTCACCCACGCCGATGAACTTGATCGGAAGACCGGTTACCGCGTGGATGGAGAGCGCCGCGCCGCCGCGGGCGTCTCCGTCCAGCTTGGTGAGCACGATGCCGGTCAACGCGACGCGCTCGCTGAAAGACTCGGCGATCCGCACCGCGTCCTGCCCGGTCATGCCGTCGGCCACCAGCAGGAGCTCGTGCGGGTCGGTCTCCTCCACTACCCGCTCGAGCTCCGCCATCATCTCGTCATCCACATGGAGGCGCCCGGCGGTGTCGACGATCACCACGTTCCGCCGATCCACCCGCGCCCGCTCGATCCCCTGCCGCGCGATCTCCTCGGCCCGCCGGCCGTCCCGGCCATCCACGACCGGAAGGTCGAGCCTGCGCCCCAGGGTCTCGAGCTGCTCGATCGCCGCCGGCCGATGGATGTCGGCCGCGACGAGGAGCGGGCGACGACCCTCGCGCTGGAACCGGCGCGCGAGCTTGCCGGCGGTGGTCGTCTTCCCCGATCCCTGAAGCCCCGCCAGCACGATGACGGTGGGGGGCTGCTTCGACTCGCGCATCGGGGCGTGGGCGCCGCCCAGCAGTTCGACCAGCTCGTCGTGGACGATCTTGATGACCTGCTGGGCGGGCGTGATCGACCGCGCCACCTCCTGTCCGCGGGCCTTCTCCTCGATCCGGGCGCAGAAATCCCTGGCCACGCGGTAGTTCACGTCGGCCTCGAGAAGGGCCCGACGGACCTCTCGCATTCCCTCGACGATCATCTCGTCGTCGAGGATGCCGCGGCTCCGGAAGCGCGCGAAGGCGCCGTCGAGCTTGGCGCTCAGCTCGTCGAACATGGTCCTCGTGAGGTGCCACCGGGGCCGATTGGCCGCCGCGGCTCGAAGGATCGGTCGCGCCCTTGGGCCCTTCGGTCCGAGAGCGCCGCCCCCGCGGTCCGGGTCATCCCGGAGGGCGGGGGAACGGGAATAGGCTTTGAAAATAGGCGCCGTGTCACGAGGCGGCCAGCGGCTTGATCCCACCCCGGGAGCACTCTAGACTGGATCGCGTGGACACGCCGGCCGGGCGAATCCCCTTGTTCGAGCGGCTGCAGATCGAATCGCAGTCCAACTGCAACCGCTCCTGCTGGTTTTGCCCGCGCACTTACGACCGCTCGGGCCGCTACCTGGACGCCCGGGGCGAACCCGTCCTGCAACAAATGCCGACGAAGAAGATCCTGGACCTGCTGGATCAGGCCCGGGCGATGGGATTCCGCGGGCGGGTGGGCTTTCACCACTACTCGGAGCCGCTGCTGGACAAGAGGAACGTGGTTCTGGCCCGGGCTGCCAGAGAGCGCCAGATGGAGCCCTATCTTCACACGAACGGTGACGCGCTGAGGAAGAGCGAGCGGCTGTGCGCCGAGGTCCGGGAGGTCTACCGCATCATCGTCGTCGGCCTGTACGACTATCGGACGAACGAGGAGCTGGAAGAAGCCAAGATGTACTGGCGGCGCCGGTTGGGCAGCGACGACGTGGACTTCAGCCCCATCGGCCCTCTCGGGGTCCGATCGGGCCACAGCATCGGGGTGCCGCGAGCCCTGGTTCCTACCGACGACCGCATGGCCGTCCCCGATCTGACGTTCGCCAACGCACCGTGTCACCGCCCTCTCATCCGGCTCATCGTCCAGCACGATGGAGAGGTGTGCAACTGCTGCGAGGATCTCCACGGCGATTTCGGGCTGGGCAACGTCCATCGCTCCACGCTCGAAGAACTGTGGTACTCCGAACGACACGCGCTCATCGTCGAGGACCTCGTCCGCGGCCATCGGGAGAACTACGCCCTCTGTCGGAACTGTCCCCTGCCACCGACGGGCGGTCTGCCGGATGGGGAGAGCATCCGGATCGATTTCCGGCGCTACTCGACGCCCGACAGGAGAGACGATGGCGGCCGATAGGGCGCGACTTCGCTTGGGGGTCGTCGGCTGCGGCCGCGTCTTCGAGCTTTATCACCGACAGGCTCTGGACCGCAGCGCGCGGTGGAAGCTCGTCGCCGCATGCGACCTCTCCGCGCGCCGGCGGGAGTGGGTCCGTCGCGCTCTGCCCGAGGTTCGCGTCTTCGACTCCCCGACCGGGTTGTTGGCCGGCGACGACCTGGATGCCGTCCTCGTGGCGACCCCTCCGGACTTGCACGCCGAGATCGCTCTCCAGGCCTTGGAGTCGGGGCTCAACGTGCTCGTCGAGAAGCCGATGGCCACGCGGCTCGCCGACGCCCGGCGCATGATCGACTCCGCCGAGGCCGCTGGCACAGCCCTTTGCGTGGGCTTCAATCGTCGATTCCGCAGCAGCTATCGGAAGGCGAGGGACGAGGTGGCGGCCGAGCCGGAGAGCATTCGGGGGGTCCGGTACTCGTTCGCGGCCGACGAGCGGTGGCGGGGGGGGTCGCGCTCTCCCGTGCCCTGCGATTCCCTGTTGAACGATGTCGCCTGCCACCAGATCGATCTCGTGGCCTGGATGACCGGGCTGGCAGTTCGCGAGGCACGCGCGCGTCCGTTCGGGAAGACCGACGCACCGGACGTCCAGGTGGATCTCGGCCTCGGGCCGGACCGGGACATCGTGGCGCGGTGCACGGCGGCCTACGCTCCACATTACCGGGAGCAGCTGGAGGTCGACCTCGGCGACCGCGCGCTGGTCGTCCGTCCGGGCGGCCTGTCCCGCTCGCGCCGGACTCCGGATCGGCTCCCGGAAGCGTGGGACCGGATCCGCTATCTCGCTCATCTGTCCGTCCGCAAGGCCATCCGAAGGCCCAGCCAGACCCACGAGAGCTTCGATCGGCAGCTCGCCTCCTTCGCCGACGCGATCCGCGGAGCGCCCTCCGGTTGCGCCGACGGGCGGGACGGCTTCCGCGCCGTGGCCGTGGTCGAGGCGTGCCGGGCGAGCCTGGCCGACGGCGGCGCGTGGAAGGCCGTTTACCCCCTTCGAGCGCTGGCCGGGGCATGACCGCATCGTCTCCCTGCATCCTCATCGGGCTCGACGCGGTGGAGATCACCCTGGTCGAACGACTCCTCGCCGAGGGCCATCTCCCCAACCTTGCCGCGCTCAAGGCGCGCGGGCGGCACGGCACCCTGATCCCGAAGCCGACCGGCTTCCTCAGCATGGTGTGGCCGAGCTTCTGGACGTCCACACGACTGGGCGAGCACGGCTGGTTCTTCAACAAGCTGTGGCGACCGGAGGCGATGCGGCTGCAATACGTCGATCCGGACTGGCTCCCGATCCGGCCTTTCTGTACCGCCCCCTCGCTGCGGGATGACCGGCTGGCGCTGCTGGACGTGCCGTTCCTGGCCGACTCCCCGGCAGGCATGGACGGCATCTTCCTGAACGGCTGGCAGTGCCATGACGACTTCGGCCGCCGGACCCACCCCGACGAGCTCTGGGGTCGACTCAAGCGACGCTTCGGCAGCCCCGCAATGCGACCCGAGCTCTTCGGTCCCCAGACAGGGAAGACCCTGCTTCGGCAGCGCCACGAGGCACTGGCCTCCATCGAGCAGTTCGCCCGGATCTCCGCCGCGCTCCTGGCCGAGGGATCGTGGGATCTTTTCCTCACCGTCTTCGGAGGCCCTCACCGCAGCACCCATTATCTCTGGGATCTCTCCCAGATCGACGTCGACCGCGTGTCCCCGGAAGAACGCCGTGTGCTCGAGAATGCCTGCTTGGAGATCTACCAGGCCTGGGATCGAGCGCTCGGCGCCATCCTCGAGAGCGCCCCCAGCGGAGCGCGGATCGTCGCCTTCGCCCTCCACGGAATGGGGCCCAACGTCGGCTGGACGGAGCAGTTCGACCGTGTCGTCCAGCGGGTCCATTCTGGCGATGGTGGCGCACCCCGGCGAGGCCTGGCGTACCGGGTCAAGAAGGCGTTGCCCTGGAAGCTGGTACGACAGGTCACGACCCGGCTTCCCAGCGAGATCAACCACGCCCTCGTACCGCTCTGGTCGAGACGCATGCAGGACTGGTCGAAGACGCGGTTTTTCCTGGTCCCCGCCGACCTGAACGGCTACGTGAGGATCAACCTGCGAGGCCGGGAGGCCGCCGGTATCGTCGAGCCCGGGACCGAGTACGACGCACTCTGCAGCGAGCTCGAAGAGGCGTTCCTGAGCTTTGTCGACATCGACTCCGGCCTGCCGTTCGTGGCGAAGGTCGAGCGCGTGGACAGCCTGGTGGACTCCGATGCGCCCGCTCGACGCTATCTGCCGGACCTACAGGTTCACTGGCGTGACCGCCCGATCCACGAATCAGCCGGAGTCCGCTCGGAGCAATACGGCGAGATCGTCTGGGGAAAAGGGTACCGGCTGCCCTCCGGCCGGTCGGGCAACCATGTCGATCAGGGCTGGTTCGTGGCCGCCGGCCCCGGCATCCGGCCCGGTCCCTGCGAGCAAGACTATGAAACCATCGATCTCATCCCAACGGTCTTCGAGTGGCTCGGCGCCGAGCGCCCGTCATGGTTCCAGGGTGTGCCGATCCCCGAGCTGATGGCAGATGCGGACCCCGCCGCCGGAGCATCCGCCGATCGTTGAAGCCTGGCCGGGTGTTTCGTTCACAGCCCCGACGGTTTCCCGTCCCCATCCAGCATCCGTCTGTACACGGCCTCGATTGCTTCCGCGGCCCGATCCCACGAGTGCGTCCGCCAGACCCACCGTCGCGCCGTCAGGCTCAGCCTGCGAGCGAGGGCAGGGTCGACCAGCAGCCTCTCGATCGCCGCCGCCATCGCTTCAGTATCCGCGTCGCCGACACAGAGCCCGGTCCGTTCGTGCTGGATGACAGGAGCCGCTCCCCGGAAGGAAACCACGGGGATCCCGGCGGCCATGTAGTTCAACAGCTTCTGGGGGACTCCGGCACAGTCGATCCGTGGGTTCACCGCCACGTCCGCCCCTGCCAGCAGTCCCGGAAGCCGGTCGAAATCCACGTTCTCGATGATCATCGCGTCCCGAACCCGCAGCCGGCGCGCCAGTCCCTCGTAACGATCCAGCCCGGATCGGGTGATGATCAGCAATCGCGCTTCCGGATGCCGGGCATGAACCCGGGCGAATGCCTCCAGGAGCAGGTCGACCCTCTGGTACGGGGCCGTGTTTCCGCTGAATACGATCGTCCGCGTTCCCGGCGCGGCTTTCCATCGCCCCTCCACGGGGACGTCGAAGATCTCTCTCTCCACGCCGTTCGAGACCACCGTGATCTTCCCCGGAACCACCGCGCCGAGGTCGACCAGGTGGTCACGGACCGCGTCGGTGACGGCGACGGTATGGCTCGCGTGCCGGGGAAGCCTGCGGTCGAGGAGGCGGCCGAAGCTGCGCTTGAAGGATCCTGGCAGACCCATCCGGTAGCTCGGAAGCTCGGACTCCAGGGTCGTATGCGCGTCATAGAGGATGGGGATCCCCGC